>NZ_JASNFN010000034.1:0-58420 GCF_030731085.1 Blastococcus carthaginiensis | reverse complement strand
GGGCGCGGCGCGGCTGTCAGCCGATGAGCAGGAAGTCGGTCTGCCGCCCGTCGAGGTACTCGACGCCGGCGTCGGTGAGCGCGATGCCCTCCTCGAGCCCCAGCCGGACGCACTGGCCGCCCCACTCGGGCACCGTGCGACGCACGGCGAGCTCCAGGGCGTAGGCCGTGTCCGGGTGCACCGGGTAGTCGCCGGCCCCGGGCACGCCCTGCTGCTGGTCCCACTGGCCGATGGCCGGGCCGGCGCCGTGCCCGTGATAGCCGATGGGGTGGGAGTAGACGTCCCCGTCGAGGCCCTCGTCCGCCGCCGCGGCGCGGGCGGCGGCCAGCACCTCGTTGCCGGTGCGGCCCGGCACCAGCGCGGCCGTGGTGAGCTCCTGCAGCCGGTTGGCCGCCTGCAGGGCGGCGCGCAGCCCGGCGGGGGCGTCGGTCTCGCCCGCGTGCAGGACGTAGGCGTTGCGCTGGGTGTCGGTGCGCAGGCCCAGGCAGCTCAGGCCGACGTCGCAGTGCAGCAGGTCACCGGGCTGCACCACCGCGTCCCCGGGGACGGCGGGGAGCAGCGTGCCGCCGTCCTCGGCCAGCGGCACCCCGGCCCGCTGCAGCAGCACCGACGGCTGGAACCACGGCTCCACACCGAGGTCGTGGAAGCGCTGCCGGATCCACCACGCCACGTCGAGGGGGCTCGTCTCGCCCACCCGCACGACGGCGGGGGAGAAGGCCTCCGCGATCACCTGGTGCACCAGCCGGTTCATCCCGCGCAGCGCGTCGATCTCCTCCGGGAGGCGCGTCTCCAGCCAGCTCACCGCCAGCCGCTCGGCCGAGACCAGCCGCTCGGCGTAGGGGCCCAGCGCCTCGGTGAGCAACCGGTGCTCGGTGTGGGAGAGGCCGTCGGCGAGCGCGAAGTCCTCGGAGACGTCGATGCCGATGCGGCGGGGATCGGCCTGCTCCACGAAGCGGCGGACCTCCGCCCACTGGCCCCGCCCCGCGGGTTCGCGGGGGTCGACGGTCCACGCGGGCAGGAACTGGCCCACCGGGTAGCGGGAGACCGCCGCGGGGGTGACGCCGTCGTCGCTGCGGTGCAGCAGCAGGATCGTGCGCCGCCGGGCGGACAACCAGGACGCCGGCAGCAGCGTGGCGAGGACCGGGTCCTCGTTGTACTCGCGGCCGGCCACGATCCACAGGTCGATGCCCGCCCGGTCCATCAGGCCGGGGAGGACGTCGAGCAGCCGCTGGGTCAACCACCGGTCGCGCACGTCGGCCTGCACGCGCAGCGGAGGCGGCGCCGTGCGCGTCGGGCCGGGCGCGACGAGCGACATGCCCTCAGCCAAGCAGAGAACCGCCGGAACCACCGGTCGAGCGGCCGGCCGTGTAGCGCCGACCGCACCGGTCTAGGAGCTGGTCTCCTCGGCGCGCGGGCTGCGGGCGCGCGGGACCCCCGCGGTGGCCACCCGGTCCCGGCCCTCGCGCTTGGCCCGGTACATCGCCCCGTCGGCCTCGTCGACCAGCCGCCAGAGCGCCGCCACGGCCTCCTCGCCGTCGACCGGGCGGGTGACGGCGAGCCCGATGGAGGCGGTGACACCATGCCCCCCGGCGCCGTGGCCCCGGGCGACGGCCGACCGCAGCCGCTCGGCCAGGTGGCCGGCCTCGGCTGCGTCGCTCACCGACCCCAGGACCACGAGCTCCTCACCCCCGATGCGGGCCAGCACGTCGGCGGGGCGGACGGCGGCCGCGAGGGAGGTGGCGACGGCGCTGAGGACGGCGTCGCCGACGGCGTGCCCGAACTCGTCGTTGAGCCGCTTGAAGTGGTCGAGGTCGAGCACCATGGCGCACACCTGGGTGCCGTCCCGCCGCGCCTGCCGCCACAGGCGGTCGGCCTGCTCGACGAGGTAGCGGCGGTTGTGCAGCCCGGTGAGCGGGTCGATCTGGGTGAGCGTCTCGGTCGCCACCAGCAGGCGCTGCACCCGCCGGCGCAGCAGGAACACCGAGGTCGCCGCGCCGTTCAGCGTGCAGGCGCTCACCCCGACCTGGACACCGAGGGCGAGGGCGCTGTCGTAGCTCGGCCACAGCGCGGCCAGGCAGACGGCGGTCGTCACGGCCATGTGCACGGTGAGCGCCCGCGCCTCCAGGAACCAGGCGGCCGCGAGGGCGGGGAACAGCAGCATGAGCGGGGTGGCGTACCGCAGGGGGTCTTCGATGCAGAGGACCACGACGAGGTAGATCAGGTCACCCAGCAGGACCAGGGCGAGCGTGTGCCCCGGCCCGAGCCGGCCCCGTGCGACCAGCGAGGCGGCGAGGGCGAGGAGCAGCAGCATCGTGCCGGCGTAGGCCCACCGGGCCGCGCCCTCGCGCAGCACGCCGTCCACGACGAGGTTGACCGAGCCCATCAGGGCGCCCGTGGCCAGCAGCACCGCGAGGGTCAGGGCGGCGACGCGGTGCTCCTGGCCGTGCGCGGTCGCCGGCTCCGGGGTGGCGGTGGCCAGGTCAGGGGCTCGCACGTCCGGGCCGGTCACCGCTGCAGGATGCAGCACGAACCGGTGATCCGACACCCCCTGTGCCTCACCGGTCACCGACCGGCGCCCCTTCCGGGTGAGAGCAGAGGGCTGGAGCAGGCGCCGCCGCCGTCCGAGCGGGTCCGCGTGACCGGTGGAAGGCTAGGCGCGTCCGACGAGCGAAGGAGGTCGCGCATGAGCGAGGGGCCCTGGTTCTACTGCCTCAGGCACAACACCGTCGAGCCGCGCGAGGGGTGCGCCGAGCGGCACCGGCTCGGCCCGTACGAGACCCGCGAGGAGGCCGAGCACGCGCTCGCCTCCGTCGCCGAGCGCAACGAGGAGCTCGACGCGGAGGACCGCGAGTGGGACGAGCGCTGAGCTCCGTCCCGGTGGCCAGGCATGATCGGTGCCAGCCGCCGGGTCGTCCGGCGCCGCGGAAGGGGTGGACGTGACGGACGGTCGCGCGGTCGAGGAACTGGTCGTGGGTGTGCTGGGCGGCACCGGTCCGCAGGGGCGCGGGCTGGCCGTGCGGCTGGCCGCCCAGGGGCAGCGGGTGCTGCTGGGCTCCCGGGATGCCGAGCGCGCGGCCGAGGTGGCCGCCGAGGTCGCCGAGCGCGCAGCCACGGTGGCCGGCGGGGTGGAGGTCTCGGTCACCGGCGGCTCGAACGTCGACGTCGCGGGCGCGGCGGACCTGGTCATCGTCGCCGTCCCCTTCGCCGGGCACGCCGCGACGCTCGCCGAGCTGGCGACCCCGCTGGCCGGGAAGATCGTCGTCGACTGCGTCGTGCCCATGGGCTTCGACGAGCTCGGGGCCTACGTGCTCGACGTCGAGGAGGGGAGCGCCGCCCAGCAGGCGGCCGCCCTGCTGCCCGACTCGCACGTGGTCGGCGCCTTCCACCACCTCTCGGCCAAGCTGCTCGAGGACCTCTCCCAGCCCACCATCGACGGCGACGTCATGGTGGTCGGCGACGACCGGGCGTCCATGGACACCGTGCAGGCGCTCGCCGGCCGGCTCCCGGGGATGCGCGGCATCTACGCCGGCCGGCTGCGCAACGCCCGCCAGGTCGAGGCGCTGACGATCAACCTGGTGTCGGTCAACCGCCGGTACAAGGTCCACGCGGGCGTCCGGATCACCGACGTCTGAGTCGCGCGACGACCAGCGGCGGCCCTACGCGGGGCCGCCGCCGCGGCGGGTCGTCTCGCTGGTGCCCTCGCTCACCGAGGCGATCGCCGCGACCGACGCCGGGTTGCTGGCCGGGGCGACCGACTGGTGCACCCACCCGGCGGGGCTCGACCTCCCGCGGGTGGGCGGCACTAAGTGGCCCGACGTCGGCCGGGTGCTCGACCTCGCCCCGGACCTGGTGGTCGCCAACGCCGAGGAGAACCGGGACGAGGACGTCGCCGCGCTGCGCGCCGCCGGCGTGCCGGTGTGGGTGACCGCCCCGGCCACCGTCGAGCAGGCGCTCGACTCGCTCACCCGGCTCTGCGCCGTGCTCGGCCACGCGGACCCGGCCTGGCTGGCCGACGCCCGGGCGGCCTGGGCGTCGCCGGCGCGGTTGCCGGACGTCGCCGCGGTGATCCCGATCTGGCGCCGCCCCTGGATGGTGCTGGGCCGCGACACCTTCGCCGGCGACGTGCTGGCCCGGCTCGGCGTCCGCAACGTCTTCGCGGGCCACGCCGACCGGTACCCGAAGCTCGGCCGGGACGAGCCCGCGACGGTGCCGGCGGAGCTCGTCGTCCTCCCCGACGAGCCCTACGCGTTCACGCCGGAGGACGGGCCGGAGGCGTGGCCCCAGGCGCGGCCGGCGTTCGTGAGCGGGCGGCACCTCACCTGGTACGGCCCCTCGCTCGCCGAGGCGCCCGGGGTGCTGCTGTCCCAGCTCGCGGGCTGACCGGCGCTCAGCTCCCGGCCAGCCGGGCGGCGGCGACGGCGCCGACGAGGATCGCGATCGTCGTCAGGACCTGCACCAGGTACGGGTGGCGGTGCCGCCACGGCAGCTCGTAGACGTTGCGCCAGGCCAGGTCGGCGGGGGTGAGCTCCTCGGGGACGAGCCGCACCGGGGCGCCGACGGCCTCGGCGATGGCGGCCAGCCGGTCCCGGCCCCACCACAGCCCGTCCAGCCGCAGCAGCGGGCGCCGGGCGCCGTCCAGGACGACCAGCAAGCCGGACGGGCGTGCGCCGGCACCATCTCGGAACGCGGGGAGCAGCACCGACTCGGCCACCCGCGACCGCGGCACGGCCCGGGTGCAGAGGAGGTTCCGGCAGCGCAGCTCCTGGCCGGTGACCTGGAGCCGGCCCACGAGCCGCCAGACCGCGACCACCAAGACCGCGAGCCCGAGCGCGGCGGCCGGCACCCAGAGCACGACCGCATCGCCGTCGGCCGCCAGCAAGGCTCCGTTGACAGCCAGCAGCGCCATGAGCAGGAGCTGGGTGGGCGCGACGAAGGCCCGCCCCATCGTGCGCAGCGACGGGCGCAGCTCGACGGTGCCGGCCGAGATGATCACCGCCGGGACCCTAGGCCGGCCGGGTGCACCGCTCAACCCGGGACCGGGTGGCACAGTGGGGGAGTGCTGCTCGCGCACGCGGTGGCGCTCGTGCACGCCGCCGCCGTCCTGTTCATGCTGGTCGGCGCCCTGCTCGCCCTCCGGTGGCCCCGGCTGGTGCTGCTGCACGCCCCCGTCGCCCTGGTGATCCTGGGCGTCAACCTGGCCGGCGCCGACTGCCCGCTCACCGACCTCGAGCTCTGGCTGCGGGAGCGCGCCGGCGCGCCGGCCTACGAGGGTGGTTTCCTGGGCCACTACCTGTTCGACCCGCTCGGGCTGGACGTCGACGCGACCGGCACCCAGCTCGGCATCTACGTGACCGCGTCCGGCGTCAACGCGCTCGGCTACGGGTTGCTGGCCCTCCGGTACGCCGTCAGTCGAACGAGTGCTCCGGCCCCGGGAAGGTCCCGCCCCTGACGTCGTCGGCGAACTCCTGCGCCGCCCGCAGCAGCTCACCCCGCAGGTCGGCGTACTTCTTGACGAACTTCGGCACCCGGCCGCCGTTGAGCCCGGCCATGTCCGGCCACACCAGCACCTGGGCGTCGCAGTCGACCCCGGCCCCGATGCCGATGGTCGGGATGGCGAGCTCCTTCGTCACCTGCGCGGCGATCGTGGCCGGCACCATCTCCAGGACGACGGCGAACGCGCCGGCCTCCTGGACGGCGTGCGCGTCGGTCAGGAGCTGCTCGGCCCCCGCGCCGCGGCCCTGCACCCGGAACCCGCCGAGCGCGTGCTCGCTCTGCGGCGTGAAGCCGATGTGCGCCATCACCGGGATACCGGCGTCGTGCAGCAGCCTGATCTGCGGCGCCACCCGCAGCCCGCCCTCGAGCTTGACCGCCTGGGCCCCGCCCTCCTTCATCATGCGGACGGCGGTCCCGAACGCCTGCTGCGGGCCGGACTCGTAGCTGCCGAAAGGCAGGTCGGCGACGATCAGCGCCCGCGAGGTGGAGCGGGTGACCGCCTTGGTCATCAGCAGGATGTCGTCGACGGTCACCGGCACGGTGCTGGTGTGCCCGAGGACGACGTTGCCGGAGGAGTCGCCCACCAGCATCACCGGGATGCCGGCCTCCTCGAAGACGGCCGCACTGTAGGTGTCGTAGGCGGTGAGCATCGCCCACTTCTCGCCGCGCTGCTTGGCCTGCTGCAGGTGGTGGATGCGCACCCGCGCGGTGGAGGTACCTCCGTACAGCGGTGACTCCGTCATGCCTGGGCTCCCTCGACGACGGTGGGCACGGTCTCCCGCCACCGGTTGGTGACGGGCAGCCGCCGGTCGCGGCCGAACGCCTTGAGGCTGATCTTGGTGCCGGGCGCCGACTGGCGGCGCTTGAACTCGGCGCTGTCCACCAGTCGGAGGACGCGGGCCACCACGTCGGCGTCGTGCCCCCGCTCGAGCAGCTGCGCCAGGCCGAGGTCGCGGTCGACGTAGTCGGCGATCACCGCGTCCAGCTCCTCGTAGGACGGCAGCGAGTCGCTGTCCACCTGGCCCGGCGCCAGCTCGGCCGACGGCGGCTTGTCGATGGAGTTCCGCGGGATCGGCTCGGTCTCCCCCCGCTCGGCGGCGTGCGCGTTGCGCCAGCGGGCCAGCTCCCACACCAGGGTCTTGGGCACGTCCTTGATCGGGGCGAAGCCGCCGGCCGAGTCGCCGTACAGGGTCGAGTAGCCGACGGCGACCTCGCTCTTGTTGCCCGTCGTCAGCAGCAGGTGCCCGTGCTGGTTGGACAGCGCCATGAGCAGGGTGCCGCGCACCCGCGCCTGCAGGTTCTCCGCGGCGACGCCGGAGAGCTCCACCGAGGTCTCGAACGCGTCGACCATCGGCGCGATCGGCACGACCGAGTACTGCAGCCCGGTGCGGCGCGCGAGGTCCTCGGCGTCGGCGAGCGAGTGCTCGCTGGACCACTTCGACGGCAGCCCGACGCCGTGCACCCGGTCGGCGCCGAGTGCGTCGACGGCGAGGGCGGCGCAGACCGCCGAGTCGATGCCGCCGGACAGGCCCAGCACCACCGAGGGCATGCCGTTCTTGTCGATGAAGTCGCGCAGGCCCAGCACCAGCGCCCGCCAGACCTCCTCGCAGTCGCCGAGCGGCTCGGCGACCGTGGCCGGCCGCGCCTCGTAGGCGTCGACCGGCTCGTCGGACAGCACGTGGCGGGTGACGGTCATCGGGCCGATGCGGCCGTCGCGCCGCTCCGGCACCGCCGACGGGTCGAGCGCCAGGTCGACGGTGAGCAGGTGCTCCACGAACTGCGGCGCCCGGGCCAGGAGCTCGCCGGTGGGGGCGACGACCATCGAGTCGCCGTCGAACACCAGCTCGTCCTGGCCGCCGACCTGGTTGCAGTAGAGGATCGCCGCCCGCGCCTCGGCGGCGCGGCGCCGCACGAGCGGCAGCCGGAGGTCGTCCTTGGCGCGTTCGTACGGGGAGGCGTTGGGGGAGACGACGAGGTCCACCCCGGCCTGGCCGGCGACCCCGCACGGCCCGCCCTCGACCCAGAGGTCCTCGCAGACCGTCAGCGCGACGTCGACGCCGTGCAGGCGGACCACGGGCAGCTCGGTGCCGGGCACGAAGTACCGGGCCTCGTCGAAGACGCCGTAGTTGGGCAGGTGCCGCTTGTAGTAGCGGACGACGACGTCGCCACCGTGCAGCAGGGCCGCGGCGTTGCGCGGGGCGCCCCGGCGGGGGTTGGCGTCGCTGGGCCGGTCGTCGTCCGTGGGCGGCTCGTCGACCGGGGCCGGCCCGCTGCCCTCGGTGTGCGCCAGGTACCCGACGACGACGGCCAGCCCGCCCAGCCCCTCTGCGGCCAGCCGCGCGGCGAGGTCGACCAGCGCCTGCTCGCTGGCGCGGGCGAAGGACTCCCGGAGCACCAGGTCCTCCGGCGGGTAGCCGGTCAGCGTCATCTCGGGGAAGACGACGAGGTGGGCCCCCGCCGCGGCCGCCTCCGCCGCCCGGTGGACGACGAGGTCGCTGTTGCCCGCGAGGTCGCCGACCCGCGTGTCGACCTGGGCCAGGGACACCCGCATCTGCACCGGCTGCTGATCGCTCACGCCGCCAGTCTCGTCGTCCGCCGGCTGCGACGGCCAGGTGGGGGTGGAGCTACCTCCGGGCGGCGAGGTGGGTGCGGCCCGCGACCGGGGCCGGTGGGACGACGGCGACCGGTGCGGTTCCCCGCTGGATCAGGTCCCGGCTCACCGATCCGAGGACCGCGGCGCGGGTCGGTCCGCGACGGCGGGCCCCGACCACCACCAGCGCCGCCCCCGCCGCGCTCTCCACCAGCGCGGCGGCCGGGTCCCCCCGCACGGTGTCGACCACGACCGGCACGTCGGGGCAGAGGGCGCGCCAGCGTTCCACCGCGAGCGCCGCGCGCCGGTGGGCGTGGGCCTCGGAGGTGGCGACCGGGGCGGCCATCCCCTCGAGGTCGGCCGGGCGGTCGGCGGTCCAGGCGTGGACCGCGGTGAGGCTCGTCCGGCGCTCCTGCGCACACCGCAGGGCGAAGAGGAGGGCGGCTTCCGAACCCGGCCCGCCGTCGACGCCGACCACGATGCCGCAGCCCGCGTCCGCGGCCCCGCCACCGGGTCGCGTGCGGACGACGGCGACCGGGCAGTGCGCGGCCGCTGCCACCCGCCAGGCCAGCGGCCTGCGCCAGAGCGCCTGCCCGAGCCCTGGTCGCGGCGCGTGCTCCCGCGTGCCGAGGACGAGGAGGCGGGCGGTGCGGCCGGCCTGCAGGAGGACCTGGTCCACCGGGCCGGGCGCCGGGTGCGCGCTCACGTCGACATCCGGTGCCAGCGTCTCGGCCAGGGCGACCGCCCGGTCCAGGACCGCCGCCCCGGTGAGGGAAGGGCGGACCGCGTGCACGACCTGCAGCGGGCACCGCCGCCGCTGCGCTTCGGCGGCCGCCCAGACCAGCGCACCGGTGGGGATCGCGGCGCCCACACCGAGCACCACGGGTGCGGCCCGGGGCCGCAGGCGCCGCGCGACGAGGTCGACCGCGCGGGAGAAGTGCCGGTCGGCGAGCAGGCCGGCCTCGAGGGCCTCGATGGTGCGGTGTTCGGCGTCGCTGAGCACGAGCCCCTCCTCGGGACGGTCCGTCGTCGTATCGTAGTGCGATACATCGCGGACGGGAACTCCGCGCGCCGTGGTGGGATGTGGCGGTGGCACCGCCCGACGACCAGGCCGCAGCGCCGCTGGACAAGCAGGACTTCGAGGCGCTGGCCCGCTTCCGGTTCGGCATCCGGCGCTACCTGCGCTTCAGCGAGGAGATCGTGCGCCGACACGGGCTCACCCCCCAGCAGTACCAGCTGCTCCTGGCGCTCAAGGGCTTCCCGGAGCGGGAGTGGGCCACGGTCCGGGAGCTGGCCGACCGGCTGCAGCTGCGCCACCACAGCGTGGTGGAGCTCGTCGACCGCGCGCAGAAGCAGGACCTGGTGGGGCGGGCGCCGCACCCCGACGACGCCCGCGCGGTGCGGGTGGTCCTCACCGCCGCGGGGGAGGAGGTCCTGGGCCGGCTCGCCTCGCTGCACCGGGCCGAGCTCGGCCGGATGGCCGCCGTGCTGAGCCCGCCGGAGTGGCACTCGCCCGGCTGACCGGTCGCGGTCTCCCGCGACACGTCGTCATGGGGCGCGGGACGGTGTGCGGATCGCCCGGACGGGGCAGGCTTGCGTCGACGTCACACCCCCGAAACGAGCGGACTGGATCATGGCCGGCATGGACCGACAGCAGGAGTTCGTCCTGCGGACCCTGGAAGAGCGCGACATCCGCTTCGTGCGGCTGTGGTTCACCGACGTCTCCGGCTACCTCAAGGCCGTCGCGGTGGCCCCGGCGGAGATCGAGGCGGCGTTCGCCGAGGGCATCGGCTTCGACGGCTCGGCGATCGAGGGCTTCGCCCGGGTCTACGAGTCCGACATGCTGGCCAAGCCCGACCCGGGCACGTTCCAGGTGATGCCGGCCCGCGAGGGCCGTCCCAGCGACACCGCGCGGATGTTCTGCGACATCACGTTGCCCGACGGCTCGCCGTCGTGGGCCGACCCGCGCCACGTGCTGCGCCGGGCGCTGGCCAAGGCCGGCGACATGGGGTTCACCTTCTACACGCACCCCGAGATCGAGTTCTTCCTGCTCAAGGACCTGCCCACCGACGGCACCCCGCCGCAGCCGGCCGACACCGGCGGCTACTTCGACCTGTCGACCCACAACGTGGCGCACGACTTCCGGCGCGAGGCGGTCTTCGCGCTGGAGGCGATGGGCATCTCGGTGGAGTTCAGCCACCACGAGGTGGCCCCGGGGCAGCAGGAGATCGACCTGCGCTACGCCGACGCGCTCTCCATGGCCGACAACATCATGACGCTGCGGCACGTCGTCCGGGAGGTGGCGCTGGCCCAGGGCGTGCACGCGACGTTCATGCCCAAGCCGTTCACCGAGCTCGCCGGCTCGGCGATGCACACCCACCTGTCGCTGTTCGAGGGCGACCGCAACGCCTTCCACGACCCGGCCGAGCCGATGCGGCTGTCGACGACCGGCAAGCAGTTCATCGCGGGCCTGCTGACCCACGCCCGCGAGGTCACCGCCGTCACCAACCAGACGGTGAACTCCTACCGGCGGCTGCTGGCCGGCACCGAGGCCCCGACGGCGGCGACCTGGGGCCGGGCCAACCGCTCGGCGCTGGTCCGCCTGCCGAGCTACAAGCCCAGCAAGGCGCAGTCGGCCCGGGTCGAGGTGCGCTCGCCGGACTCCGCCTGCAACCCCTACCTCACCTTCGCGGTGCTGCTGGCCGCCGGGCTGCGCGGCATCGAGAAGGGGTACGAGCTGCCGCCGGAGGCCGAGGACGACGTCTGGTCGCTCACCGACACCGAGCGGCGCGCGGCCGGGTACGAGGACCTGCCGGTCAGCCTCGGCGAGGCGCTCGCCGCGATGCAGGGCAGCGAGCTGGTCGCCGAGACGCTCGGGGAGCACGTCTTCGAGTTCTTCCTCCGCAACAAGTGGGAGGAGTTCAACTCCTACCGGCAGAACGTCACGCCGTTCGAGCTGCGCCGCTACCTCCCCGGGCTCTGAAAGGACCTCGTCGCCCCCCACGCCTTGCAGGCTCGGCGCGGGTCCCTGCGACGAGGCCGTTCCAGCACCTCACCGGGAACTAGGCTCGGCCGGGTGACCCGCCTGCTCGTCGTCGTCCCCAGCGAGACCGATCCGCCGGCCCGGCTGGGGGAGTGGCTGCGCGCGGCGGGCCTGGAGCTTGACGAGCGCCGGCTGGGCTTCGGTGCCGAGCTGCCCGCCACCCTGGAGGGGTACGACGGGCTGCTCGTGCTGGGCGGGCCGCAGTCGTCGCTGGACGACGAGGCGACCAGCCCCGAGCTCGTCGGCGTGCGGGAGCTGCTCCGGCAGGCGCTCGCCGCGGACCTGCCCACGCTGGCCGTATGCCTGGGCGCCCAGCTGCTGGCCCAGGTCGGCGGGGGCCGCACGCGGGTCGGCGCGGAGGGGCCCGAGGTCGGCGCGACGCTGGTCGCCAAGCGGGACGCCGCCGACGCCGACCCCGTGTTCCGGCCGTTGCCGCTGTCTCCCGACGTGATCCAGTGGCACCACGACGAGATCTCCGAGCTGCCGGCCGGGGCCACCCTGCTGGCCGGCAACCCGCACTACCCGCACCAGGCCTACCGGATGGGCGCCGCCGTCTACGGGCTGCAGTTCCACATCGAGACGACGCCGGAGATGGTGCGGGCCTGGGCCGCGAGCGACCCCGTCGGCGTGGCGGCGAGCCCGCTGGACGTCGAGACGCTGTGCGCCCGGGCCGATGCGGCCCACGACGACCTCGCCGAGGTGTGGCGGCCGTTCGCCGGGCGGTTCGCCGACCTGGTCCGGTCGCGGGCGCAGGTGCGCGCGTGAGCCTGCCGCAGGCGGAGGTCCCGCGGCGGGCGGTGGTCCGCCTCGTCCGGTTCGGCTTCGAGGACGGCGAGCGCGCGGCCCGGCTGCTGTCGGACCCGTCGCTGGGGCTCTGGGACCTCGACCGCAACGAACCGGCCGATCCCGAGGCGGGGCCGGTGGTCGCCGCGCTGGCGCGGGCGGGGGACCCCGATCTCGCCGTCCGCTCGCTGCACCGGCTGGTCGAGGCGCTGGACGCCGAGGACGACACCGGTGGCGCGGCCGCCACGCTGCTGGCCCGGCTGCGCGGCTCCGGTCCCCTGCGCGCCCGGCTGCTCGCCGTCCTGGGCGCGAGCTCGGGGCTGGCCGACCACCTCGCCGCCTACCCGCTGGACTGGGATGTGCTCGACGACGCGAACGGGCCGAGCCGGCCCACCCCGCACGCGCTGGAGCGGCAGCTGCTCGCGGCGGTCGGCGCCGACCCCGACGACCCGCCGTGGGGCGTCCGGCTGGGCTCCGCCGCGCCCGACGCCGGGCCCTCGCGGATCGCCGCCCTCCGGCACGCCTACCGCCGGGCGATCCTGTCCCTCGCCGGGCGCGACCTGGCCGACGGCGTGCCGGCCGAGGAGGCCGCCGCCGAGCTCGCCGACATCGCCGCCGCCGTGCTCACCGCCGGGCTGGCGCTCGCCGTCGCCGAGCAGCCGGAAGACACGGCCGCCTGCCGGCTGTCGGTCGTCGCCCTGGGCAAGACCGGCGGGCGGGAGCTGAACTACGTCAGCGACGTCGACGTCGTCTTCGTGGCCGAACCGGTCGACCCCGGTGACCCCGAGCCGCCGGCGCTGGCCGGCGCCACCCGGGTCGCCGCGTCGCTCATGCGCATCTGCCGGGAGGCGGCCTGGGAGGTCGATGCGGCGCTGCGCCCCGAGGGCAAGGCCGGCGCGCTGGTGCGCACGGTGGCCGGGCACGCCGCCTACTACGAGCAGTGGGCCGACACCTGGGAGTTCCAGGCGCTGCTGAAGATGCGCCCGATCGCCGGGGACCCGCACCTGGGGCGCGGCTACGTCGAGGCGCTGTGGCCGCTGGTGTGGAAGGCCGGTGACCGCCCCGGGTTCGTCGGCCAGGTGCAGGCGATGCGCCGCCGGGTGGAGGCCAACATCCCGCCGGCCCAGGCCGAGCGCGAGCTGAAGCTCGGCCGCGGGGGGCTGCGCGACGTCGAGTTCGCCGTCCAGCTGCTGCAGCTGGTGCACGGCCGGGCCGATCCGACCCTGCGGGTCGGGGGCACCCTGCCGGCGCTGCTGGCGCTGTCGGCCGGGGGCTACGTCGGCCGGGAGGACGCCGCCACGCTGATCGCCTCCTACCGCTTCCTGCGCACCGTCGAGCACCGGCTCCAGCTGCTGCGGCTGCGGCGCACCCACCTGCTGCCCACCGACGAGCAGCAGCTGCGCTGGCTGGCCCGCTCGCTGGGGTACAAGCCCGACCACCGGGGTGACGCCGTCGACGTGCTGCGGGCCGAGCTCGCGCTGCACACCCGCGAGGTGCGGCGGCTGCACGAGAAGCTGTTCTACCGGCCGCTGCTCTCCGCCGTCGCCCGCGTGCCCGGGGAGCGCCTGCACCTGGGCTCGAAGGCGGCCGGTGACTGGCTGCGGGCCCTCGGCTTCGCCGACCCGGAGGGGGCGCTGCGGCACCTGGCGGCCCTCACGGGCGGCGTCTCCCGGTCGGCGTCGATGCAGAAGTACCTGCTGCCGGTGCTGCTGCAGACCTTCGCCTCCTGCCCCGACCCCGATGCCGGGCTGCTGGCCTACCGGCAGGTGAGCGAGGCGCTCGGCGGGAACCAGTGGTACCTCCGCCTGCTGCGCGACGAGGGGCAGGTCGCCGAGCGGCTGGCGCAGCTGCTGGGGTCCAGCCAGTACGTCGCCTCGCTGCTCACCCGCACGCCGGAGGCCCTGCGCCTGCTCGCCGACGACGCCGAGCTGGAGCCGCGGTCGGCGGACACCCTGGCCAAGGCGTGGCGGCAGGCGGCCGGCCGTGCGCCCGATCCGCAGGCCGGGGTGCGGGTCATCCGCGGCCTGCGCCGGCAGGAGCTGCTGCGCATCGCCGCCGCGGACCTGCTCGGCCGGCTCGACGTGCACCGGGTGGGCCGGGCGCTCACCGACGTCGCCGCCGCCACGCTGCGAGCCGGGCTCGATGCCGCCCTGCGGGCGCACGCGCAGGAGGCCCGCGTCGGCGTCGACGACCTGCCGATGGACCTCGCCGTCATCGGCATGGGGCGCCTCGGGGGCGGGGAACTCGGGTTCGGCTCCGACGCCGACGTGCTCTTCGTCCACCGGGCCCGTGCCGGTGCGGAGGAGGCGAAGGCCTCGGCGGCGGCGAACGCCGTCGCCCACACCCTGCGGCGGCTGCTCGCGGAACCGGCCCCCGACCCGGCGTTCGAGATCGACGCCGATCTGCGGCCCGAGGGCCGGCAGGGCGCCCTGGTGCGCAGCCTCCCCGCCTTCCGGGAGTACTACCAGCGCTGGGTGTCGGTGTGGGAGGTGCAGGCGCTGCTGCGCGCCGTCCCCGTCGCCGGCGACGAGCAGCTGGGCGCGGAGTTCGTGGCACTCGTCGACCCGGTCCGCTACCCGGCCGACGGGCTCTCCGCGGAGCAGGTCGCCGAGATCCGCCGGATCAAGGCACGGGTGGAGCGCGAGCGGCTGCCGCGCGGGGCCGACCCCGCCACCCACACCAAGCTCGGCCGCGGCGGGCTGGCCGACGTCGAGTGGACCGCCCAGCTGCTCCAGCTGCAGCACGCCGCGCGGGTGCCGGCGCTGCGCGTCCCCTCCACCGTGGAGGCGCTGGCCGCGCTCGCCGAGGAGGGCCTGCTGCACGGGGACCAGGCCGAGGCCCTCACCGCGGCGTGGGAGCTGGCCACCCGGTCGCGCAACGCGATCTTCCTCGTGCGCGGGCGCCCCAGCGACCAGCTGCCCCGGCCGGGCCTGGAGCTGGGCGGGGTCGCCCGCGCCTGCGGGTACGGCGCCGACGACGAACCCGGCCGGTTCCTCGACGACTACCGGCGCACCACCCGGCACGCGCGCACGGTCGTCGAGCAGGTCTTCTACGGGCAGCCGGCCCCGGGCTGAGCCGCCGAGCGCATGACGATCGGGTGGCATCACACGGCCCGGAGGGTTCGGCCCGGGCGGTGCTGGCAATGGGGACGGGGGCCCGACGTCCCAGAGACCCAGTCAGGATCTTCGATGCGCCTCCTCCCCATCGGGCTCTGCGCGGCCGTGCTCCTCACCGCGTGCGGGACCGACGAGGCCCCGCCCGCCGGCGCCGGGTCCACGACGTCGGCGACCACGACCGCGCCTGATGTCGAGGAGGCGGTGGAGCCCGTCGGGGAGGGCAGCGCCGACGAGTCCGTCGCGGCGGGCGACGGGCCGCCGGTGACCCTGACCGACGTGCGGCTGGCTGCCCACGGGGAGTTCGACCGGGTCGTGTTCGAGCTGGCCGGCGAGGGCGAGGCCGGCTGGCGGGTGGCCTATACCGGGGATCCGCGGGCACAGGGTTCCGGGGCACCGGTCGAGGTCCCCGGGGACGCGGTCCTGGGCATCACGCTGACCAACATCGCGCTCCCGGGCGACGCACCGCAGGACGTGGCGGCGTGGGAGGGGGCCTCGCGGCTGACGGTCGCCGACGCCGCGGTGCTGGACGCCCTGGTCGAGGACACCCTGTTCGAGGGGCGCTACACCTTCTTCGCCGGGCTGGACGCGCGGCGGCCGTTCGCCGTCGCCGCTCTCGACGAACCGCAGCGCATCGTGGTCGACCTCCTCGCCGAGGAGCCGGTGGAACCGGAGGCCCTCGCGGAGCGCTGCGAGAGCCCGGCGGGCTTCGCCGTCTCCTATCCGGAGGCGTGGTCGGTGAACGCGGGGACGGAGGTGCCGGCCTGCACCCGCTTCGCGCCCGACTCGTTCACCGTGCCGCCGGCCTCGGACGCCCGGGTGGCACCGGTGAGCGTGCGGGTGGAGGGCATCCCGTTCGACCGGGTGGCCACGACGGGGAGCGGTGAGGTGCTGAGCCGGGGCGAGACCACGATCGACGGCCGGCCCGCCGTGCGCATCGAGCAGGTGACCGCGGGGGAGGGGCTCTGGCCCGGAGGGGTCCCGATCACCAGCTACGTCGTCGACCTCGCGGCCGAGGACGGCGAGCCCCGGACGCTCGTCCTCGACACGGTGGGGCTCCCGCGGTTCGACTACCCGCGCAACGTCGACGTCCTGGACCGCATGGTGGCGACGCTGACCTTCCCGGGCGGCAGCTGACCCCCTGCGGCGACCGCCGGGTTCGCCGCGGGAGCGGCGGGGCATGCTGGGGGCGTGTCGCCATCACCGTCGGCCGTGCCCGAGCCGTCCGAGGAGCCCGCCGCCGGGACCGACCCCGGTGAGGAGCGGGCGGACGGCGCCACGATCACGCCCTACCGCGACGGACCGCTCATCGTGCGCGGCAGCTTCCGCCTGCAGGACCAGGACGGGGTCGAGATCGACCCGGGGCGCGACACCATCGCGCTGTGCCGGTGCGGCAAGTCGGGCATCAAGCCGTTCTGCGACGGCTCGCACAAGCGGTCCGGGTTCTCGGCGTCGAGCGCACCGAGCCGGCCCCGGCCGGCCGCGCAGATCCTGCGGGACGGGCGCCGGGAGAGCTGACCCGGCGCCCGTCCCGGTTCAGCGGGCGGCCTCGAACGCCCGCGCCATGCGGACCTGCTCCTCGAGGATCTCGGCGATGCGGGCCTGCACGGCATCCAGCTGCCCGATGACCGCGCTCGTGGCGTTGATGCCGGTGGTGACCGACTCGGTGCCGGCCTGGATGCCGGCGACCTGCTCGGAGACCCGGCTGGTCGCCTGGGCGGTCTCCCGGGCGAGTTCCTTGACCTCGTTGGCCACCACGGCGAAGCCCTTGCCGGACTCCCCGGCGCGGGCGGCCTCGATCGTGGCGTTGAGCGCGAGCAGGTTGGTCTGGTCGGCGATGGCGGAGATGATCCGGATGACGTCGCCGACGGCGGACGAGGCGCTGGCCAGGGCCTCCACCTGCGTGGTCATCGCCGAGGCCTCGGCGACGGCGTTCTCGGCGACCCGCCCGGCGTCGTCCGCCGCCTCGCGCAGCCGCGACACCGTCTCCAGCAGCTCCCGGGAGTTGGCCCGGTCGGCCTCGGCGCGGCGGAGGATGTCCAGGCGCTGGGAGACCAGCTCCTGCACGTTGCGCAGCGCCGCGGCGCGTGACTCGGACAGGTCGATGGTCTCGGTCACGAAGAAGTCCATCGTCCCGACGACGCGCCCGTCGCAGGTGATGGGGAAGCAGACGCCGGAGCGCACCCCGGCCCGCTGCGCGGCGGGTGCGCGGACGCAGTCGGTGACCTGCGCGAGGTCGCGGACGAAGACCAGGTCGCGGGAGCGCCACGCCCGCCCGGACAGGCCCACGCCCTCGGCGAAGCTGGCGCCCAGGGTGACCTGCCGGAACTCCTCGCCCGCCGAGCCGGACTCGACGGCGAAGCGGAGCACGCGCTGCTCCTCGTCGAGCGCCCAGAAGGAGCCGTAGGCCCAGCCGAACGCGGTGCGGACGGTCTCGAGAGCGACCCGCAGTGCGGTCGCCTCGTCGCCCGCCTCGCCGACCCGGGCGACGACGGTGGTGACCGCCTCCCGGTCGTCGAGGGTCTCGCGGAGCTGGGCGGTGGCGAGCGCGCTGCGCCGGGCGTGGGCGACCAGCCGGCCCAGGGCCTGCCACTTCTCCCCGCGTCCGCCGAAGAACGGCAGCTCGCACTCGCTGTAGTACTCCAGGACGGCGGTCACCTGGTTGCCCTCGACGACGGGCAGGAAGCAGCCCTGGCGGGCGCCGGCCGCGTGGGCGGTGGCCCACCGCGGGCACGTGCCGGTGGGCGTGCTCCCGTCCATGAGGACCGGGATGCGCCGGCGCAGGGCCTCGCCGCCGTAACCGGCTCCCGCCACCATGACCTCACCGGTGGGCCACCCGGTGGCCATGGCGCCGGCGGCCGAGCCCTCGGACACCCGCAGGACGAAGCCGCCGTTCCCGTCGGGCAGCCAGGCGGCGCCGTAGCTCAGCTGGAGGACGTCGACGAGTGCGGTCATGACCCGCCGGTGGGCGTCGAGCTCGCCGGCCACGTCGCCCTCGAGCGCGGCGATGACGCGCTCCAGCGCCTCGACGTCGCGCGGCTGCTCCGCCGGCTCCGCCGTCCGACGCGTCTCCCGCCTGCGCATGAACCCTCCCGTGGCCCCCGCCGCACCCTGATGGGGCACGGTCCGATCGCAGCGGAGGTTTCGGTTCGTGACCGCGGTTGTTGAGCCGTATCCGAGACGAACCGGGCACGGAAGGCCGCTCCGCCCCGGGGGTGAGGCTCCGGGCGGGTCGGTTGCCCGATGCGACCCGCATCGCACAGGATGCGCAGGACGCCCTGCCCGGCGGGCTCGACGGCCGGTGCCCGATCGGAGGATCCATGGATTCCGCGCTCACCGCCGTCGCGCTGCCGCTGGCGCTGGCCGTCGTCATGTTCGGGCTGGGCCTCTCGCTCACCACCGGCGACTTCACCCGCATCGCCCGGCAGCCCAAGGCGGTCGTGATCGCCCTGGCGCTGCAGCTGCTCGTCCTGCCGGTGATCTGCTTCGGGCTGGTGCTGCTGTTCGACCTGCCGCCGCTGCTGGCGGTCGGCATGCTGCTGCTGGCGGCCTCGCCCGGCGGCACCACCGCCAACCTGTTCAGCCACCTCTACCGGGGGGACGTGGCGCTCAACATCAGCCTCACCGCGCTGAACTCCGTCATCGCCGTCGTCACGCTGCCGGTGGTCACCAACCTGGCGATCGGGTGGTTCGAGCCGCCGGGCGCCGGCAGCCTGGGGCTGCAGTTCGGCAAGACGCTGCAGGTCTTCGCGATCGTGCTCGTCCCCGTGGCGCTCGGCATGCTGGTGCGCCGGTCGGCGCCGGGGTTCGCCGACCGCTCGGACAAGCCGGTGCGCATCCTGTCGGCGGTGGTCCTGGCCCTGGTGATCGTCGGGACCATGGTGGCCGAGCGGGAGAACGTCGGGGGCTACCTGCGCGACGTCGGCCTGCCGGCGCTCGCCTTCTGCCTCGCCAGCCTGGCGGTCGGGTACACGGTGCCCCGGCTGCTCGGCATCGGGCAGCGGCAGGCGATCGCCAGCTCCTTCGAGATCGGCATCCACAACAGCACCCTGGCGATCGCCGTCGCCATCAGCGTGCTGGACAGCGTCGAGCTGGCCGTGCCCGCCGCGGTCTACGGCGTGCTGATGTTCCCCGTGGCCGCGTCCTTCGGCTGGCTCATCACGCGCAACCGCACCGTCGCCGCGGAGCGCGACGAGGCGGTGCCGGCCGGGTAGCCGGCGCGCTCAGGCCGCGAGGGCGGGCCGACGGCGCAGCCCCGAGGCGCCGGCCCCCCACGCGCCCAGCAGGTGGTGGGCCGCCAGGCCGTCCATGGCCAGCGAGCTGGCGGCCCCGAACAGCACGTCGGGCACCAGTTCCGGCTCGTCCGCGACGAGCGAGCCGCACATGTCCACCGAGGCGATCTGCTCGTGCACCGCGTCGGCCTCCACGTGCTCGTCGTAGAAGACGGTGGTCCGCTCGCCGAAGCCCAACCGGCGCAGCCCGGCCGAGTACCGCCGGCTGGGCTCGGAGGAGGTCATCTCCACCGCCGCCAGGTGCCCCAGCGCCGCCCCCCGCCAGCGGCGGTGCAGCCCGAACAGCGACATCGTGTTGACCGACGCGAACGCCACCGCGGGCGCGTCGTCCCACAGGGCCCCGTAGCCGGCGTCCAACCCCAGGTCGCGCATGAGCCCGGCGAACAGCTCGCTGTGCATCCGCTCGGCCGAGCCGCCGCCGTACTCGTCGGCCTGGATCTCCACCATGGCCGCCTTCGCGCGCCCGGAGAGCCGGGGGACGGCGAACGTGTGCGGGTCGGCCTCCTTGAGGTGGTAGACCGACCGGAGGACGAGGTACTCCCGCCACTGCTCGAGCGTGCCCTGCTTGGCCATGTACGCCGAGAGCGAGGGGCCGTCGTCAGCGGCGATGAGGGCGGTCAGCTGCTGGTCGATCGGGTCACCGGTGACGGCGACCTCGCCCACGAGTTCGCGCAGCGCGGTGAGGTGGGCCCGCTCCAGACCGGCGCGCAGCCGGAGCAGCTCGGGGTTCCACTCCCAGTCCTCCGGCACGCCCTCGAAGCCGCGGTAGTGGAGCTCGTAGCAGACGGCGAGGCTCAGCTGCAGGTCGTCGTCGGTGAGCGCCCCGGCGGGTCCGGCGTCCAGCCGCTCGGCGCACTCCCGCGTCGCCACCGAGAGGTCGGAGCGCGTGGTGAGGTCGCGGGCGAGGGCGTCCCCGAGGGGCCCCCGTGGTTCGGGCAGGCGCATGATCGCCAGCATGCCCACCGGGGGCCGGTTCGATGCACCGGTGGGTGTGATGTCACCCGGCCGGCCACGAGGACGCCGGGGTGCCGACGGAGGGGGAGCAGTGCCGTTCGAGTCCGACGACGTCGTCGTGCGGCGGCTGGACGACGTCCGCTGGACGGTCGTCGAGCCGCTGGTCTACCGGGGGAAGCGCGACCGGTTCGTCGTCCCGGCCGGCTTCCCCACCGATTTCGCGACGGTGCCGCGCGTGGTGGTGTGGCTGGTGCCGCGCTTCGGGCGGTACACGGCCGCCGCGATCCTGCACGACTGGCTGGTCACCGCGGGCATCACCAGCGGCGCGGTGAACGCCCGGGAGGCCGACGGCATCTTCCGGCGGGTGCTGCGGGAGAGCGGGGTGCCGGTGGTGCGCCGCTGGCTCATGTGGTGCGCCGTGCGGTGGGGCGCCCTCGGCGACCCGGTCCGGGGCGAGGGGTGGTGGCGCAGCGCGCCGGGCGTGCTCGGCATCTCGGTGCTCGCGGCGCCGGTGGTGGTGCCGCCGGCCGTGCTCATCGCGGTGGCGCTGACGGTCTACGGCCTGGCCGAGACCGCCGTGGGGCTGGTCACCGGCCGCCCGCCGGAGGACGCCGGCTCGATGCGGACCTGAGGCCGGCCCACCTCAGCCGGCGGCCAGGAACCGGTCGAGCGCCGCGGCGATCTGCGCGTGGCCGGCCGCGGTCGGGTGCACCCCGTCGCCGGACATGCCGAAGTCCGGGATCGCGGAGAGGTCGGCGAAGGCGTACCCCTGCTCGGCCGCGACGCCGGCCATGGCGTCGAGGTAGGCCTGCCACGCGGCGGCGGGGGCGTCGCTGCGCGGCGGGTAGCCGACGATCACGACCGACGGGTCGGGGCCGGCGTCCGGGCCGAGGAGGTGCGCGATCGTCGCGGTCAGGTACTCGCGGAACTGGGCGGCGCTGAAGCCGGCGACGACGTCGTTGTAGCCGAGCGCCACCACGACGAGGTGCGGTGCGGCGGCGGCGACGGCCTGGCCGTGCTGCGGCGCCGTGGGGCGGTGGGCGTAGTCCTCGGCCTGCCAGCCGGAGTGGCCGGCCTCCCACAGGCGGACGCCGGCGGCCTCGTCGCCGTCGTACACGCTGATGCCCTCGACCAGGACGGTGCGGCCGCTGGTGTTGGTGAGGGTGACCGTGTGCGTCCCGCGGGGGAGCGGGGGCGAGGTCCAGCTGCCGCCGTCGCTCGGGGTCCAGCCCCCGCCGTTGGTCGCCACCGGGATGCCCGGCCCGCCGTCGACGGAGACGGTGATCGCCCCGGTGTTGAGGCTGCCGGCGTAGTGCAGCTCGAACGACGTGCCGGTGAACGTGGTGGTCATGGAGTTGCCGGCTCCGGAGGGCATGTGGTTGGCGCGCATGCCGAAGCCGTACTGGGAGCCCAGCGTGGGCGTCCCGCCGAAGGTGAAGCGATCGGCCATGCCACCGGCGGCGTAGTACGCCGGCACGTAGCCCTCGCCACCGAGGACGCCGGCCGGCTGGTACCGGTCGCGCAGCAGGCGCAGCAACCCGTCCACCCACCGGTTGCCCTTGCCCACGTCGCGGCCCTCGGTGACCGAGTCGCCGACGACGACGACGTCGAGCGGGCCGCGGCCGGCGGCGCTGTCGGCGCGGGCGGCGCGGTAGGCGGCCAGCGCCGCGGTACCGGCCGGCGGCGGCGTGGTGGTCGGTGCGGTCGTGGTGGTCGGTGCCGTCGTGGTGGTGGGCGCGGAAGTGGTCGTGGTCGGGGTGGTGGTGGGTGCCGTGGTGGTGGGTGCCGTCGTGGTGGTGGGCGCGGGGGTGGTCGTGGTCGGTGCCGTGGTGGTCGGCGCGGGTGCGAGGGCCGGCGAGGCGGCGATCTCCCGCGCCGCCTGCAGGAGCAGGGAGCGGTAGCCGGTGCCGGCGTGGATCCGCGACGCCTCCTTCAGCGCCGACAGGGACGGGCTGACGCCGCGCTGGAGCAGGCGCACGGGGTCGAAGTCGCACGCGACGTCCCGGGCGAGGCAGAGGTCGAGGACCGGTGGCGCCGCCGCCACGTCCCGCCCGCCCGGCAGCAGCGCGGTGCGCACCCCCTGGGCGGCCGCCGGCGCGGTTCCGCGGCGGGTGGCGGCGGTCTGCGCCACCCGGTCGCCGTCGGCCACGAGCACGGTGGCGGCGACGCGCGCGAGCAGGCCGGCGCGACCGTCGTCCGCCAGCCGGGCGAGCGCCCCGTGCAGCACCATGGCGCCCTGCGAGTAGCCGGCCAGGACGAAGCTCGCGCCGGCGCAGCGGGCGTGCAGCGCGGACATCTGCTCGACGGCGGAGACCACGCCCTGGTCGACGCTGCGGGTGTAGGTCGCCAGGTTCCCGGTCCGGTAGCGCTCCATCGCCGCGTCCCGCCGGGCGGGATCGGCCAGCGCGGTCAGCTCGCTCCGCGACGGCGTCAGCACGCCGATCGAGGTGGGGGAGTGCGCGACGGCCAGGCTCTGCACCACCAGCGTGCCGCCGTACCGGGCCGTCAGTTCGCGCTCGAGCGAGTCGGCGAAGTAGTCGGCGTTCGTGCCCATGCCGCGGTTGGTCGTCGTGACCGGATCCGTGGAGCCGCGTGCCCCCACGACCACGACGTCCGGGCAGTCGTCGGCCGCCGAACCGGCGGCCAGCGTGACGACGGCGGACGAGGTGAGCAGCGCGACGACCCCCACGGCCGTCAGCGCGCTCCGGCGTGCAAGGCCCACGACAGGCTCCCCCCGTGACCGGGATGGGCAGCGTGCGGCGGGCGAGGGCCGCCGGGTGCGCATCCGCCTGAGGCTGCGGACGGTACGCCGCGGCGCGGCCCCGGGCTACGGTCCCGGAAACGAGGAGACCTGGGGCTGCCGGACTGCTGGCGTTCCGCCCGCCCGAGGCGAGCAGCCGGGCGGCATCGCCGTCGCAGGTCCTGCACATCGGCCCGGGGCGTTGCCACATGGTGCGCTGCGTCCACCCGGAGGTCGAGGTGAGAACACAGCAGCCCCGCCGACTGCCTCGGCATCGTGCACCGGACCCGCACCGGACGGCGGAGGACCGGAAGGTCCGCTGCCGAGCACCGGAGCCACGCCGTCCGGTCATCCGCCGGCCCGACCCGGCACCACGGCCGACGGCATCCCGCCTCGCGGGCACCCGTGCCGAGCGGGATGGTGGAAAGCGGCATGGCCGGCGAGCAGCAAGGAGGATTCATGGGTGACATCGCGTACGTATCCGAGGTGAGGGTCGAACGCATCGGGGGGTCGCTGCGGGCGGCGTACCTGCCGGGCGAGGAGCAGCCGACGATCTACGGCATGCACGGTGCGATCGCCGAGCACTACGGCGCCCAGCCCGGGCAGTTCGAGAGCCATGCGGCGACGATCGACCACCTGGTGGGCGCGGCGCTCGGTTAGCTCACCGGGACGTTCGCCGGAGCCCTGGCGGCTCGGCGGATCGACCCCACCGGTCTGGTGGGGCACGCCCGAGGTGAGGTCGAACTGGACGGCAAGGTGCTCGTGATCAGACGGATCGCGGTCACCTACCGCGGGCTGAGCGTCGCGGACGAGGACGCCGAGAAGGTCGAACGGGTGCTGGCGGTCCATGCCAAGAGCTGCCCGGTCGCGCGGAGCCTCGAGGGGGCGATCGAGATCACCACGCAGCTGGGCTGACCCGGGTCAGCCCAGCTGCTGGCGAGTTCGTCCAGGTCACCGGCGCGCAACGCCGGTGACCTGGACGGCTGCGGGTAGGGGTGCCTGCGCGGTCGATCCAGGCCGTGGCCAGTCCGTCGCGCCCGTCACGGGGGTGTGCAGGGACGGCGCCGGGCGCAGCACAGCCCCCGCCAGGGGGACCCGGGGAAAACCTGGCGGGGGCCGCGCGGACGTGCAGGTCAGAGGCGGTGCCGCCCCCTCGACTCAGATGTCGTAGTACATCGCGAACTCGTGCGGGTGGGGGCGGAGTCGGATCGGGTCGATTTCGTTGGCCCGCTTGTAGTCGATCCACGTCTCGATCAGGTCGGGGGTGAACACCCCGCCGTCGATCAGGTACTCGTGGTCGGTCTCGAGGTTGTCCAGCGCGGCGTCCAGCGACGCGGGCACCTTCTCGATGCCCAGGGCCTCCTCGGGCGGCAGCTCGTAGAGGTCCTTGTCCACCGGGGCCGGCGGCTCGATCTTGTTCTTCACGCCGTCGAGACCGGCCATCAGCATCGCCGAGAAGGCGAGGTAGGGGTTGGCCGACGGGTCGGGCACGCGGAACTCGATGCGCTTGGCCTTCGGGCTGTCCCCGGAGATCGGGATGCGCAGGCAGGCCGAGCGGTTGCGGGCCGAGTAGACGAGGTTGATCGGGGCCTCGTAGCCGGGCACCAGGCGGTGGTAGCTGTTCACCGTCGGGTTGGTGAACGCCAGCAGCGACGGGGCGTGGGCCAGCAGGCCGCCGATGTAGTGGCGGGCCATGTCGGACAGCCCGGCGTACCCGGTCTCGGCGTGGAAGAGCGGCTGCCCGTCCTTCCAGAGGCTCTGGTGGCAGTGCATGCCGGAGCCGTTGTCGCCGAACAGCGGCTTGGGCATGAACGTGGCGGTCTTGCCGTGGGCCCAGGCGGTGTTCTTGATGACGTACTTGAACAGCATGAGGCTGTCGGCCGACCGCAGCAGCGTGTCGAACTTGTAGTTGATCTCGGCCTGGCCGCCGGTGCCCACCTCGTGGTGCCCGCGCTCGAGTTCGAGGCCGACGCCGATGAGGTTCTTCATCATGTCGGCGCGCAGGTCGCTCTGCTGGTCGTAGGGCTCGACCGGGAAGTAGCCGCCCTTGGCGCGGGCCTTGTAGCCCCGGTTCGGGCTGCCGTCGAGCTCGGTGCGGGCCCCGCTGCGCCAGGAGCCCTCCTCCGAGTCGATGTGGTAGTAGCCCTCGTTGATCGAGGTGTCGTACCGGACCGAGTCGAAGACGTAGAACTCCGCCTCGGGGCCGAAGAACGCGGTGTCGGCGATGCCGCTGGCGGCCAGGTAGGCCTCCGCCTTCTTCGCCACGTTGCGCGGGTCGCGGCTGTAGGCCTCGCGCGTGATCGGGTCGTGGATGAAGAAGTTGACGTTCAGCGTCTTGTGCTTGCGGAACGGGTCGACGAACGCGCTGTTGGCGTCCGGCAGGAGCAGCATGTCCGACTCGTTGATCGCCTGGAACCCGCGGATCGAGGAGCCGTCGAAGCCGAGGCCCTCGCTGAACGTGTCCTCGCCGAACGTCGACGCCGGGATGGTGAAGTGCTGCATGACGCCGGGCAGGTCGCAGAAGCGGACGTCGACGAACTCGACGTCGTTGTCGCGGATGTAGGCGGCGACCTCGTCGGGACTGGTGAACATCGATCCTCCGGGTGTGGGCGGACTGCCGGACGGCACGCTACGAGCGGGGAGTTGCCCCGCCGTGTCCCGAGTGTTTCGGGGCGGTAACAACGCGCTGGGCGTGTCGCAGGCGGTGCGGCCCCCTGCAGGGCCGGCCGCGAGCCGGTGAGTGGCGGGGAGCAGGGGGTCCTGTAACTACGCTGGCGGTCATGGTCAGTGATGCCGGACAACCCTCTCAGGCCCCCGCCCGCGGCGCCTCCCTGGGGTTGCCGTCCAGCGGTCCGGGTTCGCTGGCACCGTTCACCCGGCGGGTCGGCGGCTACCTCGTCGACGCCGTCGCCTCCGCGCTGATCGCCTGGGCCTTCACCGCGCCCGCGGGCCCGGGCAACTGGAGCCTGCTGGTGTTCGGCGTCCTCACCGTCGTCACGCTGGTCCTGTTCGGCCAGACCCCGGGGCAACGGGTGCTCGGCATGCGCTTGGCGCACCCGACGCCGGGGGCCCGGCTCGCGCCGTGGCGGGCCGTCGCCCGGACCGCCCTGCTCATGCTCCTGGTGCCGGCGCTGCTGGTCGACGCCGACGGCCGCGGGCTGCACGACCGGCTCACCGGCACCGCCGTCGTCCTCGACTGAATTCGGCAGCACGGTGACGTAGGGGTGGGGAAGACATCGCGCCCCGGACCCCGGTCGGGCCGAGTCTCGCCATGTTCTCCACGCGCGTGCCCTTCCTGCCCAGCCCGGCTGCCCAGAAGGGCACGTCCAGCCGCACCACCGGACGTTGAGCCGCGCAACGGTGCGGCCTGACATCCGGCGGCGCGGCTCAACCCCAGGGGCCTCCCCGCCGGGGATCACCCCGCTGCCGAACCATCCTCGACTGGAGCCGCGGAACCCGGTGGACCTCCGATGACCGGGACGGGAGAACCGGGTTCCGGCCATCGACCGACCTGGGTGTCACCCCGCCCGACCCCGCGTGGGGCGAGCACTTCCAGGCCCGACGATTGGCCGGTCCTCCGGTCGAGGGCACCTTCCGCTACGCCGCCCCCTTCGACCGCGCGTGACGGCCTCCCTGCAGGGACCCGCCGCGGACGTGCGAGCGCTGGGGCAGGGAGGTCCTCTCAGCGGCGGCGGACCTGGCGCTGGCTGACCGACATCTGCCGGCCGCCCGGGAGCGGGCCACCGGGCACCGGCATGCGCGGACCGCCCAGCGCGCTCATCCGCCGGCCGAGGGCGTTGACCTCGGCGGCGCTGAGGTTGCGCGGCAGCTTCATCACGTGGGTGCTCAGCTTCTTCAGGGGCACCTGCCCCTCGGCGTCGCCGATGGTGACGTCGTAGATGGGGGTGTCGCCGACGACGCGGGCGATCTTCTTCTTCTCCTGCGCGATGAGGCCGCGCACCCGGCCGGGGGAGCCCTCACCGACGAGGACGATGCCCGGGCGGCCGAGCACCCGGTGGACGGCGTCCAGTTGCGGCGTGCCGGCGACGCCGGAGGTGACCCGCCAGTCGCCGCGCATGCCCTCCAGCACCCAGGCGGCCGCGCCCGGCTGGCCCTCGACCTGGGTGTAGGCCGAGCGCTGGGCGCGGCGCCCGAAGACGATGAGCGCCGCGAGAGCGCCGAAGAGCAGCGCGAGCGGGATGAAGAGGAACGGCGCGCCGAGCAGGATGCCGATCAGCTCGACCACGGCGGCGGCCGCGACGAACCAGATCAGCATGATCCAGGGGAGCTTTGGGTCGTTGCGCCGCGTCAGGCCGTAGGCCTGCTTGATCATGCTGCCCTGGCTGCGCATCTTCTTCAGACGGCCGACCTTCGGCTGGCCGTTCTTGTCGAGCTTGGGGGCCTTGCCGGTCCTGCCGGCCTTGCCCGAGCCCGTGGCGGTCGCGCCCGAGCTTCGGCCACCGTCCTTCGGGGTGCGTCCGGCATCGCCGCCCGGAGCGGTGGGGTCAGAGGACTTGCTGCGCGCCATGTCCCCAGGATAGAAGAAGGCCCCTCCTGACCCCCGAGGCTCGCTCGCTCGCGTCGGGACCCTGCCGGAGAACCGGGGGTGGCGAGGTCACACCGTCGGCGTCAGACCTCGCGCCTCGATCGCCTGCTGGTACAGCCGCCCGGCGCGGTAGGAGCTGCGCACCAGCGGCCCGGCCAGCACGCCCGGGAAGCCGATCGCCTCGGCGTCCTTCTGGAACTGCACGAACTCGTCGGGCTTGACCCAGCGGACGACGGGGTGGTGCCGGGGCGAGGGGCGCAGGTACTGCGTGATGGTCAGCAGGTCGCAGCCGGCGTCGTGCAGGGCCTGCATCGTCTCGACGACCTCGTGCGGCTCCTCGCCCATCCCGAGGATGAGGTTGGACTTGGTGACCAGCCCGGCCTCCCGCGCGGCGGTGAGGACCGACAGCGAACGCTCGAACCGGAAGCCGGGGCGGATGCGCTTGAAGATCCGCGGCACGGTCTCGACGTTGTGGGCGAGCACCTCGGGCCGGGAGGAGAACACCTCGGCCAGCTGCTCGGGGTCGGCGTTGAAGTCGGGGATCAGCAGCTCGACCCCGCAGCCGGGGAGCTGGGCGTGGATCTGGCGCACCGTCTCGGCGTACAGCCACGCGCCGCCGTCGGGCAGGTCGTCGCGGGCCACGCCGGTGACAGTGGCGTACCGCAGGCCCATCGTGGCGACGCTCTCGGCCACGCGGCGGGGCTCGTCGGCGTCGAAGTCCGCGGGCTTGCCGGTGTCGATCTGGCAGAAGTCGCAGCGGCGGGTGCACTGGTCGCCACCGATGAGGAACGTCGCCTCCCGGTCCTCCCAGCACTCGTAGATGTTGGGGCAGCCGGCCTCCTCGCAGACCGTGTGCAGGCCCTCGCGCCGGACCAGGGACTTCAGCTCGGTGTACTCCGGGCCGGTCTTGAGCCGGGTCTTGATCCAGTCCGGCTTGCGCTCGATGGGCACCTGGCTGTTGCGCACCTCGAGGCGCAGCAGCTTGCGGCCGGCGGGCTCGATCCGGGAGTCCTGGACGGGGGGCTGCTCAGGGTTCCTCGCCGGTGCCTCGCTCATGATCCCCACCGTACTCGCGACAGACACCGCAGCCCCCGTCGCGCGAGGCGGCGGGGGCTGCGGTGGGAGACCGGCGTCGAGCGGTCAGACCTGCTTGTCGTCGGGCCCGGCGGTCGGGCCCTCCTGGGCGCCGCCCCCGGAGGAGAAGGGCTCCGGCGTGTTCTTGATGTCCTCGCTGGCGCTGTCGGCGCCGTCGCCGTCGACGAACTGGGCGTCGCGGACGCCCATGTCCGACTCGTTCGGCGAGGAGTCACCGGCGGTGAACTGCGCGTCGGAGACCGTCTTGCCGGACTCGCTGGAACTCGGGGAGCTGGGCACGGGGTCCTCTCGGTAGCTGGGCACCGGGCCGTCGCCGGCCGGAGCGGGCGTCCACGACTCCTGCTTGCTGCGCCGGAGGAGGACGAAGGCGGCGGTACCCGCGGCCAGCAGCGCCAACACCCACGGCCAGCGGCGCGGCTCGGGCTCCACGCCCGCCCGGCGCTTGACGGCGGTGGCGCTGGCGAGCGCCGCCGTCTCGAACTCGCGGCGCTTCTTCGCGGCGTTCTTGCGCGCCTTCTTCGCGTTCTTGCGCGCCTTCCGCGTGGACTCGGCGGCCGCGGCGGCCAGCTCGGCGCGGCGCGCGTCGAGCTCGCTGCGGGCGCTGTCCACCCCGGCGGCGAGCGTGCCGCGAGCGCTCTCCAGCGCCGGCGACACCGCCTCGCGGGCCGCGACCACCCGCGGGGTGGCGTAGGCCAGCGCCGCGGCCTGCGCGGCGGTGAGGCGCGGGCCGACGTCCTCCCGGAGGGCCTTCTGGGCGGCCTCCACCCGTGGGGCGAGGTCGGTCGCGGCCCGGTTGGCCGCCAGCTGGGCCGCGGCGAGGGAGGCGGCGACCCGGGGCGCCGCTGCCTCGCGGGCCGCGTCCACGCGGGGCCCGAGGGCTTCCCGCGCCGCGTCCACGCGGGGCCCGAGGGCCTCGCGGGCCGCGTCCACGCGGGGCCCGAAGGCA
This sequence comes from Blastococcus carthaginiensis, assembly GCF_030731085.1. Taxonomy (NCBI): domain Bacteria; kingdom Bacillati; phylum Actinomycetota; class Actinomycetes; order Geodermatophilales; family Geodermatophilaceae; genus Blastococcus; species Blastococcus carthaginiensis. The sequence goes on along the minus strand of NZ_JASNFN010000034.1, from coordinate 28,825 downwards.
TCCCGTGCCGCGTCCACCCGCGGCCCGAGCGTGTCGCGCGCGGAGGCGACGGCCGGGGCGGCGACGGCGGCCGCGGCGGCCACCTTCGGTGCCACGGCGCGCTGGGCTGCCTCCACGCGTGGAGCGAGTTGTTCGGCGGCGGCGCGACCTGCTTCGGTCACCGCCGTCCCCAGGTGGGCCAGGCCCTCCTGCACTTCGGCGCTGATGACTTCGCCGCGCGTCTTCTTCCGGAACACGTGCTGCACCTCCGAGTTGACGTCTGGCGATCATCCTGCCCGGTCCGGCCGTCGCGCACACCCCGAGGGGGCAGCCGGATGAACACCCGGACGTGGTGCTGGTTACGGTCCGGCGGTGCAGTTGCGCATCTTCACCGAGCCGCAGATGGGCGCCACGTACGACGACCTGCTGGCCGTCGCCCGGCGCACGGAGGAGACGGGCTTCGACGCCTTCTTCCGTTCCGACCACTACCTGACCATGGGGGGCGACGGCCTGCCCGGGCCCACCGACGCCTGGATCACGCTGGCCGGGCTCGCCCGGGAGACCAGCCGCATCCGGCTGGGCACGCTCATGACCGCGGGCACGTTCCGGCTCCCCGGCCCGCTGGCGATATCGGTCGCGCAGGTCGACGCGATGAGCGGTGGACGGGTGGAGCTCGGGATCGGCTCCGGTTGGTTCGAGGCCGAGCACACCGCCTACGGCATCCCGTTCCCGGCGCTGGGGGAGCGGTTCGACCGGTACGAGGAGCAGCTCGCCGTCATCACCGGGCTGTGGGCCACGCCCGTGGGCGAGACCTTCGACTTCGACGGGCGGCACTACCGGCTCTCCGGTTCGCCGGCGCTGCCCAAGCCGGTGCAGGACGGCGGCGTGCCGGTCCTCGTCGGCGGCAGGGGGAAGCGGCGCACCCCGCGGCTGGCGGCCCGGTACGCGCACGAGTTCAACGTGCCGTTCATGCCCGCCGACGAGAACGCCCGCCTGTTCGCCGGGGTGCGGGAGGCCTGCGAGGAGGCCGGTCGCGACCCGTCGTCCATGGTGTTCAGCTCGGCGCTGGTGCTCTGCGTCGGCAGGGACGAGGCCGAGCTCGCCCGCCGCGCCGCGGCCATCGGGCGCGACGTCGACGAGCTCCGCGAGCACGGCGTCGCCGGCACCCCGGCGGAGGCGGTCGAGGTGCTGGGCCGCTACGCCGAGGCGGGGGCCGAGCGCGTGTACCTGCAGGTCCTCGACCTCTCCGACCTCGACCACCTCGACCTGGTGGCGAGCGAGGTGGCGCCCCAGCTCCCCTGAGGCGCCACCCGCCCGCCTACGGACGGCGGCCGTACGTCAGCGCGTGCATCGGTGTCAGCTGCACCGACCCCAGGTCGGTGAACCCGTGGCGGGTGAGTAGCTCGTCGTAGGCCGCGCGGGGGAGCAGCTGGTCATCGATCTGCGCCTCGAAGAACTGGATGCCGCTCATGATCCGGCCGGGGACCGTGCGCAGGCCCTCGTCGGTGTCGGGGAACGGGAAGTCGGAGATCACGAACCAGCCCCCCGGCTCCAGGGCGGCCTGCACGTTCTCGGCCACCCGGTCGATGTCGCGGCACTCGTGCATCGAGATGTTGTTGACGACGACGCGCGCCGGGGTCTCCAGCGCCATGTCCTCCAGGGCGCTGTGCACCAGCTCCACCCGGCCGCCCAGCCCTGCGTCGTCCACGCGGGCCCGGGCGAGGTCGAGCGAGTGCCGGTCGCCGTCGACGCCGACGACCGCGCAGCGCGGGTAGGTGGTGGCCAGCCGCACCAGACCGGCACCCGCGCCGCACGCCGTGTCGACCACCCGGCAGCCCGCCGCCAGCGCCTCGGCGAGGCCCGGCACGCGCTCGAGCCCGCCGGGTACCAGCCGGGTGTAGAAGGGCGTCCCGGTGCCCGAGACCGCGGCGATCCACGCCGGGCTGGTGTCCTCCCACCACATGCGTTCGCCGCTGGCGAAGGCCTGCTCGAACCGGCCGAAGACCTCGTGCGCCTCCAGCACGCCGAAGACCCCGCCGACGTAGGCCGGAGAGGTGCTGTCGAGCAGGAGCGTGGCCATGTGCGGCGCGAGCCGGAAGCCGGTGCCCGCGCGGTCCAGGATCCCCGCCCCCACGGCGGCGCGGCACCAGACGGAGACGTAGAAGGGATCGAGGTCCAGGGCCCCGGCGAGCTCGTCGGCGGTGGCACCCGGGTGCTCGGCGAGCCTGCCCAGCAGGCCCGCACGCAGCCCGATCGCCACGGTGCGGTGCCCCACGTAGCCGGCGATCAGCGACAGGACGGTCGGGGCGGTGTCGGCCAGGCTGGGGCCCGGAGCGGCGGCGGTCGGGGTCGCCGGGGTCGCCGGGCTCGGCGCGGTGGTGGTCATGGTGGCCTCCTGGGGGATGGGGACGGTGGCCCCGTCACCGTCCCGCCGTCCCGCTCCCCGGCTCCAGTGCTGGATGTGAACCGCACCGGTACTCGGTCTGTACCGCGGCCCGCGGCCCTTCCGGGAAGCGGCGGGCGGTCCTACCGTTCGTGTCGCACGGGGACGTCGGGAGGGATCCCGCCATGCCCTCGCAGTACGGCCAGTTCTGCCCGGTGGCCAAGGCCATGGAGCTGCTCGATGAACGGTGGACGCTGCTCGTCGTCCGCGAGCTGATGCTCGGCAGCCGGCACTTCAACGCCCTGCGCCGGGGCCTGCCCCGGATGTCGCCCGCGCTGCTCTCGAAGCGGCTGCACACGCTGGTCCGCGCCGGCGTGGTGGAGCGGTGGGAGGACGGCAACCGGGTCACCTACCGGCTCACCGAGTCCGGCCGCGAGCTCGAGCCGATCGTGGACGCGCTGGGCCGCTGGGGCATCCGGTGGATCCCCGAGCTCGGCGACGCCGACCTCGACCCGCACCTCCTGTTGTGGGACATCCACCGCAACGTCGACACCGAGGCGGTGCCCGACGGCCGCACGGTGATCGTCTTCTCGTTCCCCGAACGGGCGACCGCGCGGCGCTGGTGGCTGGTGATCGCCGCGGACGGGGTCGACGTCTGCGACGTCGACCCCGGCTTCCCGGTGCGGGTGACCGTGCAGGCCGACCTGCGGACCCTCACGCGCGTGTGGCGCGGTGACCTCGCGTGGTCCGAGGCGCTCGGCTCCGGGGCCGTGCTGCTGCGCGGTGAACCGCAGGCCTGCCGGGCGCTCCCGCGGTGGCTGCGGCTGTCCTCGGTCGCCCTGACGCCACGGCCGGGCGGCAGCCCGCAACCGGTCGCCGCCCGGTGACCTCTCAGCCGGAGGGTGCGACGTCGGCCCCGGCGGCCGGCGACGTGGCCGGGGACCGAGGTGACGGCACCTGGTCGCCTGTCCCCGGGGCGTGGTGCCGCACCCCGCCGCCGGCGCCCTTCGCGGCGTACATGGCCACGTCCGCGCACCGCAGCAGCGCGGCGGGCTCGGCGGCGTCCCGGGGGGCGAGGGCGAGGCCGATGCTCACGCCCACCCGCACCGGTACGCCGGCGACGGTCACGGGGCGGCGCACGACCTCGGCCAGCCGCTCGGCGCACTCGGGGGCGACGTCGGGGTCCGTGGTGTCGAGCACCACCACGAACTCGTCGCCGCCCAGGCGGGCGACCAGGTCGGTGGGCCGCAGCGCCGCCTGCAGACGCTGGCTCAACCGGCGCAGCAACTCGTCGCCGGCCTCGTGCCCCAGGCCGTCGTTGACCGCCTTGAACCCGTCGAGGTCGAGCAGCAGCACGCCGGTGGGCCGGGCGGCGCCCAGGTCCGCCTCCAGGCGGCGCATCAGGGACCGGCGGTTGGGCAGACCGGTCAGGTCGTCGGTGCCGGCCTGGCGGCCGGCCTCGTGCAGGGCCCGGCCCTCCGCGAAGGTCACCGCGCTGCGCACGAGGAAGGCCGCCAGGCAGGCCAGGGCGCAGATCTCGTCGGGCCCGGTGCGGCCGTCGCCCCACCGGGCGCCGAGCACCGCCAGCGAGCCCACCGCGCACCCCAGGGGGATCGCCAACGACCGCCAGCGGACGCGGTGCTCCGGCACGTCCGGGGCGCGCCGGCGGGGCCGGGTCAGCCACGCGCCCGCAGCGGTCAGGCTGGCGTTGACCATCCAGAGGAGGTCCAGCGGTCCGCCCGGGACGTATCCGCCGGCTGCCTGCTCCCGGGCCAGCAGAAGGTCGCCGGCGAACTTCACGGCCACGATGACGCAGACGGTGGTGAGGACGAGGTCGGCCCGGTGCCCGATCATCGCCAGGACCGCGCCGACGAGCGCCAGCAGCAGCACGTCGGCGACCGGGTAGGCCAGGTTCACGGCCACGCCGAGTGCGGACATGTCCGCGGCCCCGACGCCCGGGTCGAGGACCGCGACGGCGACCGCGGTGGCACCCAGGGCGCCGACCAGGCCGTCGAGCCACGTGCCGGGACGGGGGCGGGCGAGCCGGGCGTGCACCATCAGCACCGGGGTGGCGAACAGCGCCGGGTAGGCGGCGAGCCACAAGGCGTCGGCGGCCGAGGGGAACGGCGGGTCCGGGTTCCCGGCCAGCAGCGCCCGGTGGACGAGGTCGCCGGCCAGGTTGCAGAGCCAGGCGGCGCCGGCGGCCCACCAGACGAACCGCTCCGCGGGCACCCGCCGGGCCGCCCGCAGGCAGACCGCGACCGCCAGCAGCGGGGCCGCGACGGCGAGCGCACCCGAGTCGACGAGGTCCGCCGCCGGCGTCCCCGGGGACTGCCACACGCCCAGGGCGAAGACGGCCGTGCAGACGAAGGTGGCCGCCACCACCAGCCGCCAACCCACCTCCGACCAGCCGGTTCCCGTCGTGTCCGGTCGATCGGCGCGCACGCGGGCACCTTGGCACATCGACGGCTGCGGTCGCGGTGAACCCCGGTCCGACGCGCGCATTCAGGCGCGGGTCCGTTCCGCCGGCCCACGGGGGGCGGGGAGCGCCGGGCGGGCCGTGCCCGTCCGGGTGCGGCCGGCCAGCCAGTCGAGGAACTGCTCGACCGGCATGGGCCGGGCGATCGCCCAGCCCTGGGCGACGTCGCAGCCGAGCGAGGCGAGCACCACCTTCGTCTCGTCGTCCTCCACGCCCTCGGCGACCAGGGTCAGCCCCAGGTCGTGGGCGAGGGCCACGGTGTGCTGGACGATCGCCGTCGCCCGGTGGTCGCGGCCCACGTCGGCGGTGAGGCTGCGGTCGAGCTTGAGCTCGTCGGCCGGCAGGTGGCGCAGGTAGGCCAGGGAGCTGTACCCGGTGCCGTAGTCGTCGATCGACGTGCGGACGCCGAGCCGGCGCAGCTCGCCCAGCACCGTGCGGCCGCGGTCGGGGTCGGCCATGAGCGTGTCCTCGACCAGTTCGAGGGTGAGCGCCTCGGCCGGGAGGCCGTGCGCGCGGAGCAGCCGCGAGACGGTGGCCGGGAGATCGGGGTCGGTCACGTTGGCGGCCGAGAGGTTCACCGACACCGGCACCGCCCGCTCGGGCCACCACCGGGTCGCCGCGGTCAGGGCGAGCCCGAGGACGGCGTCGGTGAGCGGCTGCATGAGACCGGCCTGCTCCGCGGCGGGCAGGACGACGGCGGGCGAGAGCAGCCCGCGCACGGGGTGCTCCCACCGCACGAGCGCCTCGACGCCGACCACCTCCCCGCCGCCCAGCGCCACCTGCGGCTGCAGGTGCACGACCAGCTGCCCCTCGTCGAGGGCGGTCCGGAGGTCCTCCATGGTGCGCAGCCGGTCGCCGGAGCCGCTGCCGGGATCGGGCACGTAGGAGCGCACCCCCTCGCGGGCGTTCTTCGCCGCGTACATCGCCACGTCGGCGCAGCGCAGCAGCTCGGTCACGGTGGCGGCCGGCGCCGGCCCGGTGGCGATGCCGACGCTGACCCCGACGTGCAGCCGCTCGCCCAGGACGACGAACGGCTCCAGCAGGCGGGCGCGCAGCCGCTCGGCGCGCGCGGTGGCGCCGTCGACCCCGGTGCCGGGCAGGAGGACGGCGAACTCGTCGCCGCCGAGGCGGGCGATCAGCTCGCCGGGACCGAGCGCGGGCCGCAGCCGCGGGCCGATCTGCCGCAGCAGGTCGTCACCGGCGGCGTGGCCCAGGCTGTCGTTGACCTCCTTGAACCCGTCGAGGTCGAGCAGCAGCAGGGCGACCGGCCGGCCGGTGCCCGGGGTGAGCGCCGTCCGGGCGTGCTCGAGCAGCGCCCGCCGGTTGGGCAGGCCGGTCAGCTCGTCGGTGCGGGCCTGCTCGCGGATCTCGTGCAGCCCGCGCAGCTCCTGGACGGACATGGCCGTGCGCGCGAGGGTGGCGAGCAGGCAGATGACGGCGGCCCAGCCGGCGACGTCCAGGCCGGCCGAACCCCAGGTCGACACGAGGACGACGACGCTCATCGCGCTGGCGCCGAGGGGGACGAAGGCCACCCGCCAGCTCAACCGCGCCACCGGGTCCGCGTCGGCGGGCTCGATGCCCGGCGTGCGCCCGGCGACGTGGGCTGCCAGCGCGGTGAACGCCGCGCCGGCCAGCCAGGTGAGCGTCAGCGGGCCGTCGACGACGACGTCCCCGTCCACCAGGCGCTTCAGCATGAGGGCGTCGGCCGCGAGGGTGCACAGCAGGCCGGCGACGAACAGCACCAGCGGCCAGTCGCGGCGGAAACCCATGACGGCGCAGACGGCGGAGACAGCGGCCAGGAGGAGGGTGTCGGCGACCGGGTACAGCTGCGCCACCGCGAGCCGGCCGTCGGCCGGGGCCGACGCGATCGACGGCAGCAGGGTGACGGCGAAGATCACCGCACCGCAGGCCCCGGTCAGCGCGTCGAACCACATGCTCGGGTGCGGCTTCCCGACCCGGGACCGCACCACCCCGACGAGGGCCACCCCCATCGCCGGGTAGGCCGGTGCCCAGAGAACTACGGTCAACCACGTCGGGACGACGCCGAGCGCGGGCTCGAGGACGAGGGCGTAGAGGGTCGTGCTCAGCGCCACGGCGACGAGCGCGACCGCCAATGCGTTCCAGACCAGCCGGTCGTCGCGCCGGTGCACCGCGGTGCGCCGGCAGACGGCCGCGCCGAACACGTAGACGGCGTCGTAGACCACCAGGTCGTAGGCGAGCGCGACCGCGTTCGCGGACGGGCGCCACAGCTCACCCGTCGCGTAGGCGGCCACGGCGCCCAGGCAGGCGAGCAGCAGCCCACCCGTCCGGGGACGGCCACGGCCGGCGTGCTCGTCGGAGGCGTCCACGGTCGGGTCATCGGTCGCGGGACGAGGCGCGGCGAGACGAATCCGTCTGGTATGGCCCCAAGGGGTGACGACGCCCGCCACTCCGCATCCGCCCCGGTGGACGCCGAGCCCACCGGCGCCCGCGGCCGGTCGCGGGCGGCCAGGCGGTACGCTCGGGCGCGTGACCGGGCGGCTCCTGCTTCTCCGGCCGTGCTGACCAGACATCCCTCTCACAGCACGGCGACCCCTCCTGCGTGAGGGGTTTTTTGTTGCCCACCACCGGTACCGCACCGCGCGCACGACGATCCGGGAGCACGAGACGATGAGCCAGACCGACAGCCGCAGCACCGAGGCCACGGGCGGCGGGGTGGGCGGGGACATTCCCCGGCACCGGTACACCCCGGCGCTGGCCCAGCAGATCGAGCTGGCCTGGCAGGACCGGTGGGAGGCCGAGGGCACCTTCCACACGCCCAACCCGGTCGGTCGGCTGAGCGCGGGCTTCGAGCGGGTCGCCGACCGGCCGAAGTTCTTCGCGATGGACATGTTCCCGTACCCCTCGGGCGCGGGCCTGCACGTCGGCCACCCGCTGGGCTACCTCGGCACCGACGTCACGAGCCGGTTCCGCCGCATGGACGGCGACAACGTGCTGCACCCCATGGGCTACGACGCCTTCGGCCTGCCGGCGGAGCAGTACGCCGTCCAGACCGGGCAGCACCCCCGGATCACCACCGAGGCCAACATCGCCGCGATCAGCGCGCAGCTGCGGCGGCTGGGCGTCGACCACGACCAGCGCCGCACCTTCGCGACGATCGACCCGGGCTACTACAAGTGGACCCAGTGGATCTTCCTGCAGATCTTCGGCTCCTGGTTCGACGCGGACGCGGGCCGGGCGCGGCGCATCGAGGAGCTGGTCGCCGAGCTGGACGCCGGCACCCGCGAGCCGGGCGAGGGCACCAATTCCTACGGCCGCCCCTGGGCCGAGCTGGACGAGGTGCAGCGGGGCGTCGTCGTCGACGCGCACCGGCTGGCCTACCTGCACGAGGCGCCGGTCAACTGGTGCCCCGGCCTGGGCACCGTGCTGTCGAACGAGGAGGTCACGCCGGACGGGCGGTCCGAGCGCGGCAACTTCCCCGTCTTCCGGCGTCCGCTCAAGCAGTGGATGATGCGGATCACCGCCTACGCCGACCGGCTGCTGGCCGACCTGGACCGGCTGGACTGGTCGGACTCCCTCAAGCTGATGCAGCGCAACTGGATCGGGCGGTCCACGGGTGCGCGCATCCGCTTCGCCGTGGGGGAGGAGACCATCGAGGTCTTCACCACCCGGCCCGACACCCTGTTCGGCGCCACCTACATGGTGCTGGCGCCGGAGCACCCGCTGGTCGGGCAGCTGACCGCGGACGCCTGGCCCGACGGCACCGACCCGCGCTGGACCGGCGGCGCCGCCACCCCGGCCGAGGCGGTGCGGGAGTACCAGCGGCAGGCCTCGCGCCGGTCGGAGCTGGACCGCCAGGACGCCGGCCGGGAGAAGACCGGCGTCTGGCTGGGCGCCACCGCGGTCAACCCGGTGAACGGCCGCGACCTGCCGGTCTTCATCGCCGACTACGTGCTCACCGGCTACGGCACCGGCGCGATCATGGCCGTGCCCGGCGAGGACACCCGCGACTTCGAGTTCGCCGAGGCCTTCGGGCTGCCCGTCGTCCGCACCGTGCAGCCGCCCGCGGACTTCGAGGGCGGCGCGTACACCGGCCCCGGCCGGATGATCAACTCCGCCAACGACGAGATCTCGCTGGACGGGCTGGACAAGGCCGAGGCGATCGCCCGCATCACCGAGTGGCTGGTGGCGAAGGGCTCCGGCGAGGCGACCACCACCTACAAGCTGCGCGACTGGCTGTTCAGCCGCCAGCGCTACTGGGGCGAACCGTTCCCGATCGTCTACGACGAGCACGACCGCCCCGTCGCCGTGCCCCGGTCGATGCTCCCGGTGCTGCTGCCCGAGGTCGACGACTACTCGCCCAAGACGTTCGACGACGACGACGCCGACTCCGCCCCCGAGCCGCCGCTGTCGCGCGCGTCGGAGTGGACGACGGTCGAGCTGGACCTGGGCGACGGGCCGAAGAAGTACCGCCGCGAGACCAACACGATGCCCAACTGGGCCGGGTCCTGCTGGTACTACCTGCGCTACCTGGACCCGGGCGACGACGAGCGCATGGTCGACCCGGAGCTGGAGCGGTACTGGATGGGGCCGCGGGAGCCCGGCGACACCGGCGGCGTGGACCTGTACGTCGGCGGCGTCGAGCACGCGGTCCTGCACCTGCTGTACGCCCGCTTCTGGCACAAGGTGCTGTTCGACCTGGGCCACGTCTCCAGCGAGGAGCCGTTCCGCCGGCTGGTGAACCAGGGCTACATCTCCGCCTACGCCTACACCGACGAGCGCGGGTTCTACGTGCCCGCGGCCGAGGTGGTGGAGCGGGACGGGCAGTTCCTGTTCGAGGGGAAGCCGGTCAACCGCGAGTACGGGAAGATCGGCAAGAGCCTGAAGAACATGGTGACGCCGGACGAGATGATCGGCGCCTACGGAGCCGACACCTTCCGGGTCTATGAGATGTCGACCGGGCCGCTGGAGCAGTCGCGGCCGTGGGAGACCAAGGCCGTCGTCGGCTCGCAGCGGCTGCTGCAGCGGATCTGGCGGGTCGTCGTCGACGAGGAGACCGGCGCGGTCCGGGCTGCCGACGTCGAGCCGGCCGAGGAGACGCTGCGTGCGCTGCACAGGGCGATCGACGGCGTCCGCGACGGCTACGCCACGCTGCGGTTCAACATCGCCATCGCCCGCATCACCGAGCTGACCAATCACCTCACGCAGACCTACGGTGCCGACCGGCCGGTGCCCCGGTCGGTCGCCGACCCCCTGGTGCTGATGGTCGCCCCGCTGGCACCCCACCTGGCCGAGGAGCTGTGGTCCCGGCTGGGCCACGAATCGTCTTCGGCGTGGGCACCGTTCCCGGTGGCCGACGAGCGGTGGCTGGTCGAGGACACGGTGCAGGTCGCCGTCCAGGTGAACGGCAAGGTGAGGTCGCAGGTGCAGGTTCCCGCGGACGCCGACGCGGCTGCGCTCGAGGCCGCCGCGCGGGCCGACGAGAAGATCGCCGGCTACCTGGGCGGGGCGACGATCCGCCGGGTCGTCGCCGTCCCCGGCCGGCTGGTCAACTTCGTCCTGGGCTGATGGTCCGCGGCCGGTGTGCAGTGCGGCGAGGGCGCCCCGCACACCGGGGCGGGCTCCTCAGGAGCCGGCGTGCTTGCCGGCTTCCCACCCCGCGTCCTGCAGTCGGTCGGTGGCCCAGGCCAGCGGCGAGCGTTCCAGCTGCGTGGCCATGGTGTCGTTCCACCGGTTGAGGAAGCCGAAGTTGGCGATGACGGCGACGATCTCGACGATCTGGTCGTCGTCGAAGTGCCGGCGCAGGTCGGCCATCTCGTCGTCGGTCACGGCGTTGGGGGTGAGCCCGGCGCCACGGGCCACGCGCAGGGCGGCCCGTTCGGCCTCGCTGAAGAGCGGACTGTCCTCGAACTCCCAGACCGCGGCCAGCTTGCGCGCGTCGGCGCCCCGCTGCTCCGCCACGTGCGAGGTGTGCGCCTGGCAGTACGCGCAGCCTGCGGCACCGGAGACGACGGTCGCCACCAGCTGCTTGAGCACGCCTCCGACCGTGCCCTCGGCCATGACCACCGCGTTGAGGCGGGCGAACGCCTCCATGATCTCGGGCCGCCGGGCCATGGTCAGCGTGCTGTTGGGCAGGACCCCCAGCGCGCCCTCCACGGCACGGAAGGTGTCCTCGTACTGCGGCAGCGACTCGCGCGGCAACGGCTCGATCCTGGGCATGGCGGGTCCTCCTCGGGGTGAGGAGATTTACCTTAGCGCTGAGGCAACTCCGGGGCGATCGGTGACGGACGGCCAGCGCGCCGCGGTGCTCCCGACGGCGAGGACGGCGCGCATCGCGTCCTCGACCGGCTGCAGCGCGTCGGCCACCGTCACGTCCCGGCCCAGTTCGGCCGACAGCGAGGTCACGCCGGCGTCGGGGATGCCGCACGGGACCATGTTGGCGAACGCGGTCAGATCGGGATCGCAGTTGAGCGCGAAGCCGTGCATCGTGACGCCGCGGGCGACGCGGATGCCGATCGCGGCCACCTTCCGCTCCGGCCGGTGCCCCTGACCCGGCTCGTCCGCGGGCACCCAGACACCGCTGCGCCCCTCGACCTGCCCGGCTGCCAGGCCGAAGCCGGCGCAGACCTCGATCAGCGCCTCCTCCAGCCGGCGGACGTAGGCGACCACGTCGACCGGGTCGGGAAGCGCGACGATCGGGTAGCCGACCAGCTGGCCGGGGCCGTGCCAGGTGATCTTCCCGCCGCGGTCGACGTCGATCACGGGCGTGCCGTCGAACGGGCGCTCGTGGGGCTCGGTGCGCTTGCCGGCGGTGTAGACCGGCGGGTGCTCGAGCAGCAGCAGCGTGTCGGGGGCCTCGCCGGCCACCCGCCGGGCGTGCAGCTCGCGCTGCTGCGCCCAGGCCTCCTCGTAGGGAACGGTGCCCGCCCGGATGATCCGCAGCTCGCTCACGGCCGCCAGCCTATGCCCGCGTCACGCGAGGCGTCGCGGTTCGAGCCGGGTCTCGATGACGGTGCCGTCCGGGCCGCGGTCCACGCGGTAGGCGGCGGCGCCGGGGCGGTCGCTCACCGCCTCCACCAGCGCGGTGCCCCGGTAGACCAGGCCCGCCCCGTCGTCGGTGGCGTGGCCGCCGGGCAGCGTGCCCTCGGCCACCAGCCGGTGGTACAGCGGGCGGCGCTGCTCCTCGGAGTCGTAGTGCACCCCGTTGGACGTCGGGATGAGGCCGAGGCCGTTCGTGACCGGCCGCAGCTCGGGGCCGTAGGAGTCGGTGGTGCCGCCCCCGTGCCGCCACGGGAGGCGAAGCCCATGCTCGTGGCCAGGATCGTCGGCGCGGTCGCGGGCATCAGGCGGCCCCACCGGCTCCGGGGCGCAACCGGCGCAGCACCGCGCGGGCCGCCCGTGCGCCGCTGGCCATCGCGCCCTGGATGGACGGCGTGTCCCGGTGGTCGCCGCAGACGAACAGCCCGTCCCCGAGGTCGACGGGACGGCGCAGCTGCAGGGGCGGGAGCGCGGCGGGCTGCGCGTCCGGCACGGTGACCGTCGTCAGGTGCTCGAGCTCCGAGGGGGAGACGCCGTGCGCCGCCGCGATCTCGTCGCGGACGTCGGCCTCGCGGCTGCGGTCCAGCGTGGAGCTGGCCACCAGCGCCCGGCCGTCGGGGCTGTACCGGGGCTGGGCGTCGGAGACGACCGCGCTGTTCACCAGCCGGCCCCGCGGCTGGCCGAGGACGATCAGCGGTGAGGGCCACGGCGACGCGGGCAGGACGTGCAGGTGGGTGGTCACCTCCCGCGGCGCGTCCGCCTCGACGGCGGGCAGCAGCCGCGACGCCGTCGCGGGGTCGGTCGCGACGACGACGGCGCCGGCCGACCAGGTGCCCTCGTCGGTGGTCGCGGACCCGGGGGACACCGACCGCACCGCGGTGCGCAGGTGCACCCGCCCGCTGTCCAGACGCCCGGCCAGCTGCTCGCCGATCGCCTGCATCCCGGCGGCCGGCAGCCCGGTCGAGCCCCGCACGAAGCTGCGCCACAGCAGGTCCACGTAGCGGCTGGAGGTGGCGAGCTCCTCCTCGAGGAGGACCCCGGCGAGGAAGGGGCGGAGGAAGCGCTCCAACGCCGCTTCGCCCACGCCGGCGGCGCGCAGCGATTTCTCCGCCGTCGTCTCGGGAGCGCGGAGCAGCCGGCCGACGGGGGCGTAGCCGGCGCGGAGCGAGAAGGCGACCAGGGCCGCCTTCTCGCGGACCGAGCCCAGCGGCGCCGCCGCGGTGCCGACGGCGGCGGTCGGCTGCCGGCGGGGATCGGCGACCCGGTGCGCGCGTCCCTCCACCCGGATCACCGCCCCACGGTCGAACCACCCGAGCTCCAGGGCCGCGAGGTCCAGGTCGGCCGCCCGCGGGTAGCCGGTGTTGAACACCTGGAAGCCGCGGTCGACGACGAAGCCGTCGATGCGCTCGGTGGCCAGCCGGCCGCCGGCGTGGTCCCCGGCCTCCAGCACGTGCACGTCGACGCCGGCCGCAGCCACCCGGACGGCGGCGGAGAGCCCGGCCAGGCCGGCTCCGACGACGAGGACCTCGGCACGGGTCGACGTGGACACCGCCCGACGGTAACGGGCACCGGACGCCCGCGCGGCCGGTGCCTGTGGACGGCGGGAGCGCGGGGGAGCCGGGTGCGCCTAGCGTCCTGCCTCGTGCCGACCGCCGTCCCGCCCGCCGCGCCGGGGACCCCACCGCCCCCGGCCGTGCCGGGCTACGTCCTGCAGGCCCTCCTGGGCCGCGGCGCCTCGGGGGAGGTGTGGCAGGCGGTCCCGAGGGAGGGCGGCGACCCGGTGGCGGTGAAGGTGCTCGTGGCCGGGGATCCCGCACGGCAGGCGCGCGAGGCGGTCCTGCTGGGGCAGCTCGACCACCCGCACCTGGTCCGCCTGGTCGACGTCGTGCACCAGCCGCGCCGGGGCGGGGTCGCCCGAGTCGCGCTCGTGCTGGAACTGCTGCCCGGTGGCAGCCTCGCCGCGCTGCTGGCCCGCCGCGGCCGGTTGCGCCCCGGGGAGGTCGTCACGGCGATCGCGCCGGTGGCCGCGGCCCTGGCGCACGCGCACGACCACGGCGTCGTCCACGGCGACCTCGCCCCGGGCAACATCGTGTTCACCGCCGAGGGGCGTCCGGTGCTCACCGATCTGGGCGTCGCCCGGGTGCTGGGGGAGACGGCGGCGGCGGAGGTGACGCCCGCCTACGTCGACCCGGCCGTCGCCCGGGGTGGCGCCCCCGGCCCCGCCTCGGACGTGTTCGGCGTCGCCGCCGCGGCCTTCCACGCGCTCACCGGCATCGCGCCGTGGAACGCCGCGACGCCCGCCGGCACGCTGACGGTGGCGGCGTCCGGGCAGCTGCCCGCGCTGGCGGAGCTCGCCCCCGGCGCGCCCCCGCGGCTGGTCGAGGTCATCTCCCGGGGCCTCGCGACCGACCCGCACGCGCGCGGCACGGCGGCGGAGTTCGCGCTCGATCTGCGGCACGCCTGCCGGGCGGAGCCCGTGGTGCTGGGTGCGGCGCCGCCCGCCGGCGGCCACGGCCGCCCCGATGACCGTGCGGTGCTCACCCACGTCGTACCGGGGCGCCGCCCCCGGCCCGGGCCGGGGGCCGAGGCGCCGCCGGGGCGGCGGCGGTGGTCCGCCCGTGCGGTCAGCGGCTCGGCCCCGCCGGCCCGCGGGCTGCTCGTCACCGCCCTGGTGATCGCGGCGCTCGCCGTCACCGCCTGGCTGGGTACCCGCTGGGGTGGCGGGACCGACGCCCCGGGCGTGGCCGTCGCCGCGAGCGAGGCGGCGCACGGCAGCCCGACCCCGAGCGGGAGCCCGACCCCGAGCGGGAGCCCGGCCCCGGCCCCCGGCCCCCCGACCCGGGCCGCGGAACCAGCAGCCGACGCGGCCGGAACGCCCACCAGCCCGGACGGGTGGCGTGCGCTGGTCGCCGACCTCTACGGCCGGCGCGCCGAGGGGCTCAGCGGGTCACCGGATCGGCTGCGCACGGTGCACCTGCCCGGCAGCCCGCTCCTGGCGGCCGACGAGGCGCACGCGCGCGCCCTGGCCGAGGCCGGCGAGGTGCTGGACGGCTTCGCCCCGGTGGTGGTCGACGTCACCGTCGTCGAGGCATCGGCCGACCGCGCCGAGCTGCTGCTCACCGACCGCTGGCCCGGCTACCGCGTGCTGCCCGCCGAGGACCCGGGCGGGCCGGCGGTCCGCACGGTCCCGGGCCGACCCGAGGCCCAGGTGCGCATGGTGCTGGCCCGGACCCCGCAGGGCTGGCGGATCGACCGCGCGGAACGGGTGGCCTGACCGGGCGGCGTCAGTCCCGGGCGACCGCCGCGCGCACCGCGGACTCGACGTCCTTGTGCGTGAACCGGAACCCGGCCTCCCTCAGCTTCGCCGGCACCGCCCGCTGCCCGGCCAGGACGCCGACCTGGGCGAACTCACCGAGCACCACCCACAGCGCCGGCCGGGGCACGGGCAGCTTGGTCGGCCGGTGGAGGACGCGGCCCAGCGCCGCCGTGAACTCCGCGTTCGTGACGGGCTCGGGCCCGCACAGGTTCACCGGACCGGGCACCGGGTGGGTGAGCAGGAACCGGATCGCGCCGACCTCGTCCTCCTGGCTGATCCAGGGGATGTACTGCCGGCCGGACCCCAGCCGCCCACCCAGCCCGGCGCGGACGATCGGCAGCATCCGCGCGAGCAGGCCACCGCGGCCGAGCACCAGGCCGGTGCGGAGGCTGGTCACCCGCACCCCCGCGTCGGCGGCCGGCGCGGTCGCGCCCTCCCACGCCGCGCAGACGCGGGCGAGGAAGTCGTCCCCGGCAGGCTCGGACTCGTCGACGATGCGGTCGCCGGTGTCGCCGTACCAGCCGACCGCCGACCCGTTCAGCAGCACCCGGGGTCGGTCCGGGTCGGCCGTGGCGGCCTCGGCCAGCGCCTCGCTCAGCGTCGCCGTGCTGTCCACCCGGCTGGTGAGCACCGCCTGCTTGTGCCGCTCGCTCCAGCGCCGGTCACCCACGCCGACGCCGGAGAGGTTGACGACCGCGTCGACGTCCCGGAGCAGCGCCGGGTCGATGCGCCGGTGCTGCGGGTCCCAGCGGTGCTCGTCGGCCGTCCGCGGGGTGCGGCGCACCAGTTGGAGGACCTCGTGGCCGTCGGCGCGCAGCGCGGGCAGCAGGGCGCTGCCGATCATCCCGGACGCACCGGACACGGCGACCTTCATGCGGCGCTCCCCAACGGGCACGGGTGCTGACGGCAGAGAGAGCTCGGGGCCCCGGTGGTCACCGGGGCCCCGAGCGCTGGTGTCTCAGGCGAGGCCGAGCTCGCCGTGGAACTGGCCGGCCTCCAGGCGCTCGCGCACCGTGGTGAGGAAGCGGGCGGCGTCGGCACCGTCGACGATCCGGTGGTCGTAGGTGAGCGCCAGGTAGACTATCGACCGGACCGCGATGACCTCGCCCAGCTCGGCGTCCTGCACCACGACCGGCCGCTTCACGACCGAGCCCGTGCCGAGGATGGCCACCTGCGGCTGGTTGATGATCGGAGTGTCGAACAGGGCGCCGCGGCTGCCGGTGTTGGTCAGCGTGAACGTCCCGCCGCCGAGCTCGTCCGGCGTGACCTTGTTGGTGCGGGTGCGCTCGGCCAGGTCGCTGATCTTGCGCGCGATCCCGCCGAGGCTCAGGTCACCGGCCTCGTGGATCACCGGCACGAGCAGGCCGCGCTCGGTGTCGACGGCGACGCCGAGGTTCTCGCTGTCGTGGTAGGTCACCGTGCCGGCCTCGAGGTCGATCGAGGAGTTCACCGACGGGTGCTGCTTGAGCGCCTCGACCGCCGCCTTGGCGAAGAACGGCAGGAAGGAGAGCCTGACGCCCTCGCGGGCCTCGAAGTCCTTCTTCGCCTGCTGCCGCAGCTGCGCGATGCGGGTGACGTCGGCCTCGACCACCGTGGTCAGCTGCGCGCTGACCTGCAGCGACTCGACCATGCGGCGGGCGATCACGCCGCGCAGGCGGGACAGCCTCTCGGTGCGGCCGCGGACGGAGCTGTCCGGGGTCGCGGCCGGCGACGGGGTGCGTGCGGCACTCGTGCTCGCCGGAGCGGCAGCGGGCTGGGCCGGGCGCGAGGACTGCTCGGCCGCGGCGAGCACGTCCTGCTTGCGGATCCGCCCGCCGACCCCTGTGCCGGAGACCGAGTTCAGGTCCACGCCGTGCTCGGCGGCCAGACGGCGCACCAGCGGGGTCACGTACTGCCCGCCACCGCCGTCGCCCGACGAGGACTGCGCCGGCGGGGCCTGCGGGGCCACCTGGGGCGCCGGGGCGGAGGTGGGGGAGTCCGAGGGCTGGGCCCCGCTCGCGCCGTAGTCGCCACCGGGCTGCTCGCTGGCCGCATCGGCCTGCTTGGCCTTCGGGGCCGCCTGGGCCTCGGGCTGGGCCGGCGCCTCCTGCTTCGGCGCTTCCTGCTTCGGCGCCTCCTGCTCCGGGGCTTCCTGCTGCGGGGCTTCCTGCTGCGGGGCGGCGCCGCCACCCGCTGCGCCGGTGCCGATCACCGCGAGCTGCGCGCCGACGTCGACGGTCTCGTCCTCGTTCACCGTGATCTCCAGCAGCGTGCCGCCGACCGGCGCCGGGATCTCGGTGTCGACCTTGTCGGTGGAGACCTCGAGGAGGGGTTCGTCGGCGGTGACCTCGTCGCCGACGGCCTTCAGCCAGCGGGTGACGGTGCCCTCGGTGACGCTCTCGCCGAGCGCCGGCATGGTGACCGGCGTGCCCTCGCCGCCGCCGGAGCTGCCCCCGTCGCCGGACTCCGTGGCCTGCGCCGGCTGCGGCTCGGGCTCGGCGGCGGGCTGCTCCGGCTCGCCGCCGGCGTCGTCGACCTGCTCGTCGGGGGTCTGCGGCGTGGTGTCGGCGTCCTCCGCGGAGGCCGGGGGGCTGCCGGCGCCCTCGTCGCCGTCGCCACCGCCGATCACCGCGAGCTCCGCGCCGACGTCGACCGTCTCGTCCTCGGCCACGAGGATCTTGGTGAGCACACCGGCGGCCGGGGAGGGGATCTCGGTGTCGACCTTGTCGGTCGACACCTCGAGGAGGGGCTCGTCGGCCTCGACCTGGTCACCCTCCTGCTTGAGCCAGCGGGTGACCGTGCCCTCGGTGACGCTCTCGCCCAGGGCGGGCATGGTGACGGACGTCGGCATCGGGGCAGTGCTCCTTCTGGCGCTGGGTGGGTGGGGGTAGAGCGGTATCAGCCGTGCAGGTGCAGGGGCTTGCCGGCGAGCGCGAGGTGCGCCTCGCCGAGGGCCTCGCTCTGCGTCGGGTGCGGGTGGATGAGGCTGGCGACGTCGTCGGCCTCGGCCTCCCAGTTGTAGATCAGCTGGGCCTCGGCGATGAGCTCACCGACGCGGCTGCCCACCATGTGGATGCCCACGACCGGCCCGTCGGGCGCCTGCACCAGCTTCACCGCGCCCGTCGTCTTCAGGATCTGGCTGCGGCCGTTGCCCGCCAGGTCGTAGGTGAGGGTCTTCACCTCGCCGTAGCGCTCCTTGGCCTGCTCCTCGGTGAGCCCGACCGACGCGACCTCGGGGTCGGAGTAGGTGATGCGGGGGACGCCGGCGTAGTCGATCGGCGCGGGCTCGAGGCCGGCGACGCGCTCCGCGACGAGGATGCCCTCGCCGAAACCGACGTGGGCCAGCTGCAGGGTGGGCACCAGGTCCCCCACGGCGGAGATCGTGGGGATGTTGGTCCGCATGTACTCGTCGACGAGGACGTAGCCGCGCTCCATGGCGACCCCCACCTCCTCGTAGCCGAGCCCGGCGCTGACCGGCCCGCGACCGACGGCGACGAGGAGCAGTTCGGCCTCGATCTCCTTGCCGTTCTCCAGGGAGACCTTGACGCCGTTCTCGGTGCTCTGCACGCCGGAGAAGCGGCTGCCCAGCTCGAAGCCGATCTTCCGGCGGCGGAAGGCGCGCTCCAGCAGCTTCGAGGCAGCCTCGTCCTCCAGCGGCACCAGGTGCGGCAGCGCCTCGACGATCGTGACGTCGACGCCGAAGGACTTCCACGCGCTGGCGAACTCGCAGCCGATGACGCCGCCGCCCAGGATGATCGCGGAGCTGGGTACCCGGTCGAGGTCGAGCGCGTGGTCGCTGGTGATGACCTTCGTGCCGTCGATCTCCAGGCCCGGCAGCGACCGGGGGTAGGAGCCGGTGGCCAGCAGCACGTGCTTGCCCTCGTAGGTCTGGCCGTCGACCTCGACGGTCGTCGGGGACGTGAGCCGGCCCTCGCCCTCCACGTAGGTGATCTTGCGGGCCTTCACCAGGCCCTGCAGCCCCTTGTAGAGCTTGGAGATGACGCCGTTCTTGTAGTTGTTGACGCCGTCCATGTCGATGCCGGCCAGCGACGTCTTGACGCCGAACTGCTCGCCCTCGCGGGCCAGGTCGGCGACCTCGCCGGCGTGCAGCAGCGCCTTGGTGGGGATGCAGCCGCGGTGCAGGCAGGTGCCCCCGACCTTGTCCTTCTCGATCAGGACCACGTTCAGGCCCAGCTCGGAGGCGCGGAACGCCGCGGCATATCCGCCCGAGCCACCGCCGAGGATGACCAGGTCGGCGGGGGAGGTGGGTGCGCTCACGGGTGCTCCTCGAATGCGACGGGCGGCGTCCCCGCTCGAGCGGGCGGGGGCTGCTGCCCATCCTGCCACTCCGGGAACGACCTGGCCCGGACCACCGTTGCTCTCGCGAGCGTCGTGGTGATCAGGCGACCCGGCAGGACGGAGAGGGTGGATGGGGCTGTTCGGACGGTGGCGCGCCCGCCGCGGGCCCTCGGGGCGCGCCGGCCGGCCCACCCTCGACCGCGCGTCGCAGCGCGGGGACCTGAAGCACCTGGAGGAGTTCGTGGCCAGCCGCCGGGGCGTCGAGGGCTTCGTGGAGCCCCGCACGGCGGTCACCGAGGCGACCATCGTGCTGGTGGCGGCCGACGGCGAGTGGACCCGCCGGCGCATCGACGGCCCCGACGTCGCCCGCCGGCTGTCGAAGGAGCTGGCGATCCCGGTGTACGACGCCCAGGTGACCGGCTACCCCCAGCGGATGCGCGACTGGAGCGCCCGCCAGAAGCAGAACCGGCTGTGACATGGCGATCCTCCGGATCGCACCGCGGTCACGAGCCGTCCCCCCGATGAGCGGAGCCGCTCCGTCGAGCCTGCGCGGACCCCTCCGGGGCCCACTCGGCTCGACAGGGCGGCGTCCGGTCACCTAGTCGGCGATGAGGGCCTCGATGGTCGCCAGCAGGGTGCGCACGGGGACGCCGGTGCCGCCCTTGGGCGTGTAGCCCCACGGCGCCGAGGTGTTGTAGCTCGGCCCGGCGATGTCGATGTGCGCCCACGGCAGCCCGGCCGGCACGAACTCGGCGAGGAAGTGGCCGCCGACGAGCATCCCGCCCATCCGGTCGGTGTTGGCGTTCACGAAGTCCGCGACCGTCGAGTCGATCCCCTTGCGCAGCTCGGGGGGCAGCGGCATCGGCCACATGAGCTCGCCGCTGCGCCCGGCGGCGGCGATCACGGCGTCGCGCAGGTCGTCGCTGCCCATCACACCCGCGGTGCGAGCGCCGAGCGCGACCATCTGGGCGCCGGTGAGCGTGGAGGTCTCCAGCAGCACGTCGGGGGAGTCCTCGGCCGCGCGGGCGATGGCGTCGGCGAGCACGACGCGCCCCTCGGCGTCGGTGTTGGTGATCTCCGCCTTCTTGCCGTTGCGGAAGGTGACCACGTCGGCCGGCCGGTAGGCGGTGCCGCTGGGGAGGTTCTCGGCCATCGGCACGGTCGCGACGACCTCGACCGGCAGCCCGAGCTGGGCCACGAGGCACACGGTGGCGATCACGGCCGCGGCGCCGGCCATGTCGCTCTTCATGTCCTCCATCTTCGCGGCGGGCTTGATCGAGATGCCGCCGCTGTCGAAGGTGATGCCCTTGCCGACCAGCGCGACCTTCTTGCGCGCGCCCGTGCCGGCGTAGCTGAGGCGCAGCAGCCGCGGCTTGCGGGTGGAGCCGCCGCCGACCGCGAGGATGCCGCCGTAGCCACCGGCCGCGAGCGCGTCCTCGTCGAGGATCTCCGCGGTCAGGCCGAGCTTCTCGCCGGCGGCCGCACCGCGGGCGGCGAACTCGGCGGGGTGGAGGTCGTTCGGCGGGGTGTTGACGAGGTCGCGCACCAGGGCGACGGCGTCGGCGACCGCCCGCACCCGGCGCAGGGCCGTCTCGGCCGCACCCGCACCGGGCACGACGATCGTGAACTCGCTCGGGGGGGCCGGGCGGTCGGCGGGCAGGTGGGACTTGTAGGCCGTGAACTCGTAGGCGCCCAGGAGCGACCCCTCGCCGACGGCGTGCAGCCGTTCGGCGTCGGGCGTGCCGCCCACGGCGGCGAGCAGGCTGACCACGGAGCGGCGGCCGCGGAGCGCGCGGCTGGCGGCCCCCGCGGCGCGCCGCAGGCTCTCGGGGCGGTACCCGCCGGACGGCTCCGGGACGCCCAGCCCCACGACGGCGACGACCGGGAAGGGGCCCTGGCCGAAGGACGGCAGGCGGGTCACCTCGTCCTCGGCCCCGCGGGCGCCGAGGTCGGTCAGCGCGGGGAGGAGCCGGCCGCCGAGGAGACGGTCGAGGGCCTCCGCGCCGGGGGTGGGGAGGGGGCCGTCAGGCCCCTTGCCGACGGCGACGACGACGGCGTCGCCGGTCAGCTTCTCGAGCGGGTGGTCGGTGGCGGAGATCGTCGGCGGCACCGGACGATCCTAGAAGGACCCCGTCACCCCCCACCGCTCGCAGGCTCGCGGCGGGTCCCTGCGACGGGGCCGTTCCAGCACGTCACCGGGCTCGCGCCGGGCTCCCGCAGCGGGGTCGTTCCAGGATGTCGCCACGCCGGGGCAGGGCTCCGGGCGGGCCGGTCCAGCAGGTTCTTCCACCTGGTGCGGGACCCGTTAGCGTGGCCGCGTGACCTCGCGCACCTCGCCCCTCCACGACCGGCACCTCGGGGCCGGGGCCAAGCTCGCCGACTTCAGCGGCTGGTCCATGCCGATCGAGTACGCCGGTGGTGGCGTGCTGGCCGAGCACGCCGCGGTGCGCGACGGAGTGGGCCTGTTCGACGTCTCCCACCTGGGCACCGGGACGGTCCGGGGCGCCGGGGCAGCCGCCTTCGTCGACTCCTGCCTCACCAACGACCTCTCCCGCATCGGGCCGGGGCAGGCGCAGTACACGATGTGCTGCCTGCCCGACGGGGAGGCCGGTGCCGGGGGTGTGGTCGACGACCTGATCGTCTACCTGCACGGGCCCGACGACGTCCTGCTGGTGCCCAACGCCGCGAACGCCGCCGAGGTGCTGGCGCGGCTGGCCGACGCGGCCCCGCCCGGAGTCGAGGTGGCCGACCGGCACACCGAGGTCGCCGTCCTCGCCGTGCAGGGGCCGCGGTCGCTGCAGGTCCTGGAGCTGCTGGGGGTGCCCGGCGAGATCGGCTACATGTCGTTCGTGACGGGGACCGGGGGAGCCGGCGCCGAGGTGACGGTGTGCCGCACCGGCTACACCGGCGAGCACGGCTACGAGCTGCTGGTGGGCGCCGACCGGGCCGGCGAGATGTGGGACGCCGTCCTGGAGGCCGGGCAGGACCTGGGCATCCGGCCGTGCGGGCTGGGCGCCCGTGACACGCTGCGCACCGAGATGGGCTACCCGCTGCACGGGCACGAGCTCTCCCGGGAGATCAGCCCCGTCCAGGCCCGGGCGGGCTGGGCGGTCGGCTGGCGCAAGCCGGCGTTCTGGGGGCGCGAGGCGCTCCTGGCGGAGAAGGAGGCCGGGCCGGTGCGCCTGCTGTGGGGGCTGCGGGCGTCCGGCCGCGGCATCCCCCGGCCGGGCATGGCCGTCCTGGACGGCGACGGCGCACAGGTGGGCGAGGTGACCAGCGGGACCTTCTCGCCCACGCTGCGGACCGGCATCGGCCTGGCGCTGCTCGACGTCGCCGCCGGCGTGGAGGAGGGTGCTCCGCTGACGCTCGACGTCCGGGGCCGCCGCGAGCCCGTCGAGGTCGTGCGGCCGCCCTTCGTCCCCTCGCACGTGCGCTGAGGCAGCGCGCCGGGGAGCCGGTCAGGGCGCGTTCTTCCGGGTCGGGTCGCTGTCGCCCTTCTCGGGCTCGGCCTTGGCCGGGAGCGTGTCCGCCTTCACGGCGTCGCGCTCGCCCATCGGCAGGGGGTCGCCGTCGGTGGTGTCGTGGCCGGTCTGGTGCTCGGCCTCGGAGTTGATCTCCGCCCCGAGGAGGACCAGGTAGCAGGTGAGGTACAGCCACAGCATCAGCACGATGACGCCGGCGATCGCGCCGTAGGTCTTGTCGTAGCTGCCGAAGTTGTTCACGTAGACGGTGAACCCGAGGCTGACCAGCGCCCAGACGACGGTGACGACGATCGAGCCGAGGCTGACCCAGCGGATCCTCGGCGCATCCCGGTCGGGGGCCACGCGGTAGAGCACCGCCAGCGAGCCCGCGACGACGGCGAGCAGCGCGACCCAGCGGCCGATCTCGGCGAGCACGGTGCCGACCGAGCCCAGCGGCAGCAGGTCGATGACGATCGGCAGCACGGCGACCAGGCCGATGGTCAGGACGATGAAGACGATGGCGCCGAGCGTCAGGGCCAGGGAGAGCGCCCGGAGCTTGACGAAGTTGCGCGTCTCGACCTCGTCGTAGGCGATGTTCACCGCTTTGACCAGGTTGTTCACCCCGCCCGAAGCGCTCCACAGCGCCGCGAGGATCGAGAGCACCAGGCTGAGGGTGAGGGCCCCTCCGGCGTTCTCGGTGATGGCGGTGACCTGGTCGCGGATCAGCGCCTGCGCGGTCTCGGGCAGACCGGTGGTGAACTCCTCGACCTGGGCGGCGGCCTCGTCGGGGGAGGCGATGAGGCCGTAGATGGAGATCAGCGCCAGCAGCGCCGGGAAGATCGCCAGGAAGCCGAAGAACGCCACCCCACCGGCGATGATCGGCATGTTATCGGCGTTGTTCTCCGCCCACGCGCGCTTGAGCACCTGCTTCCAGCCGCGCGCCGGGATCTGCGTGGGGGAACCTGCGCCGATCCCCGGCAGCTGCTCCGGGGCGGGAGCGTCCGGGGGGAGCCGGTGGGGGTCGCGCGCCGGCCCGCCCTCGGCCGCCGCCCGGGCCGCTGCCGCTCGGCGCGCAGCCTTCTCCTCGACGCGCTGCCGGATGCGGTCGGCGGCGCTCTCGCGGGGGCGGGTGCCGGTCACGGGGTCTCCCTGGTGCTGGGCCGTCGTCTGAGGATCGGGGGGTGCCGGTGGCCGGGACCGGCGTCCCGGCCACCGGACGGGCGTCAGTCGCCCGGCCAGGCCCCGGTGAGCTTGGTGAAGCCCTGCGCGCCCAGGCGGTCGATGGCTGCCTTCGTGGCCGCGAAGATGGCGCCCTGGAGTGCGGCGGAGACCATGATCTCCCACATCGGGTACTCGGTCTGGAGCGCGTCAGGTGCGTCGTCCTCGCCGCTGATGCGCTTCCACACCTGCTTGAAGACCGCCCCCGACACGGCACCGGCCAGGATGCCCGCCGTCAGGCCGATCGGCCGGTAGGCGAGCTTGGCTCCCTTGCTCAACGCTTCCTCCTCCTGCTGCGCCGGGCCTTCTTCTCGGCCCGCTCGGTGGACTTCCGCACGTCCTTGACGGCCTTCTGGGTGGCCTTCCGCCGGGCGGCCAGCTCCTTGCGCGCCCGCTTGGCCTCGCGCTTGCGGCCCACGCGCGCCCCGACGATGAGCTCCTCGGTGCTGGCCCGACGCCGGGCCCGCCGCCGGCGCCACAGCACCAGCCCCACCAGGCCGGCCAGCGCCGCGCCGGCACCCGCGAACGCCGGTGGGCTCTCGCGGTAGGTCTCCACGGCGGTGTCCTTGGCGCGGGCGGCGCCCTCCTTCGCCCGGGCGGGGACGTCGAGCCGCTGGCTCAGCTCGTCGACGGTGCGCCCGAGCTGGTCGCGGGTCTCCTCGATCTCGGCGCGGATGGCGTCGGGGTCGGTCGGACCGCTCGAGGCCTGGCCGTCGTCCTTGGGCGTGGTCACCGGCGCGCACTCTCCTTCACGGTGGCGATGTCGGTCTTGACACCGGCCATGGCCTCGGTCGGCACCGGCGGTGCCCCCTGCTGGACGTCCTTCTTCCCGACGAGGGCGAGGACGCCCGCGATGGCGAAGAGGACCACGGTGACGATCAGCGCGGAGAGCCAGGCGGGCAGCACCAGCGCCAGGGCGAGGATGGCGGTGGTGATCAGGGCGGCAAGGCCGAAGAAGGCGACCAGGCCGGCGGCCCCGAAGAGGCCGGCGCCGAGGCCGAGCTTCTTGGCCTTCTGGGTCATCTCGGCCTGGGCGAGCCGGGCCTCGTCGCGGACGAGGGTGCTCAGCTGCTCGGTGAGCCGGCTGATCAGCTCGCCGGTGGATGCGTTCTCGGGCTCGGCGCCCACGGCTGCGCGGGTCGCGCCCGCCGTGGTGTCGGGACGGGGTGTGCTCATCGGTCCTCCGGGTGGACGGCGTCGATGGAGGTCCATGCCCCCTGCGGCCGGGCCGTAACCGGTGCCGTGATCACAGCCGGGGAACGGTGCGCCCGCTGTGCACCCCGCCGCTAACCTGCCTGCATGAGCTGGCACTGGCGTCTCGAGGACCCGTCCGGATCGACCCTCGACCCCGCGGCGGTGGGGGTGGAGGTGCCGGCGCACGACAACCAGGGCGACGCGGAGTCGTGGCTGGGCGAGAACTGGCGGGAGCTGCTCGACCGCGGCGTCGCCACGGTGACCCTGTTCGACGGCGACCAGAAGGCCTACGGGCCCATGGGGCTCGCCGCCACCTGACCCTCTACTCGAGGTCGAGGGTCAGGTGGCGGGACGCTCACCCGCGGGCGGTCTTCGAGGGATCGCGCTCGACGACGTCCCCGAGGATCGTGTCGATCCGCGTGAGCACGTCGTCGTCCAGGCGGACGCCGGCGGCGGCGACGTTGTCGTGCACCTGCTCGGGGCGGGTCGCACCGATGATCGCCGCGGCGACGTTGCCGTTCTGCAGCACCCAGGCCACCGCGAGCTGCGCCATCGAGAGGCCGAGGTCGCCGGCGATCGGCCGCAGCTGCTGCACCCGGGCGAGGATGTCGTCGGTCATGAAGCCCTGCATCGACCGGCCGGCCTCGGGGTGGCCGGCCCGGCTGTCGGCCGGCGGCTGCTCGCCCGGCCGGTACTTGCCGGTCAGGATGCCCTGGGCCAGCGGCGACCAGACGATCTGGGACAGCCCTTCCTTCTCCGACGTGGGCACGACCTCGGCCTCGATGACCCGCCACAGCATCGAGTACTGCGGCTGGTTGCTGATCAGCTGGATTCCGAGCTCGCGGGCCAGCGCGGCGCCGGACGCGATCTGCTCGGCGTTCCACTCCGAGACGCCGATGTAGAGGGCCTTGCCCGCCCGGACGAGGTCCGCGAAGGCGGTCATCGTCTCCTCGAGCGGCACGGTGGGGTCGTAGCGGTGGGCCTGGTAGAGGTCGACGTAGTCGGTCTGCAGCCGGCGCAGCGAGGCGTGGCAGCTCTCGATGACGTGCTTGCGGCCCAGTCCGCGATCGTTCCGGCCCGGTCCGGTGGGCCAGTAGACCTTCGTGAACAGCTCGATCGACTCGCGGCGGTGACCCGCGAGCGCGGCGCCGAGCACGGTCTCGGCGCGGGTGCCGGCGTAGACGTCGGCGGTGTCGAACGTGGTGATGCCGGCGTCCAGGGCGGCGCGGACGCAGGCGTGCGCGGCGTCCTCCTCCACCTGGCCGCCGTGGGTCAGCCAGTTGCCGTACGCGATCTCGGAGATGGTCAGGCCGGAGCGGCCGAGGCGTCTGAATTCCACGGAGGGCGACGTTAGGCGCCCGTGCGGAGCGCCGCCCGCCCGGCCCGGGCCTCCACGGTGGCGCCGTCGGCGACCAGCCGCGCACCGAGCCCGGCCAGGCGCTCGGCCAGCACCGCGGCCGGCGGGTTGTGGTGCCCCAGGTGGACGGCGACGACGTCGGTGTCCCCGGTGACGCCCCCGGCGGCGCGCAGCCGCGCCAGCTGGTCGGGGAACGTTCGCAGGTCCAGGTGGCCGGTGCCGTGGTCCAGGACATCGCCGAACGTCTCCTCCAGGAGCACGACGTCGTACGCGGCGCCGCGGGTCGCCTCGACGGTGCCGGCGGGCAGCGGCCCGGTGTCGGTGGCGTAGAGGAGCCGGGCGCCGTCGAGCCCGGTGACGTCGTAGAGCACCGTCGGCACCTCGTGCTCGGCGGCCAGCGCCCGGATCCGGTAGCCCGCGCGGTGCAGCGTGCTGCCCGGTTCCACCGCGACCAGCTCGACCGGGTCGTCCGGGCCGAGCCAGGGGCGCAGCGTCGTCAGGACGGGGGAGGGGCCGATGACCGTGAGCGGCTCGGCGCGGCGCACCCACTGCCGGGCGAGCAGCGTGAGCGGTGCGCAGTGGTCGGCGTGGTCGTGGGTGACCAGGACGGTGCGCACGCCGGCGAGGGAGATGCCGTCCGGGGGCGGGGCCGGGGCGAGGTCGAGCAGCAGCGTGCCGTCGACGAGTGCCGACGTCGGCCGGCGGAGCTCACCCCGGCTGCGTGACTCGGTGCAGGAGCCGCAGGTGCACCAGGGGTTCGGCCAGCCGTCGGCGGCGCCGGTGCCGAGCAGGGTGATGCGCACGGGCCGCTCCCGCCATCGCTGCCGGCGCCCCGGGTCAGACGTCGGCGCCCAGCGGGATCTCCGGCTTCGGGAAGCGCCACCGGCGGATCATGGTCGAGCGGCTGATGCCGTACCAGACCAGGCCCTTCATCTTGTGCTTCCCGTCGGGGAACCGCGCGCGGACGGTGCTCTTGATCTTCCGCCCAAGCACCACCGAATCCATGATCAGCAGCAGGAAGAAGCCGAGGAGCAGGAAGCTCGTGTAGCTCTTCACCGCCATGCTGGGCACGAACGTGCCGATCAGGGCCAGGGCGGCGATGGCGAGGAAGAAGCTGCCGACGTTGCGGCGGCTGTCGACGAGGTCGCGCACGAGCTTGCGCTCCGGCCCGCGGTCGCGGGCGGGAAGGTAGTCCGCATCACCGCGGGAGATGCCCTGACGCGCTTCCGCGCGGCGCAGCGCCTGCTGCTCGCGCATGCGCTTGTAGGCCTCCTTGCGCGTGGTCGGCGGCGGCGGGGGAGGGCCCTGGCGCCGGCCCTGCGCCTCGTTCCGCCGCGGCGTCGGCCGGCCCTTGCCGCCGGACTTGACCAGCTGCGCGGTCGGCTCGCCGTCCTCGCTGGAGGCGGTGGTCGTCTCGGCGGGGTCACGGCGGCCGGGCAGGCGGAGCTTCACGGCCAGGAAGTCTACGTGTGTGAGCAACGAGGCCACGGACCTCGCGCGGGGAGCCGTACAGTGGACGCACGGGAAGAGGGGCCGTTCCGGCGGCGTTGGTCCGTCACGGAACGCGTGCGCGCGGACACCTCGGAGGGAGAGGACAGGAATATGACGGTGCAGGACACCGCGGCCACCGGCGTCGTGCTCAGCGACCCCGCGGCCGCCAAGGTCAAGGCTCTGCTGGACCAGGAGGGTCGGGACGACCTGCGGCTGCGCATCGCCGTCCAGCCCGGTGGTTGCTCCGGCCTGCGGTACCAGCTCTTCTTCGACGAGCGGTTCCTCGACGGTGACCAGACCTACGACTTCGGTGGCGTCGAGGTCATCGTGGACCGGATGAGCGGCCCGTATCTCGGTGGCGCGGTCATCGACTTCGTCGACAGCATCGAGAAGCAGGGCTTCACGATCGACAACCCCAACGCGCAGGGTTCCTGCGCGTGCGGTGACTCCTTCAACTGAGTCCCAGCCGACCGAGGCCCGGTTCCCCCGCGGGGGGCCGGGCCTCGGTCGTCTGCGGGCTCTCTGATGATCAGGTGACAGTGAGGATGTAGGCGAGCCCCGCAGCAGCCGTTCCTGACCCTTCAGGTGACTGGCCTCGGGTCTTTATCCGGATTTGTCGGTTCGGTCGCTGCGGGGCTCGCTGCACTCACCA
>NZ_JASNFN010000033.1:0-59886 GCF_030731085.1 Blastococcus carthaginiensis | reverse complement strand
ACCCCGGGTGATCAGGTCACCTGATCGACACGGGCCGACGACGGGGTCAACCCGCGGTCAGCGCCTCCGTCGCGGCGACGACGTCGACCAGGCCGGTGCCCTTGTCGAACGAGGTCGCGTACCCGCCCACGGTCTCGTAAGCGGCCCCATCGGTGTAGCGGTAGGCGGTGCTCTTCAGCGCCGCCTCGATCTCTGCCGGGGTGGCCGCCGGGTCGGCCTGAAACAGCTGGGCGACGATGCCGGCCACGTGCGGGGCGGCCATCGACGTCCCGCTGATGGTGTTGAAGGTACCGACGTCCAGCAGCCCCGGGCCGTTGCGGAAGTCCAGCCCCGTGGCGCAGATGGGCAGGTAGGGCCGGCAGGCCGAGGTGATGTCCTCGCCGGGGGCGGAGAGGTCGGGCCAGGTGGAGGGGGTGGCCGCCGCGCCGCGGGAGGAGTAGTCGCTGACCACGCCGTCCCGGGTGCCGGTGCCCTGGTCGAAGAAGGAGGCCACCGACAGGATGCCGCCGGTCGGGTCCTGCCCCGGCGGGTTGGTGAGCGAGGTGGTGCCGTCGCCGCCGTCGTTCCCGGCCGCCCAGACGGTGACCACGCCCTCGGCGGCCAGCGCGCGCTGCAGCTTGACCGTCGCCGAGTCCGGGTCGAACTCCCCGCCCCCGGAGGGGCCGTAGCTGTTGTTGGTCACCTTGATCGGCGGGCAGACGTCGGCGGGCACCCCGGCACCGCACGGCGCCTCGTGGTTCTCCAGAACCCAGTTCAGCGCGGAGTCCGCCCCGACGATGAGCAGCACGGCGCCTGTGGAGATGGACACCAGGCTCGCACCGGGCGCGGCGCCCCGGACCTGCCCGCCGTCGGCCAGCGTGGTCGGCCGGCCGGCGACGATGCCGCTCACGTGGGTGCCGTGGCCGCCGACGGAGAGGGTGTCGGTGTCGGCCACCGACGGCACCCGGACGACGCAGTCGGGCGTCGTGGTGGTCTCCAGCAGGCAGACGCTCTTCAGGTTGGCGACGACGGCGCTGCCGCCACCGGGCTCGCGGAAGTAGGGGTGGCTCGGGTCGACCCCGGAGTCGATGACCGCGACCGAGACCCCGCTGCCGTCGAGCGGCAGCCCGTTCGCGCCGGTCAGCGTGGCCGCGGCCTCGGCGCTGCGGGTGGCGAGGTTCGACGTCTCCTGGGCGAACTCGATCGGGGTGTTGCCCTCGAGGTAGGTGACGCCGGGGTGGGTGGCGGCGGCCTCGATCTGCCCGGCGGTCCCGGAGGCGACGACCACCCCGATGCGCTCGTACTCGGTGACGGTGCGCATGCCGGTGGCGGCGACGGCCGCGCGGGCGGCGGCGACGTCGGTGCCGTGCACCATGACCGTCGTCGGGACGCCCGCACCGAGACCGGCGAGCTGGTCGGCCAGGAAGTCCTGCACCGGCGCGGGCGGGGGATCGGCCGGGGCTGCCTGCACAGGAGCGGAGAGGAGGGCGCCGGCGACCACGGCGCCGGACACCACCCCGAGCAGACGGCGGGACGACGGGTTCATGGCGCTCCTCGCGGGTTCACGGCGGGCGGACGTGACCGGACAACGAGGCAGCGCCGTAGGGGTTACTCCGGGGTTACGGTCAGTTGGGCCCCGCCACACCCGGGCGCGTCCTCCCCCACCGCAGCGCGTCCTCCCGCACCGCCCACCGTTCGCGCGACAGGCTCGATCAGGTCACCTGATCCCGGCGTACCGAGCGGGAGGCCCGGTCAGCCGTAGTAGAGGGCGACCGGCCGGCCGTCGATCTCTCGGACGTCGACGGCGGTGTCGTAGACCGCGGCCAGCACCTCGGGGCGCATGATCTCCCGCGCCGGGGCGTCGGCCACCACCGCGCCGTCCCGCATCGCGACGATCCGGTCGGCGTAGGTCGCCGCGAAGTTGATGTCGTGCAGCACGGTGACCACCCGCTTGCCGAGCTCGTCGGCCAGCTGCCGGACCAGCCGCATGATCTCGGTCATGTGCCGCAGGTCCAGGTTGTTCAGCGGCTCGTCGAGCAGCACGTACTTCGTGTCCTGCGCCAGCACCATCGCGATGAAGGCGCGCTGGCGCTGCCCGCCGGACAGCTCGTCGAG
Organism: Blastococcus carthaginiensis; assembly: GCF_030731085.1. Lineage (NCBI taxonomy): Bacteria > Bacillati > Actinomycetota > Actinomycetes > Geodermatophilales > Geodermatophilaceae > Blastococcus > Blastococcus carthaginiensis. Next base: position 57,792 of record NZ_JASNFN010000033.1, on the reverse strand, counting down.
GAACCGGTGCCGGTAGGCCTCCAGCTCCAGGTAGCTGATCGCGCGCTCGATGTGCTCGCGGTCGTGCACGGTGAGTCGCCCCCGCGAGTGCGGGAAGCGGCCGAACTCCACGAGGTCGTGCACGGTCAGCCGCGCGGCGACGTGGTTGTCCTGCCGCAGCACCGCCAGCACCGTGGCCAGCCGGTGCGACGGCGTCGTCGCCACGTCCATGCCGTCCACCACGATCCGGCCGGCGTCGGGCGTGACCAGGCGGCCGACCAGCCCGAACAGCGTGGACTTCCCGGCGCCGTTCGGGCCGATGAGCGCCGTCACGCCGTCCCCGCCCAGCTCGAGGGAGACGTCGTCGACCACCGTCTGGCGGCCGTAGCGCTTGGTCGCGTTCTCGAGCGCGATCACCGCGCCCCCTTCCGCAGCACGAGGTACAGGAAGAACAGGCCGCCGGCGAACTCGATGATCGTCGACAGCGTGCCGCCGAAGTCGAACACCCGGTCGAGCACCAGCTGGCCGCCGAGCAGGCAGACCATCCCGATGAGCACGGCGGTGGGCAGCGTCCAGACGTGCCGGAAGGAGCCCGCGTAGGAGTAGGCGAGGTTGGCGACGATCAGGCCGAAGAACAGGATCGGCCCGACCAGCGCCGTGGAGGCCGCGACCATCACCGAGACGACCCCGAACAGGACCATCACCACGCGCCGGTGGTCCACGCCCAGCCCCACGGCCGCCGGCTCGCCCAGCGTCAGCACGTCCAGCGTGCGCAGCAGCGGGACGACGCCGGCGCAGCCGAGGACGACGAGCCCGGCGGTGAGGGCCAACAGCAGCTCGTCCGGCCGGGTGAGGAAGGCGAACATCGCGTCGGAGAGCACCTGGAAGTCCAGCGGGTCGAGCATCCGCTGCATCCACTCCGTGAAGGCCCGGAAGAAGGTGCCGAGCACGATGCCCACCAGCAGCATGAGGTGGATCGAGCGCCGCTTGCCGCCGAAGAGCCAGGTGAACAGCGTGACGCTGAAGGCCACCATGACGACGACCTGCACCAGCCACAGGGTGAGCGCGTCCGCGGCGAGGAACGTGGCGGACCCCGCGACGAACACGATCGCGGTCGAGATCAGCAGGTAGAACGCGTCGAACCCCATGATCGCGGGGGTCAGGATGCGGTTCTGGGTGATCGTGTGGAACACGACCGTCGAGACCCCGACCGACGTCGCGACGACGAGCATCGCGGCCACCGAGAGACTGCGGATCTCCAGCGCGAAGGCCAGCGAGCCGGGGACGTCGGTGAACAGGTAGGTGGCGACCAGCACCAGGACGGCGGCGGCGAGGGCGGCCAGGCGCACCACGGGCCGCCCCCGGGAGGCGGCCCGGTGCGCATCGAGCCGGGCCCGCAGCCCGCGGCCGGACGGCGGAGGCGCCGCGGTGGCCGCGCTCGCCCCGGAGGCCGCGGTGGCGGGATCAGTGAGCACGGCTCCTCCTCCGGAGCAGCAGCCACAGGAACAGCGCGGCGCCGATGACGCCGACGATGAGCGACAGCGGGATCTCGTAGGGGAAGCGCAGGACCCGCGCGAGGATGTCGCAGGCGACCACGAAGACGGCGCCCAGGCCCGCGACCCAGGGGATCGCGCGGCGCACGTTGTCCCCGACGAGGAGGCTGACGACGTTGGGGACGACGAGGCCGAGGAACGGGATCATGCCCGCCGTGACGAGCACCGCCGCCGTGATGACGGCGACGACCACCATCCCGATCGCGACCACGCGCCGGTAGTCCAGCCCCAGGTTGGTGGCGAACTCCTCGCCGAGGCCGATGACGCTGAACCGGTCGGCGGCGACCCAGGCGACGACGACCATGAGCCCCGCGATCCAGACCAGCTCGTAGCGCCCCTGCATGACGCTGGCGAAGCTGCCCTGCGACCACTGCTGGAGCGACTGCAGCAGGTCCAGCCGGTAGGCGAAGAAGGTCGTGACGGAGGCGACGACACCGCCGAGCATGAGCCCGACCAGCGGGACGAGCACCAGCTGGCGCACCGGGACGACGCGGACCACCCGGAGGAAGACCCAGGTGCCGACGAGGCCGAACACCGCGGCCACGCCCATCTTGCCCAGGACGGCCATGCCCGGGAAGAAGATCATGGTCACCAGGGCACCGAGGGCCGCGAACTCGGTGACCCCGGTCGTGCTGGGCTCCACGAACTTGTTGCGCACCAGCATCTGCAGGATGAGCCCCGCGATGCCCAGGGAGGCGCCGACCAGCACCACGGCGACCGTCCGCGGGATGCGGCTCGCCACCAGCAGGAAGGCCGCGTCGCTCTCGGCCCCGCCGGCGAGCAGCGACGCCGGGGTGACGTCGGAGACCCCGACGAACAGGCTCGTCGCCGCGAGGAGCACGAGCAGGACGCCGACGAGCACCCCCACCCACGCGCGGCGGCTGGGCCACACCCGGGCGGGGGTGCTCGTCGGTGCCGGGGCGAGCGCTGTCACGGGTGGCAGGCGCGCTGCGCGGCGTGGTCCCGGTCGGTCACTCGGCGATCTGCAGGACGTCGTCGATCATGATCTGCGTCGTGTCGAGACCGCCGAACACGATGTACCAGGCCATGGGGTCGAGGTAGACGATCTGGTCCTCCTGGGCGGCGGTCGTCTGCCGGACGATCTCGTTGTCGAGCACCGCCGCGGCCGGCTGCGTGCCCGCCTCCCCGGTGGCGGCGTCGCGGTCGACGACCCAGAGGGTGTCGGGGTCGGTCTCCAGCAGGAACTCGAACGAGACCGGCTCGCCGTGGGTCGCGGCCTCGACGTCCTCGACCGCGGGCTCCACCCCGAACACGTCGTAGATCAGGCCGCCGCGGACGGCGGGGCCGACCGCGTCCGCGCCCGCGGGCGCCAGCGCGCTGAGCTCGCCACCCGAGACCATGAGCCCCAGGCCCGTGCCGGCGTCGGCGGTCGCGGCGCGCGCCTCCTCGATGCCGGCGTCGATCTCCTCCAGCGCGGCGGCGGCCTCGTCCTCGGCGCCGAGCACCTCGCCGAGGAACGTGGCGGTGCGCTCCAGGTTCTCGGTGTAGGAGCCGCGCAGGCTCAGGTCGACGGTCGGGGCGATCTCGCTGAGGTCCTCGTACAGCGCTGCGGAGCGGTTGGCGACCACGATCAGGTCGGGCTGCTGCGCCTCGATCTCGACGAGGTCGGCCTCGAACAGGGTGCCGGCGTTGAACGCGTCCTCGGCCAGGTACTCCTGGAGGTAGTCCGGCACGGACTCCAGCGGGGCACCGGCGACCTCGCCGCCCAGCGCGCCGATGGTGTCGAGGCTGGCGATGTCGAAGGTGACGATCTTCTCGGGGTTCTTCGGGACCTCGACCGTGGTCTCCTCGTAGCGCGGGTCCTCGTCCTCGCCGGCGACGTTGCGGTCCCAGGTGAAGGTGACCATCTCGGTCTCGCTGATGGCGGCGGTCTCCGCATCGGCGTCGCCGCCGCACCCGGAGAGCACGAGGACGGCGGTGACGGGAAGGGCGAGGGCCGCGAGCGGCCGGGCGGTGGTGCGCATCGTGCTCCTGTCGGGAACTGAGGATAGGTAGTCCTAACTAAGGCACGCCTAACCTGCCATACCGGTCCTGGCGGGTCTCCACCGGGTCCCGGCGGAGCACCGCCGGAGGTGCGTTCCACGGCCGACCCCCCGGCCGCCCGCGCACCCGGGAGCGGGATCATGGCGGCGTGCTCGTCCCCGTCCCGTCCGCGCGGCGCCCGTGAGCCTCGCCCTCGTCGTCGCGATCACCGCGGTCGCGGCCCTGGTGGTGCTCGCGGGGCTGGCCTCCACGGTCGCGCGCCGCCGGACCGGCCTGGTGCACCTCGCCGGCGCCGGCCTGCTGGAGGCGCTGCTGGTGGTCCAGGCGGTGCTGGCGTTCGCGCGGATGGGCGACGGCACGCCCGCCGACACCCCTACGTTCCTGGGCTACCTGTTCGGCGTGCTGCTGATCCCGGTCGCGGGGGTGCTGTGGGCGCAGGCGGAGCGGACCCGCTGGGCGGGCACCGTCCTGGCGGTCGCGGCGGCCGCCGTCGGCGTCATGGTCTGGCGGCTGCTGCAGCTGTGGGAGGCGACCGGTGCGTGACCGCGGGCTGGGCCGCCCCGCCGAGGCGGCGGCGCCGGGCTCCGCCGGACCGGCGCGCGTGCTGGTGCTCCTCTACGGCATCTTCGCCCTCGCGGCGGGCGCCCGCGCCGGCGTCCAGCTGGCCACCCGGTTCCAGGAGGCCCCGCTGGCCTACCTGCTGTCGGCCTTCGCGGCGGCCGTGTACGTGGTGGCGACGGTCGCGCTGGCCCGTGGTGGCCGCGGGGGACGGCGCACCGCGCTGGCCGCCATCCTGGTCGAGCTGGCCGGCGTGCTGGTCGTCGGCACGCTGTCGCTGGCCGACCCGGCGGCGTTCCCGGACGAGACCGTCTGGTCGGGCTACGGCCGGGGCTACGGGTACGTGCCGCTCGTGCTGCCCGTGCTCGGCCTGCTGCTGCTCACGCGCCGGCGCGGCGCCTAGAAGTCCCCGCCGCCGAAGCCGCCGCCGAAGTCCCCGCCCCCGAAGTCCCCGCCGCCGAAGCCGCCGCCGGGATCGCCGCCGGCACCGTCTTCGTAGCCCGCCGCGGAGGCCTCCTCGTCGCCCCCGCCGAACATGCCGCCGTCGCCGGGGCCGGTGTCGAACAGCGCATCGGCGACCGCCGTGCCGACGACCAGGCCACCGATGGTGCCCAGCATGCTGCCGCCGATCACGCTGCCCATCCCGGGACCGCCGCGGCCGGCGCCCCCGAAGGTGCGCTCCATGAAGCCCGGCTGCCGCAGCTCGGCGCGGGTGGCGGCGCGGGCCAGCGCCCGCGGGTCGTCGCCGGCCGGCCGCTCGGCTGCGGGCACCGACTCGCTCAGCCGGCCCAGCACCTGGGTGCGCTGCTCGGGGGTGAGCTGGGCGAACGCCTCGGCGTGCGCCTGCTCGACCTGGTCGGGCGGGGCCGTGCGGAGCAGGTAGCGGTAGCGCTCGATCGCCTGCTCGTCGGCCGCCTGCGGAGGCGGCTGGCCGTAGCCCGGGCCGGGCACCTGGCCGTGACCCTGCTGGTACCCCGCGTAGCGCTGGTCGTCGTGGTGGCGCTTGCGGCCGAACAGCCGGTCGAGCAGTCCCATGGGAGTCCCTCCTCGCGTCGGGGCGCGCAGCCCGGTCTCGGGGGTGCCCGGATACGGCAGGAGGAACCCCGCCGGACGGGCTCACGCTCGGATTGTGTGCGCTGCCGCCCAGTTCCAGCGACGAAAACCGGGCCTCAGCGCACTTCGTCGGCGGCCCGGAGACCCGCAGACCCGGCGGCCCGCAGACCCGGCGGCCCGGAGACCCGCAGACCCGGCGGCCCGCAGACCCGGCGGCCCGGAGACCCGGAGACCCGGCGACCCGGAGACCCGGCGGCCCGGTGGCCCGGAGACCCGGCGGCCCGGCGGCCCGGTGGCCCGGTGGCAGCGCACGTCATCGGCGGGCGACAGGCCTGCGGGGACCGCGCTCAGTCCTCGCCGTCGCGCAGGAGGCCGTAGGCGCCCCGGTGGAAGAGGAGCGGCCGCCGGTCGGGGACGGCCCCCAGGTCGAGCACTCGGGCGACGACGATCGTGTGGTCACCGCCGTCGTACTCGGCCCACAGCTCGCCGTCGATCCAGGCGACGACGTCGTCGAGCACGGGGGAGCCGTGCGGGCTGGGGCGCCAGGGGACCCCGGCGAACTTGTCGGTGCCGGACCGCGCGAAGTTCTGCGAGACGGCGTCCTGGCCCTCGGCGAGGACGTTCACGCAGAACCGGCCGATCTCGCGCAGCCGGGCCCACGTGCGCGACGACCGGGCGGGGGCCAGTGCGACCAGCGGGGGGTCCAGCGACAGCGAGCTGAAGGACTGGCAGGTGAAGCCGATCGGGCCCTCGGGGGTGCCGGCGGTGACCACGGTGACCCCGGAGGCGAAGTGCCCGAGGACGTCGCGCATCAACCGGGGGTCGACCAGCCGGGGCGGCTCGGAGACGGCGTCGGCGCCCATCAGCGCCCGCCCGCGGAGCGGGGCACCGACCGGCCACCGGCGCGGTACAGCGAGCTCGGCAGCTCGTGGCCGACGGCCTGCTCGGTCACCCGGGCCGCCGCCAGCAGCGCGTCGAGGTCCAGCCCGGTGCGCACCCCGGACTCCTCGAGCATGTAGACCAGCTCCTCGGTGGCGATGTTGCCGCTCGCGCCGGGGGCGAACGGGCAGCCGCCCAGCCCGCCGACCGACGCGTCGAGCTGGGTGACCCCGGCCTGCACGGCGGCGAGGGCGTTGGCCTGCCCGGTGCCGCGGGTGTCGTGGAAGTGCACCCCCACCGCGATGCCCGGGCAGGCGCGGCGGACCGCGTCGACGAGGGTCACCACGCGCAGCGGCGTCGTCGTCCCGATGGTGTCGCCGAGGCAGAGCTGGTCGGCGCCGGCCGTGACCGCCGCCCGCGCCACGTCGACGGTGCGGGCCACCGGGGTGCGGCCGTCGAAGGGGCAGTCCCACGCGGTCGCGATGATCACCTCCAGGGAGCCACCGGCACCGTGGGCCAGCGCGGCGATCTCCCCGACCGCGGCGACGGCCTCGGCGGTGCTGCGGCCGGCGTTGGCGCGGCTGTGCCCGTCGGAGGCGGAGACGACGTACTCCAGGTCGGCCATCCCGCAGTCCACGGCGCGGACGGCGCCCCGCGGGTTGGCGACCAGTGCGGACCAGTGCACCTCCGGCCACCGCTGCAGCTCGGCGGCGAGCTGGTCGGCGTCGGCGAGGGCGGGCACGGCCCTGGGCGAGACGAACGACGTCGCCTCGATCCGGCGCACGCCGGTGGCCACCAGCGCCTCGAGCATCTCCAGCTTGGCCTCCAGCGGTACCGGCGCCTCCAGCTGCAGGCCGTCGCGCATGCCCACCTCGCGGACGTCGACCGAGCTGGGCAGCACCAGGTCGAACTCGTTCATCTGCGTCTCCTCGGCGCCGGCGTCGGTTGCTCCCCGCATCCTCCCCCTCCCGCGCCGGGTTCCCCCGATCAGGTGTCACGGAACCGCGGTGGGCCGCCCAGCCAGCGGTTCGTCGTCCACGTCCGACAAGATGGACCCGGCACAGGAGGTGGAGGGTGATCGAGGTGGCGGGCGCGCTGCCCCCGGCGGATCGGCGGAGCGTCTTCGCCAACGCGCCGATGGGGATCGCGTTGACGACGCCCGCGGGCCTGCTCGTCGACGTCAACCCCGCGCTCGCGGCGATGGTCGGCCGCTCCGCCGAGGAGCTCCACGGGCGCTCGGTGATCGACCTGGTGCACCCGGAGGGGGTCCTCGCCGCGCAGGAGGCGCACGCCACCCTGACCGCCCAGCCCGACCGCCCGATGCGGCACGAGACCCGCCTGCGGCGCGCGGACGGCGTCGACCTCCCCGTCCAGATCACCGCCTCGTGGGTGGCCCAGAGCGACGAGGGGCAGGCCGCCCACCTCGTCCTCATCATCGAGGACATCACCGAGCGCAAGGCGCTCGAGGGCCAGCTGGTGCACCGCTCGCTGCACGACCCGCTCACCGGGCTGCCCAACCGGCTGCTGTTCCACGACCGGCTCCGGCACGCGCTCGACCGGGGCCGGCGCGAGGACACGCCCACCTGCGTGCTGATCATCGACCTGGACGGGTTCAAGGCGATCAACGACGAGCTCGGGCACCCGATGGGCGACCTGGCTCTGGTGTCCTTCGCCGAGCGGCTGCGCTCCGTGCTCCGGGCCAGCGACACCGCGGCCCGCCTGGGCGGCGACGAGTTCAGCATCGTCTGCGAGAACACCGAGCGGGCCGACGCCCAGGCGCTCGCCGACCGGCTGCGCACGGCGGTCACCGAGCCGCTCGAGCTCGGCGGCACCCGGGTGCCGGTGGGGATCAGCATCGGCATCGGCACGGCACGGGGCGGCGAGCAGCCCGAGGAGGTCTACGAGCGGGTCGTGCGGGCGGCCGACGACGACATGTACGCCGACAAGGCGCGCCGCCGCACGGCACCGCGCCGCTGACCCGGCGGGCACGGCACGGCACGGCACGGCACGTGCGGCGGTCACCCGGTGGCGCCGGCACCGCCCGGGACCAGGACCACGGCCTCCCCGGGGCCGAGGGAACCGGTCCAGGCGCCGCCCTCCCCGCGTGCGGACGACGAGATGCCGACGGTCGCGGGCTCGCCCAGCGGGAGACCGACCGGCGCCTCGGTGAAGTTGACCGCGACGATCCGCCGGTCGTCCCCCGCCTGCCGGGTGTAGGCGAGGACGCCGTCGGGAGCCGGCGCGGCGGCCCAGGTGCCGGTGGCCAGGGCGGGCGAGCCGCGCCGGGCGGCGAGGCGCCGGCGGCCGAGGTGCCGGCCGGGGGGGGGGGCCTCGCGCGGGGCGGCCGCGCGGCGCGGGGCGGCGTCCGGGGGGAACGGCAGCCACGGCTCGGGCGGCCACCCGTGGCCCGCGTCCGCCGTCCACGGCAGCGGCGCCCGGCAGCCGTCGCGGCCGCCCGGGTCGACCTGCCGGTCCGGCGGGACGACGGCGTCCTCGAGCCCCAGCTCCTCGCCCGCGTACAGGAACGGCGTGCCGGGAAGAGTCAGCAGCAGCACCGCGGCCGCACGGGCCCGGGCCTCCGACCCCCCGTAGCGGGTGCGGTGGCGGGGGTTGTCGTGGTTGGAGAGCACCCAGGTCGGCCAGGCCCCGCCGGGCCCCAGCGCTGCCAGCGTCTCCTCGACCACCGAGCGCCAGAAGCCCGCGTCCCACGGACCGGACAGGGGCACGAAGTTGAAGGCGAGGTGCAGTTCGTCGCCCGCGCCGTAGTACGGGGCGATGAGGGCGGGGGAGCGCAGGTTGACCTCGCCGACCATGGCCCGGTCGCCCGGGAACTCGTCGAGCACCGCGCGGATGCCGCGCAGCAGCTCGTGGGTCACCGGGAGGTCGTGGGTGTGCACGACGTTCGTACCGACCAGCTCCGGCGGGTGGTCGGGCAGGTCCGGGTCCTTGCCGATCAGGTGGACGACGTCGGCGCGGAAGCCGTCCACCCCGCGACGCAGCCAGAACCGGAGGACCTCGTGCATCGCCTCCCGCACCGCGGGCTCGGCCCAGTCGAGGTCGGGCTGCTCGGGAAGAAAGAGGTGCAGGTACCACTGGGCGGTGCGCTCGTCCCAGGTCCAGGCCGGGCCGCCGGTGAACTGCGCCAGCCAGTTGTTCGGCGGGGTGCGCGGGTCGCCGTCGCGCCACAGGTACCAGTTCCGGCGGGGCGAGCTGCGGGAGGCGCGGGAGTCGCGGAACCACGGGTGCTGGTCGCTGGTGTGGTTGGGCACCCAGTCCAGCATCAGCCGCATGCCGCGGTCGTGGACGTCGGCCAGCAGCCGGTCGAACGCCGCCAGGTCGCCGAACAGGGGATCGATGTCGCAGTGGTCGGCGATGTCGTAGCCGGCGTCGGCCATGGGGGAGCGGTAGATCGGCGAGAGCCACAGGACGTCGACGCCGAGCCAGCTCAGGTGGTCCAGCCGGCTCCGGATGCCCTCCAGGTCGCCGACCCCGTCACCGGAGGAGTCGGCGAAGGAGCGGGGGTAGACCTGGTAGACCACCCCGCTGCGCCACCACGGGGACTCCGTCCCGGGCGGGACGCGCGGGCCCGTCACGGCGTCAGCCCGCTGCCCGGCCGCCGGCCGCGGAGCCACCGGTAGCCGTAGGGCCCGAGGGAGACGCGGGGGTCGTCGGGGTCCAGCGGCTCGAACCGGTCGTTGCCGAAGATGTCGATGACCTCCTCGAACTCCTCCTCCCGGGCCGGCTCGAGCCGCGTCTCGACGTGGTCTCCGGACAGGTTGTGGACGGCGATGACCGTGCCCTCGAGCCAGTCGCACCGGTGGGCGAGGACCCGCGGATCCCCGGAGTCCAGGACCGTCCAGGCTCCCCAGCCGAACTCCGGGGACTCCTTGCGCACCCGGATCGCCCGCTCCACCCGGTTGAGCAGGGAGTCCTCGCGCCGCCGCTGCTCGGCCACGTTGACCTCCTGGTAGCGGAACGGGCCGTCGTCGACGACGGGGGCGACGAGATCGCTGCCGCTGGAGAAGCCGCCGTTGGGCCCCTCGGTCCACTGCATCACCGTGCGGACGCTCTTGCGCCCCTCGATCGCCAGGTCGTCGCCCATCCCGATCTCCTCCCCGTAGAGGAGCACCGGGGTCCCGGGGAGGGTCAGCAGCAGGCTGAAGGCCAGCTCGATGCGCCGGCGGTCCCCACCGAGCATCGGCGGCAGCCGCCGCCGGATGCCGCGGCCGTAGATCCGCATGTCCTCGTCCGGCGCGAAGGCGGCCATGACGTCGTCCTTCTCGTCGTCCGGCAGCCGGGAGAGGTTCAGTTCGTCGTGGTTGCGCAGGAAGTTCAGCCACTGGGAGGTGCGGGGCGGGGTCGGCGTCCGCCGCAGGTGCTCGGCCAGTGGGGTCGCCTCGCCGCGGGCGAGCGCGGTGAACACGGAGCCGGACAGGATGAAGTTGAACATCCCCGTCATCTCGTCGCCGTCGTCACCGAAGAAGGTCTCGCGGTCGCCGGGGTCGAGGTTGACCTCGCCGAACAGCACGGCGTCCCCGCGCCGGCGGGAGAGGAATCCGCGCATGTCCTGAAGGATCAGGTGCGGATCCTGCGGCATCCGGTCCTCGATGCCGGTGTCGCCGATCAGGTACGGCGCGGCGTCCACCCGGAAGCCGGAGACCCCGAGCTCCAGCCAGAACCCCATGATGCGGTGGATCTCGTCGCGGACGTCGGGGTTGGCGGTGTTGAGGTCGGGCTCCGACGAGTAGAAGCGGTGGAGGTAGTACTGACCGGCCTCCTCGTCCCAGGCCCAGTTGCTCTCCTCCTGGTCCGGGAAGATGACCGTGGCCTCGTCCTCGGGCCGCTCGTCCGCCCAGACGTACCAGTCCCGGTAGCGGGAGTCGCGGTCCCGGCGCGCCGACTGGAACCAGGGGTGCTGGTCGGAGGTGTGGTTCACGACCAGGTCGATCACCACCCGGATCCCCAGGTCCCGGGCCGTGCGCACGAACTCGACGAACTCACCGAGCGTGCCGAACCGCGGCTCCACGGTGTAGTAGTCGCTGACGTCGTAGCCGTCGTCGGTGTTCGGGCTGGGGTAGAAGGGCAGCAGCCACAGGCAGGTCACACCCAGGCCGGAGAGGTAGGGCAGGCGGCGGGTCAGGCCGCGGAAGTCGCCGATGCCGTCGCCGTCGGAATCCATGAACGTCTCGACGTCCACGGAGTAGACGACGGCGTTCTTCCACCACTGGTCGCTGACTGCCGGATCGAACATGGGACCGCCCTACCCCGGTCCGCGCCCGCCGACCCGGCCGGGCTCAGCCCAGCGCGCGACCGACCGCGACGGCGCGCGTGTCCGGCGCCGCCACCCGCGCGGCGTCGGCCTCCTGGTCCCCCGGCTCGGTCTGCGAGCGGCGCTCGGCCTCCACCCGCGCGCTGTAGCTGGCCACCTCGTTGGCGATCCGCTGCTCGTCCCAGCCGAGCACGTCGGCGACCGCGCGGGCGACCGGCTCGGCGCACTCCACGCCGCGGTGCGTGGTCTCGATGGAGATCCGGGTGCGGCGGGCCAGCAGGTCGTCGAGGTGCAGCGCCGCCTCGTGCCCGGCGGCCCAGACCATCTCGGCCATGAGGTACTCCTCGGCCCCGGGCACCGGGTCCAGCAGCTCCGGCCGGTCCTCGGCCAGCGCCAGGAGGTCCGGGGTGAGCGAGCCGAACCGGTTCAGCAGGTGCTCGGCGCGGAAGCGGGGGATGCCCCAGCGCCGGGAGAGGCCGTCGAGGGAGTTCAGCATCGCCGCGTACCCCTCGGCGCCCACGAGCGGGATGTTGTCCGTGACGCTCGGGGGCACCCGGCGGCTGACGTCCTGCGCCACGGCGTCCACCGCGTCCGCCGCCATGGGGCGGTAGGTCGTGTACTTGCCGCCGGCCACGGCGATGACCCCCGGCATCGGCCGGGCGACGGCGTGCTCCCGGGAGAGCTGGCTGGTCGACTCGCTCTCCCCGGACAGCAGCGGGCGCAGCCCGGCGTACACCCCCGTGATGTCGTCGTGGGTCAGCGGGACCGACAGCACCCGGTTGACGTGGTGGAGGATGTAGTCGATGTCGGCCTTGCTGGCCGCCGGGTGCGCCTTGTCCAGCTCCCAGTCGGTGTCCGTGGTACCGACGATCCAGTGGCTGCCCCACGGGATGACGAACAGCACCGACTTCTCGGTGCGCAGGATCAGCCCGGCCTCGCCGTTGATCCGGTCGCGGGGGACGACGATGTGCACGCCCTTGCTGGCCCGCACGTGGAACCTGCCGCGCCCGCCGACCAGCGTCTGGACGTCGTCGGTCCACACCCCGGTGGCGTTGACGACGACCTCGCTGCGGACGTCGACCTCGTCGCCGGTCTCCACGTCGCGGACCCGCGCGCCGACCACCCGGCCGCCGGCGTGCTCGAAGGCGACGACCTCGGCGGAGTTGAGCACGGTCGCCCCGTAGGCCGCGGCGGTGCGGGCCACGGTCAGGGTGTGCCGGGCGTCGTCGGCCTGGGCGTCGTAGTAGCGGACGGCGCCGACGAGCGCATCGGGCTTGAGCGCCGGGAACACCCGGCGGGCACCGGTGCGGGTCAGGTGCTTCTGCGCGGGCATCGGCTCGGACAGCGCGCCGAGCCGGGCCAGCCCGTCGTACAGCGCGAGCCCGGCGGTCACGTACGGCCGCTCCCAGCCGCGGTGGGTGAGCGGGTAGAGGAACGGCACCGGCTTGACCAGGTGCGGGGCGAGCCGGTTGACCGACAGGTCGCGCTCGTGCAGCGCCTCCCGGACCAGGCCGAAGTCGAACTGCTCCAGGTAGCGCAGCCCCCCGTGGAAGAGCTTCGAGGAGCGGGACGAGGTCCCGCTGGCGAAGTCGCGTGCCTCGACCAGCGCGGTGCGCAGACCCCGGGTCGCGGCGTCCAGCGCCACCCCCGCCCCGGTCACGCCGCCGCCGACGACGAGCACCTCGAAGTCACCCTCGGCGAGGTCGGCCCAGGCCTGCGCTCGCTGCTCCGGTCCGAGCGGGCGTACTGCCGTCATCTGCACTCCCCGGGATGCCCGCCCACCGGGCGGGACGCACTGGTGAGGTGCCCCGGTAGCGGCGCACCTCCGTGTCACTGCCCTCGGCCGCGGGGGAGGCGTGCTGCCCCGCCCCCGGCTGAGCCCACGGTAGGTCGGCCCCGGGCGCGGCGTCGACGCACGGCGTCCGACATCGTCGTACCGACGGGAGACCGGGCGGTTCGCCGATGCCCTAGCGTCGCGCCATGCCGGGCACCGTGCAATCCGTCGAACGAGCGGCGGCGATCCTCCACGTCGTCGCAGGAGCGCGTGGTGCGCTCGGCGTCACCGACATCGCCGAGGCCGTCGGTCTGGCCAAGACGACCACCCACGGCCTGCTGCGCACGCTGCTGCACGTGGGGTTCGTGGAGCAGGACCGGGAGACCGGCCGGTACACCGTCGGCCCCGGCCTGCGGCGGCTGGGCAGCCCGCTCGACGTCAACGAGGTGCGGTCGCGCGCCTCTAACTGGGCCGATGCGCTCGCCGCCCGCAGCGGGCACACGGTGCGGCTGGCCACCCTCGCCGGTGAGGAGGAGGTGGTCGTCGTCCACCACGTCTTCCGGCCCGACGACTCGGCGCAGGAGCTGGAGGTGGGGGTCGCGCTGCCCGCCCGGACGACGGGGCTCGGCAAGGTCCTACTGGCGCACTCGCCCGAGCCCCGGACGTCGCGGAACGCGCCCGACGGGCGGGCCACCGAGCTGGCCGAGGTGCGGGCCCGGGGCTGGGCGGCCGAGCGGGGCGAGCACGAGCCCGGGCGCGGGTGCATCGCCGCGCCCGTCCGCGGGCCCGGCGGCCCGGTCGTGGCCGCGCTCGGGGTCAGCGGCCCGGTGACCTCGCTGTTCGACGGCCGCGGTGCACCGCGCGGCCTGCTGCTGGGCATGGTCACCGACGCGGCCGCCGCCGTCTCCCGCGAGCTGGGGTACGGCGGTGCCTGACCGCTACGTGCTCGCCGTCGACCAGGGGACGACGTCGACCCGGTCGCTCGTCTTCGACCGCGGTGGCCGCATGGTCGCCGTCCGGCAGCGCGAGCACCGCCAGCACTTCCCCCGGCCGGGCTGGGTCGAGCACGACCCGATGGAGATCTGGGCGAACACCCGGTGGACGGCCGACCAGGTGCTGGCCGACGTCGGCGCGGCGGGCGGTGTGGTCGCCCTGGGCATCGCCAACCAGCGGGAGACCACCGTCGTCTGGGACCGGGCGACGGGCCGGCCCGTGCTCCGCGCCCTGGTCTGGCAGGACACGCGCACCGCGGAGCTGGTGTCCGAGCTCTGCGCGCGCCCGGACGCCGACCTGGTTCCCGAGCGCAGCGGCATGGCCATCGCCGGCTACTTCTCCGGGCCGCGGCTGCGCTGGATCCTCGAGCACGTGCCCCGCGCCCGGGAGCGGGCCGAACGCGGGGAGCTGCTGTTCGGGACGATGGAGACCTGGCTGATCTGGAACCTCACCGGCGGCCCGGAGGGCGGCCGGCACGTCACCGACGTGACGAACGCCAGCCGCACCCTGCTGATGGACGTGCGCCTCTGCCGCTGGGACCCCGATCTGCTGGCCTTCTTCGGGATCCCCGCGGCGATGCTGCCCGAGATCCGTCCCTCGGTCGGCATGCTGGGCACCGCCACCGCGCTCGCCCAGCCGCTGCCCATCACCGGGGCGCTCGGGGACCAGCAGGCCGCGCTGTTCGGGCAGGCCTGCTTCGCGCCGGGGGAGGCCAAGTGCACCTACGGCACCGGGAGCTTCCTGCTGCAGAACACCGGCACCGAGCTGGTGCGCACGCGCTCGGGCTCGATCAGCACGGTCGCCTACCAGCTGGCGGGGGAGCCGGTGCGGTACGCCCTCGAGGGCTCGGTCGCGGTCGCCGGCGCCCTGGTGCAGTGGCTCCGCGACGGGCTGGGGCTGATCGGCACGGCCCCTGAGGTGGAGACGCTGGCCCGCACGGTGGCGGACAACGGCGGCTGCTACGTCGTCCCCGCGTTCTCCGGCCTGCTGGCCCCGCACTGGCGGGGCGAGGCCCGGGGGCTGGTGGCCGGGCTGACCTCCTACGTCACCAAAGGGCACCTGGCCCGGGCGGTGCTGGAGGCCACCGGCTGGCAGACCCGGGACGTCGTCCGGGCGATGGCGGCCGACTCCGGGTTGTCGCTGCCCGCGCTCCGGGTGGACGGCGGGATGACCACCAACAACCTGCTGATGCAGTTCATCGCCGACGCGCTGGATACCCCGGTGGTCCGCCCGATGGTGGGGGAGACGGTGTCGCTGGGGGCCGCGTACGCCGCCGGGCTGGCGGTCGGCGTCTGGTCCGACGTCGAGGCGCTGCGCCGCAACTGGCACCGCGCGGCGCAGTGGACGCCCTCGCCCGAGGCGGCCCGGGCGCTGACCGCCGAGTACCCGCGCTGGGAGCGGGCGGTGCAGCTCAGCATCGCGTGGGGGACGCCGTGAAGGGAGCTGTCCGATGATGTCGAACCGGCGCTGTTGTCCGCGTCACAGTGGCGCTCCTACGGTCCGCGGGACGGCTCCGGCGGAGTGATCTCCCGGGGTCCGACGACATCCGCGACCCGCGATGCTGCGGGCCCACCTCGAGGAGCGCCTGAACGTGGACACCACGAGCCTCTGGACGGTCTTCGGCAGCGAAGTGCTCGGCACCGGGATCCTGCTGCTGCTCGGCGTCGGGGTGGTCGCCAACGTCGCGCTGCCCAAGACGTTCGGCAACGGCGGCGGCTGGATCGTCGTCATCTTCGGCTGGGGGCTCGCGGTCTTCGCCGGCGTCTTCGCGGGTGCGGCGTCCGGAGCGCACATCAACCCGGCCGTCACCGTCGGCCTGTGGGTGAGCGGGACCGCGGAGTACGCCCCCGGCGTCCCGGTCACCGTGGCCGCCACCCTGGTCTACTTCGCCGGCCAGCTGGTCGGTGCCTTCCTCGGCGCGGTCCTCGCCTACCTGGCCTACTACGGGCACTACAACGACCCGGAGGCCGCCGGGACGCAGCTGGGCACCTTCGCCACCGGGCCGGCGATCGGCACGGTCAAGGACAACGTCGTCACCGAGGTCATCGGCACCTTCGTGCTGGTGTACGTGATCCTCCGGTTCGGCGACACGCCCACGCAGCTCGGCCCGCTGGCCGTCGCCCTGCTCGTCGTCGGCATCGGCGCCTCGCTCGGTGGCCCCACCGGCTACGCCATCAACCCCGCCCGCGACCTCGGCCCGCGCCTCGCCCACGCCGTCCTGCCCATCCGGGGCAAGGGCGGCAGCAACTGGGGGTACGCCTGGGTCCCGATCGTGGGTCCGCTCGTCGGTGCCGTCCTCGCGGGCGGCCTGTCGCACGTCCCGTTCTGACCGCCCGACCGAGAGGAACAGCCATGCCGCAGTACGTCGCAGCCATCGACCAGGGCACCACGAGCACCCGCTGCATGATCTTCGACCACGACGGCGCGGTGGTGTCGGTCGGGCAGAAGGAGCACGAGCAGATCTTCCCGCGGGCCGGGTGGGTCGAGCACGACGCGATGGAGATCTGGCGCAACACCCGCGAGGTGGTCGGCCAGGCCATCGCCCGCAGCGACGCCGGCCCCGCCGACATCGTCGCCGTGGGCATCACCAACCAGCGCGAGACCGCCGTCGTCTGGGACCGGGCGACCGGCGAGCCGGTCTACAACGCCATCGTCTGGCAGGACACCCGCACCACGAAGATCATCGAGGAGCTCGGCGCGCTGGGCGGCGGGGCCGACCGGTACAAGGACCGGGTCGGCCTGCCGCTGGCCACCTACTTCGCCGGGCCCAAGGTCCGCTGGATCCTGGACAACGTCGAGGGCGCCCGCGCGCGGGCCGAGCGCGGCGAGCTGCTCATGGGCACCATCGACTCCTGGCTCATGTGGAACATGACCGGCGGTGCCGACGGCGGCCAGCACCTCACCGACGTCTCCAACGCCTCACGCACGATGCTCATGGACTACCGGACGCTGGCCTGGGACGAGTCCATCGCCGAGGAGATGGGCATCCCGGTGTCGATGCTGCCGGAGATCCGGTCCAACTCGGAGGAGTACGGCAAGGGGCGCAAGGCCGGATTCCTCGCCGGGGTGCCGATCTCGGGATCGCTGGGCGACCAGCAGGCGGCGACGTTCGGGCAGGTCTGCTTCGAGCGGGGGATGGCCAAGAACACCTACGGCACCGGCAACTTCATGCTGCTGAACACCGGCGAGGAGGCCGTGCCGTCGCAGAACGGCCTGCTCACGACGCTGTGCTACCAGCTCGGCGACGCGAAGCCCGTGTACGCGCTGGAGGGGTCGATCGCGGTCACCGGGTCGCTGGTGCAGTGGGTGCGCGACAACCTCGGCATGATCAGGAGCGCCCCGGAGATCGAGGACCTGGCCCGCTCGGTCGACGACAACGGCGGCTCCTACTTCGTCCCGGCGTTCTCCGGGCTGTTCGCCCCGCACTGGCGGTCCGACGCCCGCGGGGCCGTCGTCGGGCTGACCCGGTACGTGAACAAGGGTCACCTCGCCCGGGCGGTGCTGGAGGCGACCGCCTACCAGACCCGCGAGGTGCTCGATGCGATGAACGCCGACTCCGGCGTCGACCTGACCGAGCTGCGGGTGGACGGCGGGATGGTCGGCAACGAGCTGCTCATGCAGTTCCAGGCCGACCTGCTCGACGTGCCGGTGATCCGGCCGGAGATCGCCGAGACGACGGCGCTGGGTGCCGCCTACGCGGCCGGGCTCGCGGTGGGCTTCTGGTCCGACCTCGACGAGCTGACCGCCAAGTGGGCCGAGGACAAGCGCTGGGAGCCGCAGATGGCGGCCGAGGAGCGCGAGCGGAACTACCGCAACTGGCAGAAGGCGGTGACGAAGTCCCTGGACTGGGTCGACGAGGACACCGTGTGACCTGTCGTCCTCCCGTACCCCGGCGGTCCTCGACCGGCCCGCCGGGGTACGGCATCACCTCCCGAGGGCCGCCGTCACGACGGCCTTGGCCTCCTCCTGCACCTGGGCGAGGTGCTCGGGGCCGCGGAAGGACTCCGCGTAGATCTTGTAGACGTCCTCGGTGCCCGACGGGCGGGCGGCGAACCAGGCGTTCTCCGTGGTCACCTTGAGGCCGCCGATCGGGGCGTCGTTGCCCGCGGCGCGGGTGAGCTTGGCGGTGATCGGCTCGCCGGCCAGCTCGGTCGCGGCGACGTCCTCGGGGGAGAGCTTGCCCAGGGCCGCCTTCTCCGCGCGGCTCGCCGGGGCGTCGATGCGGGCGTAGGCCGACTCCCCGAAGTGGTCGGTGAGCTGCTCGTGCAGCTTCGAGGGGGACCGGCCGGTGACGGCCTGGATCTCGGCGGCCAGCAGCGCGAGCAGGATGCCGTCCTTGTCCGTCGTCCAGACGCCGCCGTCGCGGCGCAGGAAGGAGGCGCCGGCGGACTCCTCGCCGCCGAAGGCGACCGAGCCGTCGAGCAGGCCCGGGACGAACCACTTGAAGCCGACGGGCACCTCGACCAGCCGGCGGTCCAGGTCGGCCACCACCCGGTCGATGAGCGAGCTGGACACCAGGGTCTTGCCGACGGCGACCTCCTTGGCCCAGCCGGGGCGGTGGCTGAGCAGGTACGCGATCGCGACGGCGAGGAAGTGGTTGGGGTTCATCAGCCCGCCGTCGGGGGTGACGATGCCGTGCCGGTCGGCGTCGGCGTCGTTGCCGGTGGCGATCTGGAACTCGTGCCGGCGGTCGACCAGCGACGCCATCGCGGAGGGGGAGGAGCAGTCCATCCGGATCTTGCCGTCCCAGTCCAGCGTCATGAACCGCCAGGTGGGGTCGACGAGCGGGTTGACGACGGTGAGGTCGAGCCGGTGCCGTTCGGCGATGGCCGACCAGTAGTCGACGCTGGCGCCGCCGAGCGGGTCGGCGCCGATGCGGACGCCCGCCTCCCGGATCGCGTCGAGGTCGACGACCTGGGGCAGGTCGTCGACGTAGGTGCCGAGGAAGTCGTAGGCCTGCGCCGCGGAGCGCGCCTGCTCGACCGGCACCCGGCGGACCCCGCTGAGCCCGGCCCGGAGCAGGTCGTTGGCCCGGCCGGCGATCCAGCCCGTGGCGTCGGTGTCGGCGGGCCCGCCGCTGGGCGGGTTGTACTTGAAGCCGCCGTCGCGCGGCGGGTTGTGCGACGGCGTCACCACGATGCCGTCGGCCAGCCCCTGCCCCTTGCCCTGGTTGGCCCGCAGGATCGCGTGGCTGATCGCCGGCGTCGGGGTGTACCGGCCGCCGGCGTCGACCAGCACGGGAACGTCGTTGGCGGCCAGCACCTCCAGCGCCGTCGCCCAGGCCGGCTCGGAGAGCGCGTGGGTGTCCCGGCCGAGGAAGAGCGGCCCGTCGAAGCCCTGCTCGGCCCGGTACTCGCAGATCGCCTGCGTGGTCGCGAGGATGTGCGCCTCGTTGAACGCCGCGTCGAGCGACGACCCGCGGTGCCCGGACGTGCCGAACGCGACCTGCTGGGCGGGCTCGGCCGGGTCGGGCTCGACGGTGTAGTACGCGCTGACCACCGAGGCCACGTCGATCAGGTCGGCGGGCTGGGCGGGCTGTCCGGCGCGGGCGTCGCTCATGCCGTTGATCTTGGCGCCCGCGCCGGTCCGGCGCGAGCTCAGGCGCCCCGGCGGGGCTCGCCCCGGTACGTGCCGAACTGCCACAGGTTGCCCTCGGGATCTCGGGCGGCGAAGTCCCGGGAGCCGTGGTCGGTGTCGTACGGCGGCCGGACGATCTCGGCGCCGGCGGCGACCGCGCGGGCGTGCACGGCGTCCGGGTCGGCCGTGACCACGTAGCAGCCGGTGGACTCCACCGGCCACTGCCCGCCGTCGTCGCACACCGAGCCGAGCATGACGCCGCCGCCCTCGGGCCAGTCGAGCTGGGCGTGGTCCACCCGCCCACCCTCGCCGTAGGTGACCGTCTCCTCGAAGCCGAACGCGTCGACGAGGAAGCGGATGAGCGCCCGGGCGTCGCGGGCGCGGAAGGCGGGCCACACCTGCGGCGGCGGGGCCTGGCCCGCGCCGGATGCCTCTGCGGTGGTCATCGGGTTCGTCATGCCCCCGAGAGTGCCGAGTCCAGCGCGGAGGTGTCTTGCACGTATCCGAACTCCGCGGCCAGCCAGCGGGTCGGCGCCAGCCCCGAGAACGCCGTCCACTCCCGGGTCAGGTGCGCCTGGTCGCTGA
The DNA here is from genome assembly GCF_030731085.1 of Blastococcus carthaginiensis. NCBI lineage: Bacteria > Bacillati > Actinomycetota > Actinomycetes > Geodermatophilales > Geodermatophilaceae > Blastococcus > Blastococcus carthaginiensis. The sequence continues at coordinate 37,568 of NZ_JASNFN010000033.1, read as the reverse complement.
ACCCGGCGGCGACGGCGAGGCCGGCGAGGTCCGGCGGCAGACCACGGGAGACGCGGGCGGCGAGCGCGCGGCGAGCCGCGTCGAACCGCACCACGCGGGCCGCCTCCTTCGGGCCCAGCCCCGTCTCGGCGCGGAACCGCCGCTCGAGGTACCGGGTGGACCAGCCGACCCGGGCGGCCACCTGGGCGACGCGCAGCCGGCCGCCGCCCGCCGTCGTCAGCCGCCAGGCCTCGGCCACCTCCGCCGGGACGCCGTCGTCGTCCCGCAGCCGGCGCAGCAGCCCGTGGTCGAGCGCGGCGAACCGGGCCGGCCAGCCGTCGGCGGCGCGGACCCGGGCGAGCAGCTCCCCGCCCGCCGGGCCCAGCAGGTCCTCCAGCGCGACGTCCGCCGAGGCCAGCTCGCCGGCGGGCACGCCGAGCAGCGCCCGCGCACCCAGCGGCGTGAGGGAGAGCTGGATGCCGGCCTGCCGGCCGGGGTGGACGATCCGCGCCGGGCGGGTGTGCAGCCCGCCCACCAGGGCGTCGAACCGGCCGGGCGACTGTGCCGGGTCGGGATGCGCCGCCATCTCCAGCGGGTCGTCCAGGGTGAGGACGACGGTCAGCCAGGGGGAGGGGAGGCCCAGGTGCTCGCCGGGCGGGAAGCCCTCGTGCCGGTAGCCGAGCGCGGCGGCGAGGTAGGGGCGCAGCACCGGGTGCGGGCGGTGCACCACCGACTCCTGCCGCACCCGGCCAGGATGGCAGCGGGAGACCCGGTGCTCCAGGGGTCGCGCGCGACGGCGGACCAAGCCGTCCGCGCGGACGGTGGTCCGTGGACCCGTGAGAACTCAGTAGCCGGCGGTGGACGCGACCCCGAAGAGGACGAAGAGGGTGAAGAACCCCACGCCGATCCAGCCGAGCACGATCCCCGCCGTCGCCATGCCACCGCCGGCCTCGCCGCGCTCCTGGATCTGCCGCTTGGCGACGTAGCCGAAGACCAGCGCCAGGATGCTGCCGATCCAGTACAGCCAGAGGATGCCCAAGACCATCGAGGCGATGGCCATGCCGTTGGTGCGCTGCGGCGGCGCGTACGGGTAGCCGCCGTACGGCGGCTGGCCGTAGGGGCCGGGGTACGGCTGCCCGTAGGGACCAGGGTGACCGCCCGGCGGCGGAGGCGGCGGGCCCTGGTAGCCGCCGGGCTGCGCAGGACCGCCGTAGGGCGCCGGCTGCTGACCCCAGGCCGCCGGGGCCGGCCGGTACGGGTCGTCGGCGCCGGGGTGGTTCGGACCGGGGTACGTCATCTGCTCGCTCCTGGGCTGCGGCGCCGGGAGCACGTCCCCGGCGGTCGCACCATCGTGACGGCACGTGGTGGCCGCACGGACGCGGCGCGCGGCCACCGACCACCCCGACTGGGGAGCCGATGCGCGGACGCGGATCCCGGCACCGCGTCGGGCGTCGGACCAGGAGGCCGACCGGATCCTTCGTCCGACCGGCCGGGATCGGATCACTCGACCGCCCGGATGACCTGCGGTTTTTGTCGTACCCCGCCTCTACTGTCGGTGTGTCGGTCGAGGTCCCGCGGGAGGGAGGCAGCAGGTGTCCGAGCTGCGCTCCGCCCTCGATGAGCTGGCCGCGATCGACCTGACCGATCTGTCGGACGACACGTTGCTCGACCTCGTCGGCGAGCTGAGCACCACCGCGAACCGGGTCGCCGCGGCACTCACCACCGCGGTACGGGCGGCCGACCGCCGGGAGGCCTACCGCCGTGACGGCGCCGTCTCCATGCAGGCCTGGTTGCGCGGCAGCTGCCGCATGGCGCCCGAGCAGACGACGGCCACGGTGTCGACCGGCCGGAGGCTGGAACAGCTTCCGGAGACCGCGGCGGCTTTCGCCGCCGGGGCGATCAGCGCCGCGCACGCCCGGGTCATCACGAAGGCCATGACGCCCGGCCGGATCGCCAAGGCGGCCGAGATGGGGATCGACCTCGGCGAGACCGACGGCATCCTGGCCGACCTTGCCCGGGCCACAGCCCCGCACGAAACCGCTCGGGGCGTGAAGGAGTGGGTCGCCGGGGTCGACCCCGACGGAACCTTGGACGACGCTGCCGATGTCCGCCGACGTTTCAGCATGGCGTCCGGCCTTGACGGGCGCGTCCACCTGCGCGGCGAGCTGGATGCCGCCGGCGGCGAGTACCTGCACAGCGCGCTGGGCGCTCTCATGAACGGCGACCGCCCTGCTGGTGACACCCGCTCACACGCCGAGCGGCAGGCCGATGCGCTGGTCGCCCTGGCTCGTGGGGCTCTCGACGGGGGCTCCCTCCCCGACGTCCGCGGTGAGCGGCCGCACGTGCGGGTGACGATCGACTGGTTCGCCCTGTGCGCCGCGCGAGGAGCCCCCGGCGTGGCCGGCGGATCCCTGGGCTGGGCCGGTCCCATCAACCCCGAGACGGCACGCCGGCTGGCCTGCGATGCCAGCGTCGCCCGCGTCATCACCGGCCCGGATGGGCTGCCACTGGACGTCGGCCGCGCTCAGCGGACCTCGTCAACGGCGATCCGCCGGGCCATCGAGGTCCGTGACGCGCACTGCGTCTTCGCGGGCTGCGACGCCCCGCCGGAGTGGTGCGACGTCCACCACGTCGTGCACTGGGCGCACGGCGGGCCGACGAGCTGCGACAACGGCGCACTCCTCTGCGAGCGGCACCACACGAGCTGTCACGAAGGCGGGTTCACCATCCGGCGAGATCCCGGCACCGGCCGCTGGCACACCTACCGGCCGGACGGAACCGAGATCCTCAGCCGCGCCGGCCCCTGACCCGCCGGCGGCACCGCCGTCCGCTACGCGCCGCGCGGGGCGTACATGATCACCGCGACGCCGACGAGGCAGATCAGCGCGCCGGCGACGTCGTACCGGTCGGGCCGGAACCCGTCGACGGCCATGCCCCAGGCCAGGGACCCCGCGACGAAGACACCGCCGTAGGCGGCGAGGATCCGGCCGAAGTTCGCGTCGGGCTGCAGCGTGGCCACGAAGCCGTACAACCCGAGCGCGATCACCCCGGCACCGATCCAGACCCAGCCGCGGTGCTCGCGCACCCCCTGCCAGACCAGCCAGGCACCCCCGATCTCGGCCAGCGCCGCCAGCGCGAAGAGCACCAGGGAGCGGACGACGGTCACCGCTCCACCGCGCCCGGGCCCTGCGACTCCTCCTCGACTCCGTCGAGACCCTGCGCCTCCTCCTCGACTCCGTCGAGAAAGCGCCGCAGCGTCGCCAGGAAGACATCCGGCTGCTCGGAGTGCACCCAGTGGCCGGCGTTCTTCACCTTGACCAGCCGCGTGGAGGGGAACAGGGCGTCCATCTGCGGCCGGTCCTCGGGCAGCACGTAGTGGGAGTTCGCCCCCGCGATCCACAGCACCGGGCCGTCGAACACCGCACCCGGCGGCGGGTCGGGGAAGCCGCGCAGCTCGCCGAGGTCCCGCTCGAGGAGCTCGAGGTTCAGCCGCCAGTGCCAGCCGTCGCCCTCCTCCTCCCGGCTCAGGCTCTGCAGCAGGAAGCTGCGGACCATCCGGCTGGGGACGGCGGTGCGCAGGGCGGCGTCGGCATCGGACCGGGACTCCAGCGCCCCCAGGTCGATCGCCCGCATCGCGGCGATGAAGGCGGCGAACGGGGAGGCCTCCTCGTCGGGATCCTCGGTCCGGCCACCCTTCAGCGGGTACTCGACCGGGGCGATGTCGACGACGACGAGCGCGCGCAGGAGCTCGGGCCGGCGCAGCGCCAGCTGCATCGCGACCTTGCCGCCCATGGAGTGGCCGACGAGCGTGGCCGGTTCCCCGAAGGACTCCAGCTCCGCGGCGACCAGTTCGGCCATGTCCACGTAGTCGACCCGCTCGGTCCACGGGGAGTGTCCGTGGTTGGGCAGGTCCAGCAGCGTCACCCGGTGGTCGCCGGCCAGACCCTTGGCGATCGTCGTCCAGTTCTTCCCCTGGCCGAACAGGCCGTGCACGAAGACGACGCGCGGGCCGGCCTCACCCAGCGTCCGGGCGTGCAGGGCTTCCTCGGCGTTCTCCGTCACCGGGCGATTCCACCAGAGCGCGCGGATCCGCGCGGCCCCGCGGTCAGTCCAGCACGACCTCCGTCTCGCCGGTGGCGGCGTCCAGCGTGATGTGCCCCCGCTGGAAGTCGACGCGGCTGCCGCCCTCGACGGCCTGGACGCCGCTCGTCGGGTAGCCCAGCGGCCCCAGCTCCCAGCCGGTCTGGCCCCAGCGCGACCAGATGGGCCCGTACACCTCGTGCGCGCCCGTGCTCGGCGAGAAGTAGATCGAGGCGCCACCGGGCCGGGAGAAGTTCTGGTACCGCCCGACGCCGTCCGGCGAACCGCGCTCGCCGGTGATCGGGTAGCCCAGCGGCCCGAGCTCGTAGGCCAACGACCCGTAGTGCCCGCGGATGGCCCCGTAGATCTCGTGCGCCCCCGTCGCCGGCGTGAAGTAGATCGTCCCCGGACGGGAGAAGTTCTGGTACCGCCCCACCCCGTCCGGCGAACCGCGCTCCCCGGTCGTCGGGTAGCCCAGCAGGCCCAGCTCGTAGCCCAGCGACCCGTAGTGCCCGCGGATGGCCCCGTAGATCTCGTGCGCCCCGGTCGCCGGGCTCCAGTAGATCGTCGCCGGGCGGGCGAAGTTCTGGTAGGCGCCGGCACCGTCCGGCGAGCGCTGCTCCCAGTCCACCGGCACCCCGAGGATGCCGCCGCCCTGCCCCAGCGCGCGGTACCGGGCCTCGATCCCCGACCAGGTGACCGGGACGCCCATGCGCGAGCCCGCCTGCTCCCGCTCGGCGATGACCGGCCACACGTTGGCCCGGCAGCCCTGCAGCGAGATCGACTGCTGCTGCATCACCCAGGCGGTGCGGCCCGCGGTCGGGCAGTCGGTGTGCGGGATCCCGATCCAGTGCCCGACCTCGTGCAGGATCACGTACCGCTGGTACAGCGCCAGGTCGTGCGGCCACGCGGCGGTGCCGAACCGCCAGCGATCGTCGTTGATGTAGACCGAGCGCCCGACCCGGCAACTCCACTGGGCGCTGCACCCCGGCGAGGCCGCCGCGATCACCGACGGCGAGGCCAGGATCAGATCGAAGTCGCTGCCCGAGCCGACCTGCTGAAAGGCCAGGGTCCCGCCCAGGCTCCAGCCGCGCGGATCGGTGAGCGCGTCGCGCGCGACGTCCGTGAAGTACCCGAGGTCGCCGGCGACCGCCCCGCGGGTGGAGACCGTGTAGGTCACCGTCCGCTCCGCGGCGGAGGCGCCGGTGGGCTGCAGGAGCACCGCCGCCACGGCGACGAGGGCGGCGAGGAGGAGGCGCAGGGTTCTAGTCATGAGGTCCTCCGGCGCGGGCAGCGGTGCCCGTGCGTCGCATCCGGGCCGGCGGACGGCGGGGACCGATCGAGCGCCGGCTGCTGTCGCCGACCGGTCTACCGCATCGGGGCCCCCGGTTGGCATGTCGGTCGCGTGACGATCCGACGACGGCGCGCTCGGCTCCTGCCCGGAGACGTCGTCCCCGGCCTCTACCGTGCCGGAGGACCGACGAGGGGATGCAGATGCCAGGACGACGCCGGAGCGCGGGCAGCGGCCGCAGCACGGGCAGCAGCACGCGCACCCGCCGGACGACGGCGGCGACGACGCGGAAGACGACCCCACGGAAGACGACCGCGCGGAAGCCGGCACCGGGGAAGGCCGCCCCTGAGCTGCCCGCCGCCGGCCCGGGGGAGCGGGTGTGGGTGCTGGCCGTGCCCTTCCGCGCTCCCGCGCCGGGCGCCGTCTGGCACCCCGGGCTGCAGGCCCACGTCTGGGTCGGCGCGGTACTGCCCCCGGAGCTCGCCCCCTACGACCCGCCGGCGTACAGCCTGGAGCGCTTCCTCGAGGACGAGCTCAACGAGACGCCGCGCCCGCTCCCGGTGATCCCCGCGCTGGTGCCGCGCCCCCAGCAGGAGGAGGGCGCCGCGGTCGTGGCCGCGCACGCCGCCGCGGGGGGCCGGGTCTTCCTGCTCGGCGACGACCCCGGGGTGGGCAAGACCGGGACGGCGATCCTGGCGGTGCACGAGATCGCCGCGCAGCGGCCGGTGCGCACCGTCCTGGTCATCGCCGACCGGCCGGCCGCGATCACCATCCCGCACTGGGCGCGCTCGATCGCCGGCTTCGGCGACGGCGGTCTGCGCTGGTGCGTCACCACGTGGGACCGGCTGGGCAAGGTGGCGAAGCTGCGCTTCGACGTCGTCGTGGCCGACGAGGCCCACATGGTGCGGCACACGACGACGCAGCGGTGGAAGCACTGGAAGGCCGTCTCCGGCGCCGCGCGCGTCAAGGACATTCCGTACGTGCTGGCCGCGACCGCGACGCCGGCGCACACGCCTCTGGAGCTGCCCTACCTGGCGCCCGAGCTCGCCGCCCGGCACGGCGAGTCCATCAAGGAGTGGGCCGACCTCCCCGAGGCGCTCGCGCGGCACACGTTCCACGTGGAACGTGGCCGCTACGGCTGGCAGTGGACCGAGCACGCCGACGAGCGCCGGGCGGACCTCGCCCGCCTGCAGTCCTGGCTCGCCGACGCCGACCCGCCCGCCACGCTGCACCGCCCGGCGCCCTGGGGGCCGGTGTCGGTCACGGGCACGCCGGTGCTGCTCACCCCGGCCGAGCGGGCGCAGTACGAGGCCGGGTGGTCGGAGTTCCGCGCGGAGATGCAGCTGGCCCGGCGCGGCCGGCAGACCGCCCGGGGTCGCGCGGCGCTGCTGCGGTTCCGGCAGAAGGCCGGGCTGATCCGCGTGCAGGCCACCGTCGACTGGATCAAGGCGCAGGTGGAAGCCGAGCGGCAGGTCGCGGTGTCGGTGGAGTTCGTGGAGACGGCGGCCGACCCGATCCGTGAGGCGCTGCTCGACGCCGGCATCCCGGTGGCGTCGATCTACGGCCGCGACCGCTTCGACGTCGAGGCCGAGCGGCTGCGCTTCCAGCGCGGGGACGCCGCGGTCTGCGTCTTCACCGTCACCGCGTCGATCAGCCTGCACGCCGGTGAGCTGCTGCCCGGCGGCTCCACGGCGTCGGAGATCCCGCGGGTGGGGCTGTTCCACCAGCCGCGCTTCTCCGGCATCCAGGCGCGGCAGGTCACCGGGCGCACCCACCGCGACGGGCGCTCCTCGCCGTGGCGGGTCGCCTTCGCCGCCGACACGGTGGAGGAGCAGGTGGCGCGGGTGATGGTCGAGCGGCTGGCCGTCAGCGGCTCCACCGCCGGGGCGGACACCTCCTCCCTGCAGGAGATCGCCGAGCTGCTCGACGCCGACTGGCTGCCCGCGGCCGCGCTCACCGAGGGCTGAGCCGGGGTCAGCGGCGGCGGAGGGCGCGGCCGTCCGGCAGCGTGCGCCCGGCCAGCAGCGCGACGAGCCGGCCGCTGTCCGTGCGGACGGCCTCGCCATCGCCCCGGGTCCAGCCGGCGTCGGTGGCCTCGAGGCGGACACCGGTCAGATCGAGGCCGAAGAGCCCGCCATCCGCTGCGGCGAGGTGATCGAGGACGGCGAGCACCCGCCAGGAGCTCGGCCGCCGGCAGGGTGGCGTCGCGGCCCGCCACCGTGTCCGAGACCAGGGTGAAGTCCCCACCCGCGGCAGCCAGCTCGGCGCCGAACTGCCCGGGGGTCAGCCGCGCCGGCATGGTCACGTGCGCCACCACGTGCCGGGCCCGCCAGCCCGCGCACAGCGATGCTCCGTCCCACGTCCCCGGCTCGGCGTCCAGCAGGTCGGCGAGGCCGCCGTACGTCCTCGCCACCCAGGCCCGAACCTCGTCCGGGTCCGCGTCGCCCGCTCCGGTCATCCCCATCCCCTCTCGTCGGCCGGTGGGCCACGGAGCCGACCGGTCCTCCCTGCACACGACCTCCAGGGGCGCCGGTCCCCGCGGGCAGTGCTCAGCCGAGCAGGGCCGGCAGGTCCAGCACCGCGGCGGGGACGAGCCACAGCGCCACCGACGTCCACCACCAGGGACGTGCCGGCAGCCGGGCCCAGCGCCGGGCGAGCATCGTCAGCGGCCCGGCGATGGCCGCGAAGAACAACCACAGCCCGGTGATGAACACGAAGTAGATCGAGATCCCGTCGTCCACCATGGTCGGGTCCACCGCTGCCCAGCCGGCCTCCATGGCCACCACCCACCCGGTCAGCCAGGTGTTGATGAGCGGGAAGCGGCACAGCCAGCCCAGCGCCAGCCCGAGGACCACGCACAGCGCCCAGCCGAGCAGGGTCGGCAGGCGGCGACGCACGCCCCCGGCGGGATCCGTTCCGGGAGCAGCGGTCATCGCGGCGTGGCCGGCTCGAGCCGGACGTGCGCCCCCGCACCGACGATCGTCATGCCGTCACCGTCCACGGCCACCGCGGTTCCGTCGGCCAGCCCGAACACCGGGTGCGCCAGGTCGCGAGCGGCCGCCCGCAACGCCTCCTCCGAGGCGTTCGGGAAGTACGGCGAACCCAGGTGCGGCAGCACCAGGAAGTCCACCAGGCCCAGGCCGACGGAGTCCTCCGGCTGCGGCTTCGCCGAGGCGCTCAGGCAGAGGTCCGGGCCCAGCACCATGCTCCCCGCGCTGATCCCGACGAGCAGCCGCGAGGCGAGCAGCCCGGGCAGCCGGTCGGCCAGCCCGGAACGCCGCAGCCACCGCAGCAGGTGCGTGGTGTCCCCACCGGTGAGCACCAGGACGTCGGCCGCCTCCAGCCGGGGCCCCCAGATGTCGGCCTCCAGCGCGGAGACGTCCACGATGTCGACCTCGGCGAACCCGGCGCGCTGCAGGTTCACGTAGTCGGCGATCAGCCAGCCCTTGTCGCCCGCGATGACGTTGGCCGCCGTGGGCACGACAGCGGCCCGGAGCCCGGACAGCGGGCGGCCGACCAGCTCCCCGGCGGCCGCCACGAGGGAGGGATCGCAGAGGCCGGCAGAGGTCAGCAGCAGCTTCACGCGGGGCAGAGCCAGTCGTCCGACGACGGCGCCTGGACGTCCTCCAGCGGCGGGAAGTGGGTGCGGAAGGCGAACGCCTCGGGCGTGGGGCCGTGCGCCCGCAGGTGGCGGATGCGGGCCTCGGCGTCGTCGGTCGTGGGCAGGGTGCCGGCAGGGACCCACCAGAGCGCCGTGGTGGCCTCCGCGGCGCGGTGGAAGCACTCCCGGCGCCGCCGCATGACCTGCACGTGCCGGCCGCCGAACACGTAGCCGGCCAGGGACTCGACGTCGCGCCAGACGGTGAGGTTCACGATCACGCCGTGGCTGCCCGCGGCGTCCCACCCGAAGGCCTGCACCGAGGTGGCGTTGCCGTCCTCGGTCTGCAGCCGCCAGACGAAGCCCGGTGCACGGTCGGCCTCGGCGTTGACCTCGTCGAGGGCGGCCATGAAGTCGGCCAGCACCGGGCTGCCCAGCGGCGCGAGCAGCCGGGAGACGTTGACCTGCGCGAGGTGGTCGGCCACGCGCCGGAACCTAGGGGATCCGCACCCGTGTAGGCCAGCGTCCCCCACCCGGCGGGACACCGGCCGCCTGCTGCGCTAGGTTCGGCCCCGTACGTGGCACGGGGTGTCCCGCCCGGGACTGAGATCACACCCGCCGAACCTGCTCCAGTTCGCACTGGCGAAGGGATGTCACCGGCATGTCCGATGCTGTGGAAGTCGTCGACCTGCGCGCTGCCCGCACGGCGCTGCGTGAGCACGCACCGCTCGTCCACTGCCTGACCAACACGGTCGTGCAGACGCTCACCGCCAACGCGCTGCTCGCGGTGGGCGCCGCCCCGGCGATGGTCGACGCACCGCAGGAGGCCGGCGACTTCGCCGCCATCGCCTCCGCCGTCCTGGTCAACGTCGGCACGGTCAACGCGCGCACCGCCGAGGCGATGCGGCTGGCCGCCCGATCGGCCGGGGCCGCCGGCACCCCGTGGGTGCTCGACCCGGTGGCCGTCGGCGGCCTGGCCTACCGGACGGCGCTGGCCGGCGAGCTGGTGGCGCTCGCGCCCGCCGTCGTCCGGGGCAACCCCTCCGAGATCATGGCGCTGACCGGGGCCGGCTCCGGTGGGCGCGGGGTGGACAGCACCGCGGGCGCCGATGACGCCGCCTCCGCCGCCGCGGGGCTCGCCGGGCGCACCGGGGGTGTGGTCGCCGTCAGCGGTGAGGTGGACCTGATCACCGACGGCGCGCGCACCGTCCGCGTCGGCGGCGGCTCACCGCTGCTCACCCGCACCACCGGCGCCGGGTGCGCGCTCGGGGCGCTGGTCGCCGCCTACGTCGCCGCAACCCGCGACCCCCTGACCGGTGCGGTGGCCGCGCACGCGCACGTCGCCCTCGCCGCGGAGCGGGCCGCGGCGACCGCCGCCGGACCCGGCACCTTCGCGGCGGCGTGGCTCGACGCCCTCGACGCCGTCGGCCCCGACGACCTCGCGGGCGCGGACGTGCGGAGCGCCTGATGCGCCCGTCGTTCGACCCGACGCTCTACCTGGTCACCGACACGCAGCTGTGCCGGCCGCGACCGGTGGCCGACGTCGTGCGGGCCGCGGTCGCCGGTGGCGTCACCGCCGTCCAGGTGCGCGACAAGGAGGCCTCCCGCCGGGAGCTGCTGGCGCTGACCCGCTCGGTCCAGGCCGCGCTCGCCGACCGGCCGGACGTGGCGGTGGTGGTGAACGACGCCCTGGACGTGGCTCTGCTGGCCGGCGCCTCGGGCGTGCACGTCGGGCAGGAGGACCTGCCGGTCGCCGAGGTGCGGGCGGCGCTCGGGCGCGACCGGCTGGTGGGCCTCTCCGTGGAGAGCACCGACGACCTCACCGCCGCGCTCCGCCTCCCGGACGGCACCGTCGACCTCGTGGGGCTGAGCCCGGTGTGGGCGACGCCGACCAAGCCCGAGGCGGGTCCGGGGCTCGGCCTGGCCGCCGTCCGGGAGCTGGCCGCCACCGCGCGGGCCGCGGGGCTGCTCGCCGTGGCAATCGGCGGCATCGACGCCACCCGGGCAGCCGACGTGGCCGCGACGGGCGTGGACGGCGTGTGCGTGGTGTCGGCGATCTGCACGGCGGCCGACCCGCGGGCCGCGGCGGCGGCGCTGCGCGCGGAGCTGACCCCGGTGGCTGCGCGATGACGCCGACCGCGCTCACCGTGGCCGGCAGCGACCCCAGCGGCGGCGCGGGCGTCCAGGCCGACCTGAAGACCTTCAGCGCCCTCGGCACCTACGGGACGGCGGTGCTCACCGCACTCACCGCGCAGAGCACCCGCGGCGTCACCGGCGTCCACCCCGTGCCCGCGCAGTTCGTCACCGAGCAGCTGCACACCCTGCTCGACGACGTCGCGGTGCACGCCACCAAGCTCGGCATGCTGGGCAGCGCGGACGTGGTGCGGGCGGTGGCCGCCGTGCTGGCCGAGCGGCGCCCCGGCCCGGTCGTCTGCGACCCGGTGATGGTGGCCACCAGCGGCCACCGGCTGATCGACGACGACGCGGTGGCCGCGGTCCGCACCGAGCTGCTGCCGGTGGCCGACCTCATCACGCCCAACGTGCCGGAGGCCGCCGCGCTGCTGGACGCCGCACCGGCGGCCGACGTCGCCGCGCTGCACGAGCAGGCGCGGGCGCTGCTGGCCCTCGGACCCCGCGCCGTGCTGCTGAAGGGCGGCCACCTGGGCGGCCCCGAGAGCGTCGACGTCCTCGCCACCGCCACCGCCACCACGGAGAGCCGGCGACCCCGCATCGACACGACGGCGACGCACGGCACCGGGTGCACGCTCTCCTCGGCGCTGGCCGCGCTCGCCGCCCGCGCCGGCGGGACCCCCGACTGGGCGGCCCTGGTGGAGCCCGCCCGCGACTACCTGCAGCGGGCGCTCGCCGCGGGCGCCGGGCTGCGGATCGGCTCCGGCTCCGGCCCGGTGCACCACTTCGCCGGGATCTGGCCGGCGTGACCGGCTTCTCCGACCGGGCCTGGGCGGCGACGGCCGACCTCCGCCGGGCGATCGACGTGCTGCCCTTCCTCGCCGAGCTGGCGGACGGCACCCTCGCCCCGGCGGCGTTCCGCCACTACCTGGAGCAGGACGCGCTCTACCTCGGCGGCTACGCCCGGGCGCTCGCGCTGCTGGCGGCCCGGTCCCCCGATGCGCCGGCGGCCGCGTTCTGGGCCGGCTCGGCGCAGAACTGCGCGGCGGTGGAGACCCAGCTGCACGCCGACCTGCTCGGCACCGACCTGCTGGGGGCACCGGGCGGCGCGCCGGTCGCGTCGCCGACCTGCCTGGCGTACACGTCCTATTTGGTGGCGATGGCGGCGACCGCGCCCTACCCGGTCGCTGCCGCAGCCGTCCTGCCCTGCTACTGGGTGTACGCCCACGTCGGAAGCCGCCTGGCCCCGGTGGCGCGGGCGGCCGCCGACCACCCCTACCGCCGGTGGGTCGCCACCTACGACGCCGCCCCGTTCCAGGAGGCCACGGCCACCGCCCGCCGGCTGACCGACGCCGCGGCGCGTTCGGCCCCTGACCAGGAGGCCGCGATGCTCACCGCGTTCGCCGTCGCCACCCGGTACGAGCTCGAGTTCTGGCGTGCCGCCCACGCCCGCGAGAGCTGGGCCGTCCCGGTCTGACCGCGGGCCGCACGCCCCCGCCGGGCCGGGACGGGCGATCATCGGGGGCATGAGGCGGGAGGCGAGCATCCTGCACCTGGACCTCGACGCCTTCTTCGCCGCGGTCGAGCAGCGCGACAAGCCCTCGCTGCGCGGCCGGCCGGTGGTCGTCGGCGGCGTGGGTGGCCGCGGCGTCGTCGCCACCGCGTCCTACGAGGCGCGGGCCTACGGGGCGCGGTCGGCGATGTCCACCGCGGAGGCGCGCCGGCGGTGCCCGGCGGGCACGGCGTTCCTCGGTGGCCGGTTCGCCGCCTACCGCCGCACCTCCGACGTCGTCATGGACCTGCTGCGCGAGCTCTCCCCGCTCGTGGAGCCCATCTCGATCGACGAGGCCTACGTCGACCTCGCCGCCGGCCCCGGCCATGACCTCTCGATTTCCGGTGTGACAGAACTGGCCGAGGGGCTCAAGGGGCGGATCGCAAGCGCCACCGGAGGGGTCACCGGGTCGGTCGGCGTCGGCAGCTCGAAGCTGATGGCCAAGATCGCCTCCGACCTGCAGAAGCCCGACGGCCTCGTCGTCGTCCCGCCGGGCGGCGAGCTCGACCTGCTGCACCCGTTGCCGGTCACCCGGCTCGGCGGTGTCGGGCCGGCGACGGCGGAGCGGCTGCACCAGGTCGGGGTGCGAACCGTCGGGGACCTGGCCGCCAAGTCGCTGCCCGACCTGGTGGCGCTGGCCGGCCGCGCGCACGGCGCGGGGCTGCACGCCCTGGCCCGCGCCGAGGACGACCGCGCCGTCGTCCCCGACCGGGAGGTGAAGTCGGTGTCGCACGAGGAGACGTTCGAGCGGGACCTCACCGACCTCGTCGTGCTGAACCGGGAGATCGACTCGATGGCGGCCCGGGTCGGGGCGAGGCTGCGCACCTCCGCGATCTCGGGCCGCACCGTCACGCTCAAGCTGCGCCGCTACGACTTCACGACGATCACCCGCTCCCAGACGCTGCCGCAGCCCACCGACGACCCCCGGCTGATCGCCGCCACGGCCCGCCGGCTGCTCACCGAGGCGGGCACGGGCGGGGGGTTGCGCCTGCTGGGGGTCGGGGTCTCCGGGCTCTCGCTCTACGCGCAGGGCGACCTCTTCACCACCGACGACGACGAGCCCGACGAGACCGCGGCGCCCGAGCCGGAGGCGACCGCGGAGCCGCCGCAGCCGGTGGAGAAGCGCTGGTGGCCGGGGCAGGACGTGCGGCACGAGGAGCACGGGCCGGGCTGGGTGTGGGGCCGCGGGCTCGGCCGGGTGACCGTGCGTTTCGAGGGCCCGTTGACGCCGCCCGGACCGGTGCGCACGCTGGCCGCCGACGACCCGGCGCTGCAGCCCGGCGACCCACCCGACTGGAGGACCCCTTCATGACCACCACGGCGACGCGCTCCTGGTGGGGCTGGGGGACGACCGACCAGGCACTCCCCGACGACGAGTGCGCCGGGCTCGCGGGGCTCCTCCCGGGGCTGCCCGCGCGCCCGCGGCCGGTGCCGGACGTGCGGGACCTCGTGCTCCCGCCGACCCGGATCGCCCCGCCGTCGACCCTGCCGGTGACCACCGACCCGGCGGCGCGCGCCGCCCGCGCCTTCGGCAAGGCCTACCGCGACGTCGTCCGGGCGCTGTCGGGTGACCTCGCAGGCGCCCCGGACGCCGTCGCCCGGCCGGCTACCGAGGCCGAGGTCGTCGACCTGCTCGACTGGGCCGCCGCCTCGGACGTCGTCGTGGTCCCCGTGGGTGGCGGCAGCTCGGTGGTGGGCGGGGTGGAGTACCGCGGCGACCGACCCTGGCTCGCGCTGGAGCTGACCGCGCTGGACCGCGTGCTGGAGGTCGACCCGGTGAGCCGGGCCGCGCGGATCCAGGGCGGTGCGCTGGGGCCGGTGCTCGAGGCGCAGCTGCGGCCGCACGGCCTCACGCTGCGGCACTTCCCGCAGAGCTTCGAGTTCTCCACGCTCGGCGGCTGGCTGGCCACCCGGGCCGGCGGCCACTACGCGACCCTGCACACCCACGTCGACGACCTGGTGGAGTCGCTGCGGGTGGTCACGCCGGTGGGGGTCAACGAGTCGTGGCGGCTGCCCGGCTCCGGTGCCGGCCCCTCGCCCGACCGGCTCTTCCTCGGTTCGGAGGGCATCCTCGGCGTCCTCACCGAGGCCTGGATGCGGCTGCAGGACCGGCCCCGGTGGAAGGCCTCGGCGTCGGCGACGTTCACCGGGGCCACGGCCGCGTTCGACGCCGTCCGCGCGATCGCGCAGGCCGGGCTGCACCCGGCGAACTGCCGGCTGCTGGACCCCGGCGAGGCGGCGCTGGCCGGCGCGTCGTCGGGGGAGTGGGTGCTGGTGCTCGGCGTGGAATCTGCGGTGCACCCCGTGGCGGGCCGGCTGGCCGAGCTGACCGACCTGGCGCGCGCGCACGGGGGCCGGGTCGCCGACGCCCCGGGGGCGGGCGATGCGGCCGCGGATGCCTGGCGCAGCAGCTTCCTGCGCATGCCGTACGTCCGCGACGGGCTGGCCCGCATGAGCGCACTCGTGGAGACCTTCGAGACGGCGTGCACCTGGGACCGCCTCGAGGAGCTGTACGCCACCGTGCGTGCCGAGGTGGGGGACGCCGTGGCGCGGGTGACCGGCGCACCCGGCCTGGTCAACTGCCGGCTCACCCACGTCTACCCCGACGGCGCCGCGCCGTACTTCACCGTGCTCGCCGCCGGGCGTCCCGGCGCGGAGGTGGCGATGTGGGACGAGGTGAAGGCGGCGGCCTCCGAGGTGCTGGGGCGCCTCGGGGCGACGATCACCCACCACCACGCGGTCGGCCGGGACCACCGCCCCGGGTACGACCGGCAGCGCCCGGAGCCCTTCGCCGTCGCGCTGCGCGCGACCAAGTCCGCGCTCGACCCGGCCGGGGTGCTCAACCCCGGGGTGCTGCTCGACGAACTGCCTGCCGGCCGCTGAGCGCACCGGGCCGTCCGCCCTGTAGAACGGCTGCATGGCCGAACGCCCCGAACCCAGCGCCTGGACCCGCATGACGCAGGAGGACCCCGAGCACTCGGCCGCCTACGTGCAGCGGTTCCGCACGCTCGCGGAGCAGGGGATGGACCTGGTGGGGGAGGCGCGGCTGGTCGACGCGATGCTGCCGCGCGGATCGCGGGTGCTGGACGCCGGCTGCGGGCCCGGCCGGGTCGGCGCCCACCTGCACGAGGTCGGTCACCGGGTGGTGGGCGTCGACGTCGACCCGGTGCTGATCGCGGCGGCCGAGGAGGACCACCCCGGCCCGCGGTGGCTGGTCGGGGACCTCGCCGAGCTGGACCTCCCGGCGCGGGACATCGACGAGCCCTTCGACGCGATCGTCAGCGCCGGCAACGTGATGGCGTTCCTCGCACCCTCCACCCGGGGCGCCGTGCTGCGCCGGCTGCGCGCCCACATCGCGTCGGACGGCCGGGCGGTCATCGGTTTCGGCGCCGGCCGCGGCTACGACTTCGACGAGTTCCTGGACGACGCGCGCGCGGCGGGCTGGGCCCCGGACCTGCTGCTCTCCACCTGGGACCTGCGGCCGCTCACCCCCGGCGCGGACTTCCTGGTGGCGGTGCTGCGCCCCGCCTGAGCAGCCCAGAGCACCGTGCGGCCCGCCAGGGTCATCGGCGGACCGCACGGCACGCCCGGCATTCGGATCCCGAGTGCTCCGCGGATGGGCGCTCAGAGGCGGCCGTTGGCGCGCAGCAGGAGCAGCGCCTGCACCGTCCGGTGGCCGCGCCACTCGAGCGCGGCCGCCGGGGACCAGCTGTCGAAGTCGACCGTCCAGCCGCCGTCGGCCTGCTGGCCCGCGGCGAGCCGGTCGAGCTCGGCGACCACGACCGCCGGGGCGAACAGGGACCTGGCCGGCCCGCCGGGCAGCGGCGCGAGGTCGAGCGGGCGCATGTGCTCGTCCGGCGCACCCCCGGCCACGTGCAGCAACCCGTCCTCCGGCACGTGCGGCCGCAGGCGCTCCACCAGGTCCGCGGCGTCGGGCCGGACCACGGCGGCGGCGTCGAGGAACCGCACCGCGAACGCCAGCTCCATGGCGTGCGCGCTGCCGTCGAGCGCACTGATGGCGTCCAGGCAGTAGCCGGTCGCCCGGTCCAGCCACGGGTGCCCGGCCACGGCGGGGTCGGCGGCGGCGACCAGGTGTGCCGTGGCGGCGACGACGGCGGTGATCTGCAGCGAGGACCGGGTGGGGTCGGCCCCGGCCCAGAACGGGGCGCACGCGGCCGGGTCGGGCACCGGCAGCGCGAAGGGCAGGCCGCCGTCGGGCAGGGTCGCCGCCGCCAGCCAGTCGCAGAGCTCGAGGGCGCGGCCCGTCGTGGCGGGAGCGACGTCGGCGAACACCTCCAGCGCGTGCAGCGCCCCACCCGGCTGGCTGGTGGCCGAGCGCAGGTCGGGCTCCAGCCCCCACCCGTAGCCGCCGTCGGCGTTCCGGTAGCCGTCGACGGCGGCGAGCACCGGTTCCGGCGTCCCCCCGCTGAACAGCAGCTCGAAGCGGCGGCGGTCGAGGACGCGCCCGGCCGTGGCGAGGAAGTCGGCGGCAGCGGTGAGGTCGACGGTCACCGCGCCAGCCTCCCCCACCGTGCCGACCGTGTCAGCGGGGCAGCCACCGGGGTCGGGTGCCCGGCGGCAGCAGCGCCCCGGTCGCCCACGGGGGTGCGCCCGGCGGGCCGACGACGGTCACCGGCCCGGCCGGGGACGGCAGCTCGACCAGCCACGGGCCGGGATCGGGCGGGTTGCCCGGCGGCTCGCGCCCGGGTCCGGTCCCCAGCAGCCAGTGCGCGGTGGCGGCGAGCGAGAGCTCCGCGCACCAGCCGCCGCCCTCGTCCCGCTGGCGACCGATCAGCCCCAGGACGGCGGCCGCCGCCAGGTGACCGGTCGCGTGGTCGAGTGCCTGCACCGGCAGCACGCCGGGGGCCTCGTCGCCCCCGTACAACGCGGCGATGCCGGTCGCCGCCTGCACCAGCGAGTCGAACCCCCGGCGGCTCCCCCACGGGCCGCGGGTGCCCCACGCCGACAGCCGGGCCACCACCAGGTGCGGGTACCGCTCGGCCAGCGAGCCGGGGTCCAGGCCGTGGGCGTCCAGCGCGCCGGGCCGGTAGCCCTGGACGACGACGTCGGCCGCGGCCACCAGCTCCTCCACCTGCGCGCGGTCGTGCCGGTCGGCCAGGTCGAGCAGCACGTGCCGCTTCCCTGCGCCGGTGTCGCGCAGCAGGGCAGGGTCGTCGGGCGCCTGCGGGGCGTCGATCCGCAGGACGTCGGCCCCGTGCGCCGCGAGCGCCCGGGTGGCCACCGGGCCGGCGATGACCCGGGTCAGGTCGAGCACCCGGAGCCCGCGCAGCCCGACCCTGCGCCCCGGGTGCGCGGCGGTGCGGGCCACGGCCACGAGGGGGCGCTCGCGCACCGCCGCGGCCTGGGGGTGCGCCGCCCAGGCGGCGGCGCCGCGGACGGCCGCCGCCGCCCCGCCGGCCGCGACGACCGCCGTCTCCAGCTCCTCGGCGCGCCACCCGAGCGCCGCCGACGCGACGTCCTCCCCCAGCACCGCCGTCGCGGCGGCGCGGTGCCGCGGGTAGTTGCCGTGCAGCCGGACCCAGCCGTCGGCGGTGCGCCAGAACCGCGACAGCGGGGCGAACCCGCCGCCGGCTGGTTTCCCGTGAAACCTCACGTGCCGCTCACCGGCGAAGGACGCGGCCACGTGCGCGGCATCGAGGGAGAGCGGCCCGGGCGCAGCGTCCTCGAGCGCCCGGGCCGCGAGCAGCTGCGCGGCGACCGCGCCGACCGCCAGCCCCGGGACGTCGAGGGCGCCGCCCAGCCCCGTCCGCCCGCGCAGCACCGGCGCACCGACGTCCCAGGTGGCGCCGACCGCCGTCCGCACCTCGTCGACCAGCCGGGCCGCACCCGGGGGGAGCGTCACGCCGGCCCGGCAGGCTGCGGGCGGGGCGCGACACCGAGCGCGATGGTCAGCTCCAGCACTGCCTGCGGGTCCTCCAGTCCGGGGCCGTAGAGCTCGCGCAGCTGGGTCATCCGGTAGCGCACCGTCTGGGGGTGCACGTACAGGGCGGCGGCCACCTGGTCGCGCCGGCCGTGGTGGAGCAGCCAGCAGCGCAGCGTCTCGGTGAGCTTCTCGCGCGCGGTCTCCCCCACCTCCTGCAGCGGGGCCAGCACCCGGGCCCGCAGGTCGGCCAGCGCCTCCTCGTCGGCGCGCAGGACCAGCTCCGCCAGCCGCGCATCGGTGTCCAACGGGGCGTCGTCCTCCTCGGCGACGCCCAGCCGCAGCGCCCGGAGCGCCCGGCCGTACGAGGCCTGCACCCCCCACCAGGCCCGGGCGGGCCCCACCACGGCGCGGCGACCCGCCAGCCCGCGCAGCAGCGCGCCGCGGGCGGCCCCGTCGGCGTCCGGCACCAGCAGCACCGCCAGCTCCCCCGGCGCGTCCAGCCCCGGCAGGTCCTCCGTCGCGACCAGGGTGCGCGGGTCCAGCGAGACCAGCGCGCCGCGCACCCTGCCCTCGGGCAGCAGCACGGCGGTCAGCGTGCGCGGCGGGGCCCACTCCGCCCGCTGCGCCATCTCGGCGAGCTCGGTGTGCGGGCTCCCGGTGAGCAGGCCGCGCGCCAGCCGCTCGAGCAGCCGCTGGCGCGCCCGGCCGCTGGAGGCCAGCTCGTCGGCGTGCCCGGCGACGCTCGCCGCGGAGAGCCGGTCGATGTAGGCGAACACCAGCTCGGCGAACCGGGCCAGCGACATGGGGTCCAGGCCCGCGCGGACGGCGGTGGCGCTCATGTCCCGCCACGACACCCGCGCGCCGACCCGGTAGGCGGCCAGCAGGGCGTCCATCGACCGGCCGCTGCGCGCCTCGCCGCGGCCCAGGGCGTAGGCGGCCTCGACGACGGGGCCGCCCGGGGTGCCGGCGTCCACGTTGCCCCCGTCGGCGGCCACCTGCAGGAACCCCCGGAGCGCCAGCTCGACCGCGGTGGAGATCTTCCGCCCCATCGGGCCGAGGAACGCGTCGGCGTAGCTCGGGACGCCCACGATGATCTCCTCGACGGCCCGCTCGGCCACCGCCGGCAGGTCGGCGCGCATCGCCTCCGCCACCGCCTCTGGGAACGGTGCAGGGTCCACCGGCATCGCGCCTCCTTGTTCTCCGGGAACAGAACCTACCGCCCGATTCACGTCCCGGGCACAGGTATTTGGTCGCTGGCCTGGGAAAGCTCTAGAGCATGACCGCAACAGCTCCGCGCCCCGCCGCGGCCCGCCCGCCGGCACGGAAGGCGCTGCGCGACCGCGTGCTCAGGTTCGCCGAGCTGGTGACCACCCCGCTGCTCCCGGTCGACTACCTCGACCTCTTCGACCCGCTCCGCTCCGGGGCGGCGCTGCGCGGCCGGATCGAGGCCGTCCACCGGGAGACCCGGGACGCCGCCTCGATCGTGATCCGTCCCGGCCGCGACTGGCTGCCGCACGTCCCCGGCCAGTACGTGCGCATCGGCATCGACATCGACGGGGTGCGCCAGTGGCGGGCCTACTCGATCACCTCGGTGCTCGACCGCCCCGATGGCTGCTTCACGATCACCGTGAAGGCCATCCCCGACGGCAAGGTCAGCAACCACCTGGTGCACCGGGTGAAGCCCGGCACGATCATCCAGCTCGACCAGGCCACCGGTGAGTTCTGCCTGCCCGAGCAGGTGCCAGCGAAGGCGCTGTTCGTCACCGCCGGCTCCGGCATCACGCCGGTCATGGGCATCCTGCGCAACTCCGTCGGCCAGCTGGCCGACACCGTCCTGGTGCACTCCGCGCCCACTGCCGACGACGTCGTCTTCGGCGAGGAGCTCCGGCGCATGGCGGCCGAGGGCCGGATCCGGTTGATCGAGCAGCACACCGACAGCGCCGGGATGCTCGACGCCCGCTCCATCGCCGAGCTGGTGCCCGACCTGCACGAGCGCGCCACCTGGGCGTGCGGCCCGGTCGGCATGCTCGAGGCGCTCGAGGAGCACTGGGCGTCGGTGGGGATCGCCGACCGGCTGCACACCGAGCGCTTCCGGCCGCGGGTCCTGGTCACCGGCGAGGGCGGCACGGTCGCCTTCACGAAGAACGGCACGACCGTCGAGGCCGATGGCGCCACGCCGATCCTCGACGCCGCCGAGGAGGCCGGGGTCCTCATGCCCAGCGGCTGCCGGATGGGCATCTGCTACGGCTGCGTGCTGCCCTTGCGCGAGGGCGCCGTCCGCGACCTGCGCAACGGCGAGATCACCACCGCCGAGGACGTCGGCGACGGCGTCCTCATCCAGACCTGCGTCAGCGCCGCCGCCGGCGCCTGCGCCATCGACCACTGATCCAGCCCCCAGACAGAGGAGCGCCGAGATGACCGTCCTGCAGAAGAAGCCCGACAACCCGATCGAGCACCTGTCCCCCGAGGACATCGAGCTCATCGGCAAGGAGCTCGACACCATCCGCCAGGAGGTGCGCGACAGCCTCGGCGAGGACGACGCGAAGTACATCCGCACCGTCATCGACGTGCAGCGCAAGCTCGAGCTCGGCAGCCGCGCCGTCCTGCTGTTCTCCAAGTTCCCGCCCGCGTGGGTGCTGGGCACCGCCGGTCTGTCGGTCGCCAAGATCCTCGAGAACATGGAGATCGGGCACAACATCCTGCACGGCCAGTGGGACTGGATGCGCGACCCGAAGATCCACTCCACGACGTGGGAGTGGGACATGGCCAGCCCGGCCGAGCAGTGGAAGCACTCGCACAACGAGCTGCACCACACGTACACGAACGTGATCGGCAAGGACAACGACCTCGGCTACGGCATCATGCGCGTCGACGAGGACCAGAAGTGGCACCCGCTGTACCTGGCGCAGCCGCTGTGGAACTTCATCAACGCCTGCTTCTTCGAGTACGGGATCGCCGCCTACGACCTGGAGCTCGGCAAGAACCTGGCCACCAGGAAGCGCCGCAATGACCCGAAGTTCAAGGCCGCCACCAAGCAGGTGCTGAAGAAGATCCGCAACCAGGCGGCCAAGGACTACGTCGTCCACCCGCTGCTGTCCGGCCCGTCGTTCCTGCCGACCCTGGCCGCGAACTTCACCGCCAACGTGGTGCGCAACCTCTGGTCGCACTCGGTGATCATGTGCGGCCACTTCCCCGAGGGCGTCGAGACGTTCGAGAAGACGTCCATCGACGGCGAGACCCGCGGTGAGTGGTACGTCCGCCAGATGCTGGGCTCGGCCAACATCTCCGGTAGCAAGGCGATGCACCTGATGACCGGGAACCTGTCGCACCAGGTGGAGCACCACCTGTTCCCCGACATCCCGAGCAACCGGTACGCCGAGATCGCCCCGAAGGTGAAGGACATCTTCGACCGGTACGGCCTGACCTACCACTCTGCGCCGCTGTACAAGCAGGTCGGCAGCGCGTGGCACAAGGTCATCCGGCTCTCGCTGCCCAACGGCTGGCTGGCCGAGACGACGCCGAAGAACGCCCCGGCGCAGCTGGCCAAGCTGTACAAGATGACCACCGGCGGGCCCAAGGTCCGCCGCGCGCTGCAGCAGAAGGCCGCCGCGTAAGCGCACCTTTGCACGACAGAGGCCCGGAACCGTCACGGTTCCGGGCCTCTGGCATTCAATGGGTGGTCAGCAGCGACACCAGCCGGACGGGTCCACCCGGATGCCGCATGCCGCGCAGAGATCCGGGGGCGGCGTCACGGGCTTGTGGACCTGCGGCCGGTAGGTCGTCGCCGGCCTCGGCACTTCCGCGGGAGCGGGAGGCCGACCCAACCGCAGGCCGAGGCGCCGCAGCGGTTCCAGGCGGTCACCTGTCGGAACGGAGTGGCTGCCAGGTGGTGACGCACCCTCACCGGGTTGCCTTGCCATGGATTGCTCCTCGCCTTCGTGCCGAAGGGGCAGAGCATCACGCGAGCGACGTAGCTTCAAGATCATGCGAGCCTCGTTCCACGGCTCCTCGCGGCAGTCATGGGCAGGCGCCACAGGAGCAACACCGGGTCGAGCCGGTCCGGATCGAAAAGCCCGCCCCGGTTAACCTCGGACGGTGCTGACCGGTTCGCTCAAAGGCCAGATCGACCGCGTCTGGGACGCCTTCTGGTCGGGCGGCATCGCGAACCCGCTCGAGGTGATCGAGCAGATCACCTACCTGCTGTTCGTCCGAAGGCTCGACGACATCCAGACCCGCGCCGAGAGCAAGGCGCGCTTCACCGGCACGCCGCTCGAGCGGCGGATCTTCCCCGAGGACGGCGGCGACGTACTGCGCTGGTCGAACTTCAAGGACGCCGAGCCGGGTGAGATGTACGAGACCGTCAGCAACGGCGTCTTCCCGTTCCTACGGACGCTCGGCGCCGAGGACTCGACCTACTCGCACCACATGAAGGACGCCCGGTTCACCATCCCGACGCCGGCGCTGCTGTCGCGGGTGGTCGACATGCTCGACAAGGTGCCCATGGACAACCGGGACACCAACGGCGACCTGTACGAGTACATGCTGTCGAAGATCGCGACGGCCGGGCACAACGGTCAGTTCCGCACGCCGCGGCACATCATCCAGCTGATGGTCGAGATGACCGCGCCTACACCGAAGGACGAGCTCTGCGACCCGGCCTGCGGCACCGCCGGATTCCTCGTCTCCGCGGGGGAGTACGTGCGCGACCGGCACCCCGAGGCGCTCGTCGACCGGGAGCAGAACCGGCACTTCAACGAGAGCATGTTCCATGGGTACGACTTCGACTCGACCATGCTCCGGATCGGCAGCATGAACATGCTGCTGCACGGCGTCGAGCAGCCCGACATCCGCTACCGCGACTCGCTGTCGGACGGCGCGAGCGATGAGGCGGAGCTCTACTCGCTGATCCTCGCCAACCCGCCGTTCGCCGGGTCGCTGGACCACGAGTCGGTGGCCCGTGATCTTCAGCAGGTCGTGAAGACGAAGAAGACCGAGCTGCTGTTCCTGGCCCTCTTCCTGCGGCTGCTGAAGGTCGGCGGGCGGGCCGCGGTCATCGTGCCGGACGGCGTGCTGTTCGGGTCGACGAAGGCGCACAAGGAGCTGCGCCAGACGCTGGTCGAGGAGCACAAGCTCGACGGCATCGTGAAGCTGCCCAGCGGGGTGTTCAAGCCGTACGCGGGTGTCTCCACCGCGATCCTGCTGTTCACCAAGACCGGAGTCGGCGGCACCGACGACGTCTGGTTCTACGAGGTGACGGCGGACGGCTGGTCGCTGGACGACAAGCGGGCGCCGCTGCTTTCCGAGGACAAGCTCGGGCCGCGCCCCGCTGCGCCGCTGTCCAAGGACGAGCACGCGAAGAACAACCTGCCCGACGCACTGGCCCGCTGGTTAGACCGGGACGGCGACGAGCGGAAGCGCGAGCGGACCGAGCAGAGCTTCTGCGTGGCCAAGGCCGACATCGTTGCGGGCGGTTACGACCTCTCGCTCAACCGCTACAAGGAAGTCGTGCACGAGGAGGCCGAGCACCGCCCGCCGCTCGAGATCATCGCCGAACTGGAGCAGCTCGAGGGAGAGATCACCCAGGGCCTCGCCGAGCTCAGGGCCATGCTGCAGTGAACGACGTCCACCTCGGGGACATCGCGCAGATCAACCCTCGCCCGGCCACCCGACCGGGCAGCGACGATGTCGTGTCCTTCCTCGGGATGGCCGACATCGATCAGGACCGCGGAACGACCACTACGGGACACCCGCGCAGGTACGAGGAAGTGTCGCAGGGTTACACGCCCTTCGAGGACGGCGACCTCCTCGTCGCCAAGATCACGCCCTGTTTCGAGAACGGGAAGATCGCGCAGGCCCGACTCGACTATCCCCTCGGTATGGGATCCACCGAGTTCCACATCGTGCGACCGGACCCATCCCTCTTGAACGCCAGGTACGCGCTTCACCTACTGCGAAGCCCTGAGGTCCGACTCGCCGGGGAGCGGCGCATGACCGGGAGTGCCGGGCAGAAGCGCGTTCCCGCCAACTTTCTGCAAGGGCTCTCGGTCCGACTTCCCACGATGGACAGGCAACGGCGGATCGCTGACGTCCTTGACCGAGCCGCAGGACTTCGCGCCAAGCGCCACCGTTCCGTCTCGTCCCTGGACACACTGAGATGGTCGCTCTTCCGGTCCTCGTTTGGCGACCTCCTGTCCAACGATCGCTCGTGGACCACAGCGCCCCTCAGCGAACTCATCGCAGGTTTCGAGAGCGGCAAGAACGTCGTCGCCAAGGACTCAGGGGACAGTTCGTCGCGGTATCGCGTGCTCAAGATCAGTGCCGTGACGTCACTTCGCTTTCGACCCGAGGAAAGCAAACCGGCACCCGCCGACCACCAGCCAGCTTCTCATCATTTCATCAGAGCCGGAGACCTACTCTTCAGTCGCGCGAACACCACCGACCTCATCGGTGCCACGGCCTTGGTGCAGACAAATCACGACAATCTTCTGTTGCCCGACAAGCTTTGGCGACTCGTGTGGCGCGAGCCGGACGAAGCCACCCCGTATTTCGTTCGGCAACTGTTCCAGCAACCGGCGTTCCGGCGCGAGATTGGGCGCAGAGCCTCGGGTTCGAGTGGATCCATGCAGAACATCTCACAAGCTAAGGTCCTGAACATATCGGTCGGACTACCGCCGCTGGCTCTTCGTCAGGTTTTCGATGAGAAGGTCTCACAGCTCGAACACAGTCGCACGCGGCTCGCGCGTCACGCAGCCGGCTTGGATGTGCTGGTGGCCGGACTGCACCACCGCGCCTTTCGAGGGGAAATGTGACCGTGCCTGTGGAGATGCCCGTGTGGGAAGGGTTCCTCGTCCCCGTTCTGCAGGTCCTGTCCGACGGGGTGGAGCGCGGGCGGCGGGAGATGTTCCACCTCACCGCGGCACGGGCCGGGCTCACCGACGAGCAGCTCGCCGAGGTGCTCGACTCTTGCCAGACGAAGGCGAACAACCGCATCGGCTGGGCCCTTTCCGCGCTGGCGCTCTCTGAGGCGATCGACCGCCCCCGCCGCGGGCGGTACGTCATCACCGACCGCGGCCGCACCCTGCTGGCGCAGCATCCCGGAGCTCTGTCCGAGCGCATCCTCTTCCCGGACGGCCGGCGTCGCTGGCGAGCCACCACACCGACCCAGGAAGCAGTGGAGGACACCGACTCCGATCTCGACCCCCTGGAGCAGATTGACCAGGGCGTCACCCGCTACAACGCCGATGTCGCCGTCCAGCTGCTGGACCGGCTCCGCGCCCAGGAGCCGGCTTTCCTCGAGCAGGCAGTGCTCGACCTGCTCGTCGCCATGGGCTACGGCGGGGCGGAGAAGCAGGTCCGCCGGCTGGGCGGCTCCGGCGATGGCGGGGTCGACGGGGTCATCGACCAGGACGCACTCGGCCTCGACCGGGTCTACGTGCAGGCCAAGCGGTACGCCGCGGACAACGTCGTCGGCCGGGAGACGATCCAGGCCTTCGTAGGTGCCCTGCACGGCCGGCACGCCAGTCGCGGCATCTTCATCACCACCAGCCGGTTCACCCAGCACGCGGTCGACTACGCGGCCACGATCAACGCCCGCGTCATCCTCATCGATGGTGAGCGACTGGCCCGGCTGATGATTCAGTACGGCGTCGGCGTGCAGACCCGGCACACCTACCGCCTGGTCGAGCTCGACGAGGACTTCTTCGAGTAGCGCCCGAAGCGAGATGTCAGCACGCACCGGCAAGCTCAGCGCATGACCCGACCGGACGACGAGCAGCAGAACATCGCCGCGAGTGTCGAGCTGGTAACCGTCCCCGACGACGACAGCACTTTCGACGAAGCAGCTATCCGTCGCGCCCTGGCTGACGAGTCCTACGGGCGCCACCGCACGAGAAGTGGCGACGAGTGCATGCGGTGATCCGTGGGCCCGGCTGCTGGACGGGTGTGCCTGCCGGCAGTCAGGGCAGCAGGGAGAACGCCGGGACATGGTCTGGGCGTACGACGCTGAAGTGGCGGCGATCCACCGTGGCGATCTCCTGGATGCCGAGGCGCTCAGCGGCGGCCACCACCGACGCGTCGACCGTGCCCAGCGGCAGGTCGCGGTACCGCGCGACCAGGGTGGCGATGCGCAACCAGTCCGCCGCCGCGACCGGCTCCACGACGAAGGCGCCGCTGGCGAGGTCACCGAGGAACCGCACCTCGGGCTCGACGCCCAGCCGTGTCGCCAGCAGGTAGGCGACCTCCGTGACGACAAGGGTCGGCACGATGAGCGGCCCCGGGTGGGTCTGCAGCAGATCGAGCGAGGCGGCGTGGTGCCGATCGTCGGCGTCGACGTAGGCGTACAGCGGTCCCGCGTCGACCAGCAGCGGCGTTATCGTCCGACCTCCGCGGCCAGGATCTCCTCGATCCGCTCGGAGATGTCCTCCCGACCGCTTCGGCCGGCTCCGGCGGCGCCGAGACGGCGTCGGCCGGCCGGCGCATCCAGGTAAGCCTCCAACGCCGCACGGCTGACCTCCGAGATGGTCACCCCCCGCCGGGCGGCCTCGTGCCGCAAGCGTGCATCGAGTGCCTCCGGGATCTTGACCGTCGTGCGCTTCACGTATGCCAGCATACCGATTGTGGGCAGCGCATGCCCCCGCAGAGGGACGCCGGGAGGACAACCGAGCGTTACTGTGTCGTCTCGGTTAGCTGACGCTGGAGCGCGGAGGAACGGGTGACGGGAAACTTCGCCTTCCTGCGTGCCGAATGGCCGCAGCTGGCCGAGGAGGCCGCCCGCGCCGAGCACAACACCTTCGGCGATCCCCGCGCGGCCTGCTTCTACGCCCGCCGAGCCCTCGAGCTCGCCGTCCACTGGCTCTACGACGCCGACGCCCGCCTCCGCCGTCCGTACAAGGACGACCTGTCCGCGCTGCTGTTCGAGCCCACGCTGCGCACCCTCGTCGGCCCAGGCCTGCACACGAAGATGGACGTCGTCCGCAGGCAGGGCAACGCCGCTGTCCACCGCACCAAGCCGGTCACGCCGGCGGAGTCCCTGCCGGTCGTGCGTGAGCTCTTCCACGTGCTCTTCTGGCTGGCCGACCGGTACAGCCGGCAGTCCGCCGACCGGCCGGGCCGGCTGGCCTTCGACGCCGATGCCATCCCGCGTCCCGTCCCGGCGAGCGTGCGGATCAAGCGCCAGGAGGAGCTGAGGGCGCAGGCCGAGCGCTACGCCGCGCAGGACGCCGAACTCGCCCGCGAACGGGAGCGCAACGCCGGGCTGGAGGTGCAGATCGCGGCGCTGCAGGCGCAAGTCGCGGCCGCGGTGGCCGCCAACGAGGCACGGCCGGTCGCACACGACTACGACGAGGCCACGACCCGAGACCTGTTCATCGACCTCCTGCTGCGGGAGGCCGGTTGGCCGCTCACCGAGGAGCGGGACCGCGAGTTCCCCGTGACCGGCATGCCGAGCGCCCAGGGCACCGGCTACGTCGACTACGTCCTCTGGGGAGACGACGGGCGCCCCCTGGGCCTGGTGGAGGCCAAGCGCACCCGCACCGGCCCCACCGTCGGCCAGCAGCAGGCCAAGCTGTACGCCGACCGCCTCGAGGCGGCCTACGGCACCCGGCCGGTGATCTTCTGCAGCAACGGCTACGAGCACTGGATCTGGGACGACGTCTCCGCGCCGCCACGTCCCGTGCAGGGCTTCTACACGCGCGACGAGCTCGCGCTCCTCATCGCGCGGCGCACCACGCGACGCACGCTGGCCGACACGGTCATCGACTCCCGCATCGTCGAGCGGCATTACCAGGTCGAGGCGATCCGGAGGGTGGCCGAGACGTTCGAGGTCGACCGGCAGCGCCAGGCCCTCGTCGTCATGGCCACCGGCGCCGGCAAGACCCGCACCGTCATCGCGCTCGCCGACCTGCTCATGCGGGCCAACTGGGCCAAGCGGGTGCTCTTCCTCGCCGACCGCGTCGCGCTGGTCAACCAGGCGGTCAACGCCTTCAAGGCGCACCTGCCCTCGGCCACGACGGTCAACCTGGTCACCGACAAGACCACCGACGGGCGGGTGTACGTCTCCACCTACCCGACCGTCATGGGGTTGATCAACCAGGTGGACGCCGACGGCCGCCGCCGGTTCGGCCCCGGACACTTCGACCTGATCGTGGTGGACGAGGCCCACCGCTCGATCTACCAGAAGTACCGCGCCATCTTCGAGTACTTCGACGGCCTCCTCGTTGGGCTCACCGCCACGCCCAAGGACGAGATCGACCGGAACACCTACCGGCTGTTCTCGCTCGAGGACGGCGTCCCCACCGCGCACTACAACCTGGACGACGCCGTCGCCGAAGGTTTCCTGGTGCCGCCGCGCGCGGTGTCGGTGCCACTGCGGTTCCTCCGCCAGGGCATCCGGTACGACGAGCTGCCCGAGGCGGAGAAGGTGGCGTGGGACCTCGCCGAGTGGGACGACGACGGTCCGGCGCCCACCGCGGTGGAGGCGGCTGCGCTCAACTCCTGGCTGTTCAACGCCGACACCGTCGACAAGGCCCTCGCCACGCTGATGAGCCAGGGGCACCGGGTGGCCGGCGGCGACCGCCTCGGCAAGACGATCGTGTTCGCCAAGAACCACGAGCACGCGGTCTTCATCGAGAAGCGCTTCGACGCCCAGTACCCGCAGTACAACGGCGAGTTCGCACGCGTGATCACGTATCAGACGACGTACGCCCAGAGCCTGATCGATGCCTTCTCGACCACGGACAGAGCTCCGCACATCGCGATCTCCGTCGACATGCTGGATACCGGGGTCGATGTCCCGGACGTCGTCAACCTGGTCTTCTTCAAGCCGGTGCGGTCCAAGGCGAAGTACTGGCAGATGATCGGCCGCGGCACGCGCCTGCGGCCGGATCTCTATGGCCCCGGCCAGCACAAGGCCGACTTCTTCCTGTTCGACTTCTGCCAGAACATCGAGTACTTCAACCAGGCCGTCGTCCCGGCGGCCGGGGCTGTCAGCCCGTCGCTGGTGGAGCGCCTCTTCGCTGCCCGGGTCGAGCTGCTCACCCAGCTCCGCGGTCGTACGACCGGCGATGCGTCAACCGCTGACGACGGCACCACCAGCGAGGCCGGCCTCCGCCGCGACCTCTCGTTCCTGCTGACCGAACGGGTCAGCGGCATGAGCGTCGAGAACGTGCTCGTCCGCCCGCACCGCCGGATGGTGGAGCGGTACTCGCAGTCGGACGCCTGGGAGACCTTGGACGCCGGCGCAGCCCACGAGGTCACCGCGGAGCTGGCCGGGCTGCCCAGCGCCGTCCAGGACGACGACGAGCAGGCCAAGCGGTTCGACCTGATCCTCCTGCGTCTGCAGCTTGCGGCGCTCGACGGCGATGCGGTGTTCGACCGGCTCCGCAGCCAGGTGCAGCAGATCGCCGCCGCACTGCTCGAGCAGACCCAGATCCCCGCCGTACGGGAGCAGGTGGTGCTGCTCGACGACATCGCCGGCGACGACTGGTGGACCGACGTCACCGTTCCGCTGCTGGAACTCGTGCGGCGACGGGTGCGTGGGTTGGTGCAGTTGATCGACAAGGCCCGACGCAGCGTCGTCTACACCGACTTCGCCGACCAGCTCGGCACCGCGACGGAGATCCCCCTTGTCGGCCTTCCCGTGGGCGACGACTTCGAGCGATTCCTCGCCAAGGCCCGCTCCTACCTCCGAGCCCACGAGGACCACGTGGCGCTGCAGAAGCTGCGCCGGAATCTCCCGCTGACGCCGACCGACATCGCAGAGCTCGAGCGCATGCTGACCGACGCCGGCGTGGCCACGGAGGCCGATCTGGCCCGGGCCCGCGAGCAGTCACAGGGACTGGGACTGTTCCTGCGCGGCCTCGTGGGGCTGGAGCGCAGCGCGGCGTTGCAGGCGATGGACTCCTTCATCGCCGGGCGGACCCTGACCGCCAGCCAGCTCGACTTCATCAATCTCGTCGTCGCCGAGCTGACCGCGCACGGGGCGATGGACGCCGGGCTGCTGTGGGAGTCACCGTTCACCGGGCTCGCTCCACAGGGACCGGATTCGCTATTCAGCGACGCGGACGTGCGGTCCCTCGTCACCGTGCTGGAAGGGGTCCGCTCCACTGCGGTCCCCAGCTCGGACGTCGTCGCCTGAACGATCCACGTGGAACACCGGCCCGCGCTCCGCGCCGCACCGGACGACTCTGGTCCGCACCGCTGAACGGGCTGAACGGCAGAGGCCCAGAACCATGACGGTTCTGGGCCTCTGCGTTTCGGCGGTCGATCAGGGCCGCAGTGCCGGCGCCTCGTAATTCAGGTCGAGCAGCTGGGCCGGGTCGCTGATCGGCACCTCCCACACCGGGCTGGTCAGGTCGGGGTCGATGACCTGACCCCGGCCGAGGAAGGCCGCCACCTGAGTTTGCCCCTGCAGCGCTGCGGCGGTGAACTGGGCCAGATTCAGCAGGAACCCGTGCGGGTTGGTGGTCTTCTGCGGGGTGAGGTCGTTGCGGTACAGGCTCGTCCGCGACCACAGGTCACCGGCGTCGATCACCGTGTAGGACGTCGGGTTGGGCACGGTCTGGTCCCCGAAGGCGATCTGGAAGATCACCCGCTCCGGCTCGATGAGCGGGGCGAAGGTCTCCGGACTGCCCGGGCGTGACAGCCAGGTGGATCGCGCCAGGAACTCCTGGATCTCCACGGCCCCGGGCGCGGTGACCGTCACGGGACCCTCACCGCGCAGCGGCATCTGCTCCTGGAAGAAGTTGCGGGTCGGGTCGTCGCTGTTGAGCAGACCCGCCGCCTGCAGCGATGCGGTGGTGAGCGGGCGGAAGGCCGGCGAGAGCCGGGCGATCTCGGTGATCGGCCCGCCGGGGACGTTGAGCACCGACCGGGCGATCGCCGGGTCCGCGCCAGTGACCATCGTCCCGTAGATGCCGCCGAAGCTCTGCCCGAAGTAGGTCACCTCGTCGCCGGAGAGATCGACCGTGCCGTTGTCGTCGACATCGGTGCCGCCGAGGGAGCGGACCAGGGTCATGACATCGGCGGCAGTCTGCCGGAGGGCGTCTCGCGAGGACTGGGCGGCGGCAGCGCCGGTGGCCGACGAGCCCTCGGTGCTGGCAATGGCGCCGTTGCCGTCCTGGTCCACGCCGCGGCCGTAGGCCGGGATGGTGGTGGCCGGCTGGCCGAGGGGCGTGACCTGCCAGGCGCTGTCCGGGCCGAAGCCGTGACCGACGACGGTCGTGGCGATGGTGGCGATCCCGCTGCGAGCGTTGACGGTGGCGGCGAGGAAGACGTCGGACGCCGACCGGGTGAACCCGTGACCGTAGACCGCGGTCGGCCACCCGCCGTCCGGCATCATCCCAGAGGGCAGGACGGCGACGAACGGCAGTCGGTCCGCGTCGACCGGCCGGGGGCCGTCGTCGGCGGTGGGCGTCTGCTCGATCGTGACGTCGGGACCGAGCCAGGACGGCGCCTCGAACGAACCGAAGACGAGGGTCCCGCCCGTCGCGGCCTGCGGGACCGGCACGTCCGCCGTGGTGTCGTCGCCGGTGGTCGAGGTGTCCTGGACGAGCTGGACAGTCGTGCCGGCGGCCGGGAACACGCCCTCGATCCGGAGGCCGGGAGCGATGCCGGTGCTGGCGAAGGCCGCGCCGCTGTCGATCTGCTGACGCATGTCGAGCAATCCGTCGGTCGCGCTCATCGTCGTGAACGTCGTCTGACGGCCCTTGTTGGCCGGGCCGGCCGCGACCTCCAGGGAGTAGGTGGTCCCTGGAGCCAACTGCTCGGCCGGATGGGCGAAGAGGGTGTTCGTGGCAGGATCCCAGACCACGCGGTCGACCCCGGTGCTCCAGCCTCCATGTGCCTGCCGCACCGTGATGCGAGACGCCGCGTCGACCGGGTCCACGGCCGAGTTGAAGCGCACGGCGATCCTCGGATCCAGATCGAAGCCGTCCAGCTCGTTCAGCTCGGCCACCAGGCCGCAGCTGATCGGTTCACCGCAGTTGGCCCGCGGCAGGTTCACCCGGCGCCCGGTCAGCTGGGCCTTGTCCTTCACCGTGAGGGTGTCGGTGGGGAACAGGGACACGGGGTTGGCCTTCGGCGGCGCGGCCAGGGAAGGGGAGGCGGTGGCCGTGATGGCGAACGTCATGGCCAGGGCGCTGACGACCGCGGCGGTCGTCCGGCGCCGGGAGCGGTGGGTCACGGGCTCTCCAAGGGCTCGGGGGTCCTCTTCCTAGCCCACGGGTGACTCGCGCCACAATGGTTGGCCCCTGCATCGCTGCAGGTCGTAGCGCAGCGCTGAACGGACGGGTCCGTCCACGGTGCTCGGCGCCCAGCCCGGACCGCGGAACGGAACGGCGCCGGTACGCCGCGGGGCCCGGGACCGTCCGGTCCCGGGCCCCGCGAACCCCGGTGGCTGCTCCACTCTCAGTTCGCCATGTCGACGAAGCGGCTGTAGTGGCCCTGGAAGGCGACGGTGACGTTGGCGGTCGGGCCGTTGCGGTGCTTGACCAGCATGATGTCGGCCTCACCGGCCCGCGGGGACTCCTTCTCGTACATGTCCTCGCGGTGGATCATCATCACCATGTCGGCGTCCTGCTCGATCGAATTGTGGACGACGATGCCCTCGGCCACGAAGTTGTGGCCGCCGAGCACCGTGGCGTCGTAGACCTCCTCCACGACGCTCTGCTCGATCGAGACGACCTCGTCCCAGAGGAGGTCGTTCACCGCCTGCATCTCCAGTTCCGCGTCGCCGAGGATCTCGGCGACCCGCCCTAGGCGCTCCCGACTCGGGGCGTGCTTCCACATCGTGCTGCCGCAGAAAGCGCTACCCATGGCCGCCGCGAACGCCCGGTGACTCATGCCTCGTTCGGCCAGCACTTCCCGGACCCGCTCCCACACCTGCGTGGGGATCGTGTCCACGTTCGTGTTACCGGACAGCCCGCGCACGATCTCCAGGAGGCGCTCAGCAGCCTCGCCGCGCTCGCCGTGGACACCGATCTCCCCGAGAAAGCGCCGCTGGTCGTCGCAGCCGCTGATGTCGAGCGTCCAGCCATCGCGGTAGCCGCTCTTCCGGACCCGCCGGATGCGGCTCGAGATGCCGAACCGCAGCAGTAGGCGAGAGACGTCGTCGACGAGCTGGCGACTGGTCGACGCGTAGTACACACGGCCGCCGCGGCCGTTCTTGTTCACGGTGACGGAACCGTCGGTGGCCCACAGGTGCCGCAAGAACAGCGAGATCTGCTTCTTGGGCAGGGAGGAGACCGGCTCGGGGACGAACTTCTCGTGGCTGCGCAGCCCGAACAGCCCCAGTTCGTCGAGCCAGGCAGCGATCGGGTTCCGCTTGCCGTGCGTCAGCGGGAAAGGCGCACGTAGTCGCAGACTGGTACAGCACGCGGCCGCATGCTCGTCGCGCACCGCCACGACACCGAAGTGCAGGGCCGCCGTCGTGACCGCCCGCAGGTTCGCCTCGTCGATCGAGGCGTAGCGCAGCGGTTGACGCTTGACGAAGCTGCCGTCCCCGATCAGGTGAGCCAGCAGGGTGACCTTCTCGTCCTCCCAGACGGTCATCCGGTCGGGTGCCGGGACGTGCCGTGGCACCGCGATCCGATCGCCGGGGGCGAGGTCCCCCAGCGGCCGGAAGCCGTCGTAGGTGAGGAACGGGTGGTTGGCCGTCGCCCGCACGGTCTTGCCCGAGGACGTCGTCAGCTGGAAGACCTGCTTCCGGCCGGTCGAGAAGACGTGGGTCAGGTGCCGGCGGACGTAGCGCAGATTGTCGTCGAGCGACCACACCGGTACATCGGTCGCACCGCTCTCGAACAACTCGCCCATCGTGGTCTCCGCGCCGGTGTCGGCGCGCAGGATGCGCGTGTCGGCCGTCAGGCAGCCCGACTCACGGAGGTCCGACAGCATCGGCTTCTTGTCCTGCCGCTGCTCCGAGCCTCGGTTCAGCTGTGACATCGCGATGACCGGGACCTCGAGCTCCTTGGCCAGCAGCTTCAGCGCACGAGAGAACTCTGAGACCTCCTGCTGGCGGCTCTCGACGCGCTTGCCCGAGGTCATCAGCTGGAGGTAGTCGATGACGACTAGCTTGAGGTCGTTGCGCTGCTTGAGGCGCCGCGCCTTGGCCCGGATCTCCATCATCGTCATGTTCGGCGAGTCGTCGATGTACAGCGGGGCGTCGGCCACCTCGCCCATCCGGCGGGCGAGCTTCGCCCAGTCCTCGTCGGAGAGCGTGCCGGCGCGCATGTGGTGCAGCGGCACCTTCGCCTCGGCCGAGAGCAGACGCATGGTGATCTCGTGCTTGCTCATCTCGAGCGAGAAGATCACCGCGGGCATCTGGTGCTTCACGGTGGCCGAGCGCGCGATGTCCAAGCCCAGGGTCGAGTTGTGCGTCGGGATGAAGCTGCGGCCCGCGAGGAAGAGGGAGTCCGCAGCGTCGACCTGGATGCACCGCACGGGCACGCTGGCCACCGGCCGGACGTCGGTGATGAAACGGACACCCCGGGCGGTGAACGTGCGTGCGCCCCGCTCCTTGTGCAGGAGCTTCTTCCGTTCGAGCGCGAACACTTCGTCGTCGGTGCTGAAGGTCAGCGTGTAGCAGGTCGACGACGCCTCGGACCGACCGCGCACCCGCTTGGTGCTGAGCTTCACCCGGTGGCCGAGGCCCGCGATGAGTTCACGGGCGTCCTCGGCCAACCGCCGGTTGGTGACGGCGAACTGGACGGCCCCGCTCGGTGTGACGGTGCCGTCGGTGTCGAGCAGGCCGGCCAGCAGCGCCCGCCGCTGGGGGACGGACGCCCGGAGGTACGACGTCGGGATGTGCTTGTCGCCGAGCACGCCCAGGGTGCGCAGGAGGCCCTTCACGGTGCCGTGCTCGTCGCGGCAGCCCTGGCACTGCGCCAGGCCGCTCGAGGGGCCACCGCAGTCGGGACACGTGGCCTGGATGCCCACGCCGCCGCTGCCGCGCAGTCGACCGCCGCACGTCTTGCCGCAGGTCTGCACCTGCGACGTGCGCGGCAGGAAGAGCTCGCCGCACATCGGGCAGCTCCGCATCTCTGCGGAGACCCGCGCCGGCAGCCGCAACGAGTCCCGACGGTCAGCCCCGGTCGGCTGGGCCACGAGCCCCTCGGCCTCGATGTAGACGGCGATCTCCGGGTCGGCGCTGGTGAACTGCGCTGCCGCGGAGGTGCCGTCTCCCAGCCACACGCCGAGGGCGTACGGCGGGATGGGGAGATCGGCCGGCGACAGGTCCAGGGGCCGGCAGTTGCGCACCGAGTGGTTGAGACGGGCGTCCTTCGTCGCGCACCGGACGGTGCGCGCGATCTCCTCGGTCGTCCGCACCTCCGCGAACGTGCGCTGATTGCGGTACCGGTTGTAGCCGGTCGCCGCCGCCTGGGCCGACTTCCGGCTGGCCCGGGTGTCGGTGAGCCACTGATGCTCGGCGTCGGCCACGATCGCCGAGCCGTCGGAGAAGTGGACCTCGTAGCAGGGGCGCCCGTCCATGACCCCGGTCGCCGCGACGACCGTCGTCGGGCGCCCGTCGGACCCCATGACCTGGTCGCCGACGCGGACCTCGCCCATGGTGGTCCACCCCGACGGCGTGGCGATCGGGGTGTCGAGCGCCAGAGCCTTGCCCACACCGGGCCGCGCGGCGATGACGACCATCTGACCGGCCTGCAGGCCGTTGGTCAGCTCGTCGAGGTCGCGGATCCCGGTGGGGACGCCGCGGGCGGTGCCACCGCGGGAGGCGATCGCGTCCAGCTCGTCCATCGTCGGCTGGAGCACGTCCTCGAGGCGCGAGTAGTCCTCGCTCATGCGCTTCTCGGTGACGTCGTAGATCTCCTGCTGGGCGCGGTCGACGATGTCGTCGACGTCGCCCTTGCCGCCGGCCGCTCCGTAGCCCAGCTGCACCACCCGGGTGCCGGCCTCCACCAGGCGCCGCAGCACCGCCTGCTCGGCGACGATCGCGGCGTAGTAGCCCGCGTTGGCCGCCGTGGGCGTGGACTGGATGAGCGTGTGCAGGTAGACCGCGCCGCCCATCTTGGACAGCTGGTCGGTCCGGTTGAGCTCCGCGGCGACGGTGATCGCGTCCGCCGGCTCACCCCGCCCGTAGAGGTCCAGGATGCAGTCGAAGATCACCTGGTGCGCCGGCCGGTAGAAGTCG
Organism: Blastococcus carthaginiensis; assembly: GCF_030731085.1. Lineage (NCBI taxonomy): Bacteria > Bacillati > Actinomycetota > Actinomycetes > Geodermatophilales > Geodermatophilaceae > Blastococcus > Blastococcus carthaginiensis. Next base: position 912 of record NZ_JASNFN010000033.1, on the reverse strand, counting down.
TTGCCGTGCAAGACCTCCACGACGTCGGCGATCGCGTCCTTGCTCAGCAGCATGCCGCCGAGCACCGACTGCTCCGCCGCGACGTCCTGAGGCGGCTGCCGGTCGTACTCCGGCGCCGTCACGGACGGTCGGCTGAACTCGTCGGCCACCGCCACGGGGGTACCTCCATCTCCTTGCGGGCGCGCCCGCATCACCACCGCGCGCAGGGGAAGTACGCGAGCTCGGCGGACGGCGCCTTGCCGAACACCTGTTCGGCTCCTGCCTACCGGAGGGGACCGACATTCGCGTCGTCTGCTCGGTGGCGGAGAGGACGTTAGGAAGCTCAGCGGGCCGCGTCCACCACCGGTGTGCACACCGATCTGCACAACTTGTGGACAAGTCGGTGGACGGAGGCGTGTCGACATGTGGACGAGTCGGGGGACAGCCACCGCACGTCGCGCGGACCACCGCGGCTGACCTGCACGGACTCCTCCCACCGGGTGTGGACGGAGAAAACTCCGGAAGAAACTTCCGGGCGACGCACCACGAGTCACAGCGGTCCGCCGTCGGTCGCCGACGGTGGTGCGTCGGCGGAGTGGAGGCCGCGATCGGGCAGCCCGACGGGTCGGCGTCACGCGGTCGCGCATGGAGACCGCGGGGCGCGGCACGGCCCCTGAGCGGGCCTGGGCGACGCGGGGAGTGCTGCACCATCTCCCGGGGGCCCGGCACCGCCCGCACGGCGGCAGGAGGAACCACGAGGCGCAGCGGCCGACCTGGGGCAGGGGGAGCGACAGGGCCCAGCGGCCCCTGACTTGGCTCACTGCAGCGTGATCGTTCCGACTGCTCGGCGCTGACCTGCGACTACGCGTCGTCTTGGTGCGTGGTTCACGCACTAACGGGGTCGGCCTAGGGTCGTGGTGTGGCGTTCATCCG
>NZ_JASNFN010000032.1:0-60552 GCF_030731085.1 Blastococcus carthaginiensis | reverse complement strand
TTAGTGCGGCGTTCGACGTAGGCACGGGTGCGTGGCTCCCAGCGCATCCGGCAGAGCGCGACGCGGTAGAGGGCGGCGTTGGCTTGGCGATCGCCGCCGCGGTTGAGCCGGTGGCGGTGGGTTCTGCCCGAGGACGCCGGGATGGGGGCGACGCCGCAGAGCATGGCGAAGGCCGGTTCGGAGTGCAGCCGGTCGGTGTTCTGCCCGGCGGTGACCAGCAGCTGTCCGGCGACGTCGGGGCCCACGCCGGTGCGGGTCATCAGCTCGGGGTTGATGGCGGTGACCAGCGGGCCGATGAGCTTGTCCAGGTCGTCGATCTCGGCGGTCAGGGCTGCGTGGCGGCGGGCCAGGGCGCGCAGGGCGGTCTTGGCGGCCTGCTCCGGTTCGCCGATGCGGGCCGGGTCCGGGCGCAGGCCGGCGCAGGTGGTGATCAACCGGCTGTCCTTCAGGCCGCGCAGCTGGGCTCGCAGGGGCTCGGCGGTGGTGACGATCAGCGATTTGATCCGCCGCTGGCAGTCCGCCCGCTGATCCACCGCGCTGCTGCGAGCCACGCGCAGGTTGCGCAACGCCTCCACCTGCCCGCTGCGGTCCTTGGGGGTGCCGGTGCGGGTGCGGGCCAGTGCGGTGCGGGCGGCGGCCTCGGCATCCAGCGGATCGGACTTGCCGGCCAACCGGCGCAGCTTGCGGTCGGGCCGGTCGACCTCGAGCATCGCCACGCCCTCGGCCGCCAGGTGGCGGGCCAGGCCGGCGCCGTAGGCGCCGGTGCCCTCGATCCCGACGACCAGCAGGGCGCCGAAGGTCCGCAGCCAGGCCAGCAGCTGCCGGTAGCCGGCCGCGGTGGCCGGGAACTGCCGGTGGCCCAGCAGCCGCCCGGTGGTGTCGACCGCGGCCGCGGTGTGGGTGTCGCAATGGGTGTCCACGCCACCGGCCACCTGGACCTGGCCCGGGACAGTCTCTGGTGCGATGGTGGTCATCGCCGTCCTCCTCGCTCGCAACCGACAGGGCGGCACGCACCGCCGGGCGAGCGGACAAGACAGTGATGGGTGCCTGCTGGCACAGGCTCCTATGAGGTCACACCGCCACGTCTGGTGAGTGCAGCGAGCCCCGCAGCGACCGAACCGACAAATCCGGATAAAGACCCGAGGCCAGTCACCTGAAGGGTCAGGAACGGCTGCTGCGGGGCTCGCCTACATCCTCACTGTCACCTGATCATCGCCGGTCAGCCGGCGATGGCGGCCACCGGCGGGGTGCGCGCCGCGCGGCGGGCCGGCAGCACCGACGCGAGCAGCCCGGCCACCGTCGCGACCAGCACGATCGCGCCGACCTGCAGCCACGGCATGCTCAGCACCAGCTCGCCGTAGGAGCCGAGCACCGACGCGACGCCGATCAGCCCGTAGGCGCTGCCCAGCACCACGCCGAGCACCGCGGCGACCCCGGCCACCAGCGCGGACTCCCAGGCGAGCAGCCCTCGCAGCTGCCCCCGGGTCAGACCCAGCGCCCGCAGCAGCCCGTTCTCCTGCCGCCGTTCGACCACCGACAGGGCCAGCGTGTTGCCCACCCCGATCAGGGCGATCACCACCGCCACGCCCAGCAGGCCGGTGACGACGAGCAGCAGCACGTCGAGCACCGAGTCGATCGCGGCACGCTCGCTGGCCAGCCCGGTGACGAAGGCGAACGGCATCGCGGCGCCCGCCACGTCGGTGACCTCGTCGATCACGTCCGTGTGGTCGGCGTCGTCGGCCAGCCGCAGCCAGACGGTGTCGACGGCGGCGCCGGGTGCGAGCCGGGCCAGCTCGGCGGCCGGGAGCGTGGGCCGCTCGACGTCGCCGTACAGGGCGGTGAGGGTCGTCGTCCGGTCGCCGGCGGTGAAGGTGACGGGACCGCCCACCGGCACCTCCCAGCTCGACTCGGTCCACCACGGCAGCACGACCTCGCCGGCCGCGGGGATCGGCACGTCGGCGGTGGAGCGCATCACCGGCGCCGCGGTCGCGGCGTCCAGCCCGGCGACGATCGTCTCCTCGCCGTCCGGCCCGGTCGCCGTCGCGGCGGTGAGCGACGATGCGGCCACCACGCCGTCGACCGCGGCCAGCCGGCCCGGCAGCGACGCAGGCATCGCGCCGTCGCCCTGGACGATCACGTCGGTGGGGTACTGCGCGGCCAGGCCGGCCTGCGCGGTGGCCCGCGTCGACGCCGCGCCGACGACCATGGCGGTGGTCAGGGTGACGCCGATGAGCAGCGCGGTCGCCGTCGCCGCCGTCCGCCGGGGGTTGCGGGTGGCGTTGCCGGCGGCGAGCCGCCCGGGCACGCCACCCAGGCGGGCGGTCAGCCGGCCGACGGCGCCCACCACCGGGGGCACCGCCCGCTGGGCCAGCAGGACGACGCCGAGGAAGCTCAGCGCACCGCCCGGCAGCGCGATCAGGACGTCGGCCAGCGCGACGCCGACCCCCATGAGCAGCACGCCGGGGACGACCAGCAGCAGGCCCAGCACCAGGCGCAGCACGCCGCCCCGCGACCTCAGCGGCGCAGGGTCGGCCGGCCGGAGCGCGGCCAGCGGGGCGACCTTCGTGGCGCCGCGGGCGGGGGCGAGCGCCGCGAGCAGGGTGGTGGCCGTGCCGACGGCCAGCCCGGCGGCGACGGCGACCAGCGGCACGGAGAGGCCGGAGAGCGGGACCGGGGAGTCGGCGGCCTCGGCGATCGCCGACACCCCGGCAGCCAGGCCGATGCCGGCGAGGACGCCGACGACCGACGCGGCCAGGCCGGTCAGCGCCGCCTCGCCCAGCACGCTGCGGCGCACCTGGCGGGCGGTCGCGCCCACGCAGCGCAGCAGTGCCAGCTCGCGGGTCCGCTGGGCCAGCAGGACGGCGAACGTGTTGGCGATGACGAGGCCCGCGACCAGCACCGCCACGGTGGCGAAGACCAGCAGCACCGCGGTGAGCGCCATCGTGTCGCCGGTCAGCCGGGCGGCGGCCTCCTCGGCCTGCCCGGTGCCGGTGCGCACCACGACCTGCCGGTCGGCCAGGGCGGCGCCGACCTGCTGCACCACGTCCCCGGCCGGCACGCCGTCGGCCCCGGCCACCCGCAGCTCGTACGGGTCCACGGCGCCCCAGGTGCGCAGCTGGTCGGCGGTGCCCCAGATGCGGCCGTAGATGCCCGCCGTGGGGTCGCCGCCCAGGTCCACGACGCCGGTGACCGTGACGGACGCGTCCCGCTCGGTGCCGTCGGGCGCCGAGTACGTGAGGTCGATCGTGTCGCCGACGGCGGCGCCGGTGCGCTCGCTCACCGCGATCTCGCCGGGCGCATCGGGCAGCTCGCCGTCGGCCATCGACTGCCAGCGGAGGGCCGGCGCGTCGGCGACCGACTCGGCGAGCAGGTACTGCAGACCGGTTCGGCCGGGCAGCAGGGCCTGCACGCCGGTCTCCCAGGTGGCGTCGACCGCGGCGACGCCGTCCAGGGCGGCGATGCGTTCCAGCTCGTCGTCGAGACCCGAGCCGTCGTCGGAGGTGACCACCGCGTCGGTGCCGACGTACGGGGCGCCCACGGCTTCGAGGACCGTGGCGCGCGAGGTCTCGTTGAGCACCAGGGTGGCGACCACGAAGCCCACGGCGATGACGATCGCCAGGGTGGAGGCGATCAGCCGGGGCAGGTGCGCCCGGATGCTCGCCAGGGTGACTACGCGCACGACGTCAGGCCCCCAACCCGCGCAGGGCGTCGAGCACGGAGGCCGCGGTCGGGTCGGTGAGCTCGCCGGCCAGCCGGCCGTCGGCCAGCAGCACCACGCGGTCGGCGTAGGCGGCGGCCGACGGGTCGTGGGTGACCATGACGACGGTCTGGCCGGTCTCCTTGACGCTGGAGCGCAGCAGGCCGAGCACCTCCGCGCCGCTGCGGGAGTCGAGGTTGCCGGTGGGCTCGTCGGCGAAGACGACGTCGGGGCGGGGGAGCAGCGCGCGGGCGATGGCCACCCGCTGCTGCTGGCCGCCGGAGAGCTCGTGCGGGCGGTGGCCGAGGCGCTCGCGCAGCCCCAGCCGCGCGACGACGTCGTCGAACCAGACCGGGTCGGGGCGCAGCCCGGCCAGCTGCATCGGCAGCACGATGTTCTCGCGCGCCGGCAGCACCGGCAGCAGGTTGAACGCCTGGAAGACGAACCCGATCCGCTGGCGGCGCAGCCCGGTGAGCTCGTCGTCCCGGAGGCTGGTCAGCTCGGTGTCGCCGAGCCACACCTGCCCGGCGGTGGCGCTGTCGAGCCCCGCCAGGCAGTGCATCAGCGTGGACTTGCCGCTGCCGGAGGGACCCATGATCGCGGTGAACTCGCCGCGGGCGAAGGTGACGTCGACGCCGGCCAGCGCGTGGACGGCGGTCTCGCCGCCGCCGTAGGTCTTGCGCAGGCCGGCGGCGCGGACGGCGGCGCCGGCGAGGGACGCCGGCGGCTCGCCGGGGACGGTCATGACGGGGACGGGCACTGCGCACCTCCGGGAACGGACTTCATCGACGGTGATCACGCTCCCGCCCGGCGGCGTCCCCCCGCGTCGGAGCAGGGGCCGGTCTTCCGCGACCCCGCGGTGGTCCCCCGGGTGGACCGGCCGTCATGCTGCGGGTGGATCCGGCCGCTGCCGGGCCTCCCGTCCCTGGCAGGTGGTCCCCTCGGCACGCTCTGCCTCTGAGTGCAGGTGCACTCAGAGGCAGAGCGCCTGGAGGGTCACCTGGCCGGCTGGTGCCGGACGGTCGGCGTGAGTCGGTCGGCGCCGGCTCAGGCGTTGCGGAGGAGGTCCGCGGGGGCGACCAGCCCGGTGCGGTAGGCCAGGACGACGGCCTGCACCCGGTCGCGCGAGCCGGTCTTGGCCAGCACCCGGCCGACGTGGGTCTTCACCGTCGCCTCGCTGACGAAGAAGTGCGCGGCGATCTCGCTGTTGGTCGCGCCGTAGGCCATCTGCTCGAGCACCTCGCGCTCGCGCGGCGTCAGCTCGCCCAGGGCCCCGTCGTCGGCGCCGGCGGGTGCGACGGCCACCCCGCCCCGCAGGATGGGCGCCACGTGCTGCAGCAGCCGGCGGGTGGAGCTCGCCGCGATCACCGAGTCACCGGCGTGCACGGTGCGGATCGCGGAGAGCATCTCCTCGGGCGCGGCGTCCTTGAGCAGGAAGCCGCTGGCCCCGGCGCCGATCGCGGCCACCACGTACTCGTCGAGGTCGAACGTGGTGAGGACGACGACCCGCGGCGGCTCGGGCAGCGCGGTGACCTGCCGAGTGCCCTCGATGCCGTCGGTGCCGGGCATGCGGATGTCCATGAGGACGACGTCGGCGGGGGTGCGGGCCAGCACCTCGACCGCCGCCGCGCCGTCACCGGCCTCCCCGACCACGGTGAGGTCGGCCTGGGAGTCGATGACCATGCGGAACCCGGCCCGCACCATCTGCTGGTCGTCCACGAGGACGACCCGGATCGCGCTCATCGGCCTGCACGGTAGGGCAGGGCGGCGTGCACGCCGAAACCGCCACCGTGCCGGGGCCCGGCCTCCAGCCGGCCGCCGTGCAGCTGGGCGCGCTCCCGCATGCCACGGAGCCCCTGGCCCAGGCCGTCGGAGCCGGTGACCGCGGCCGCGGCGCCCCGGCCGTCGTCCAGGACGGAGAGCTCCAGCGTGTCGGGCCGCCACTGGAGCCGCACCCAGGCGCGGCCGGCCGGGCCGGCGTGCTTGAGCACGTTGGTGAGCGACTCCTGCACGATGCGGTAGGCGGCCAGCTGCGGGCCGGCCGGCATCGGCTGCGGCGTGCCCTCCTCGATGAGGTCGACGTCCAGGCCGCTGCCCCGCACGTCCTCGACCAGGGCCGGGATCGCGGCGACGTCGGGCTGCGGGGCGTACTCCTCGCCGCCGCCGTCCCGGAGCACGCCGAGCAGGGCGCGCATGTCGGTGAGCGCCTGCCTGCCGGTGGCGGCGATCGCCTCCAGCGCGTCGGTGGCCGCCTGCGGGTCGGCCTTGCCGGCGTAGCGGCCGCCGTCGGCCTGCGCGATGACGACCGACAGGGAGTGCGCGACGACATCGTGCATCTCCCGCGCGATGCGGGCCCGCTCGGCCGTGGCGGCCAGCCGCATCTCCTGGTCGCGCTCCAGCTCCAGCAGCTGCGCGCGTTCCTCGAGCGCGGCCATCCGCTGGAGCCGCGCCCGCCGCAGGTCGCCCAGCGCCCAGGCGGCGACCACCGAGACGCCGATAGCCCCCGCCGTGATGAGCGTGCTGTCGGAGAAGTCGCCGCCGAAGTAGCGCGCCGCGGCGAGGAGGGCGCCGACCAGCCCGACGGCCAACCCGCACTGCCCGGCCCAGCGCGGGGCGTAGGCGGCCAGCGAGTAGACCATCACCAGGGCCGCGACGTTGGCGGCCAGAAATTCGTCGGAGACGACGAGCTCCAGCAGCCCGGCCGCGATGACCGCCGCGGCCGCGGGCACCGGCGCGACCCGACGCCAGGCCAGCGGGGCGACCAGGAGCAACCCGAGGACCAGTGCGCGGGTCTGGTCCGACCAGAAGTAGGCCCCGGTGAGGCCGGGCAGCACCACGGTGACCAGGCCGATGAGAGCGGCCAGCCCGGCGTCGACGGCGAACGCCCGGCCTTGCAGCCACGGGGCCAGGCGCTCGACGGCGGGCGACCGTTCCATGCGCGGAAGCCTAGGGACCGCGGTCGCCCGCCTCGTCGCCCCTCGGGATGATCCGCGGGTCGTCCTGCGGGGGGATCAGTTCTCCGACGTCGGGTCCTCCGGGGCCTCGAAGTCGCCCTGGCCGGGAGGCTCGGAGACCACCGGCGCCTCCATGGTGACCTCGCCGGCCTGCTCGAAGACGAAGGTGACGGGGATCGACTGCGACGAGCGCAGGTCCGTCGACAGGTCCGTGAGGAGCACCGACGGCGGCCCCTCCGGCTCCAGGTAGACGTTGTCCTCCTCGGGGACCTCGATCGTGCCGGCGGCACCGTCCAGCGGGATCAGCTCCGCGCCGGCGAAGTCCTCGCCGCGGACCTCGACCAGCTGGTCACCGGTGGTCCCCGTGTTGGCGATCGCGGCGTAGAGCCGGACGTCCTCGCCCTGCTCCCACACGCCGTCGTCCGGGTAGGCGAGCCCCACCGCGGTGATCTTGATGTCCTCGGTCACGGCCTCGTCGGGGCCGGGATTGCCGCCGATCACCTCGTCGCCGGGCACGTCGAGCGGGTTGTCGAGCTCGTCGACCCCCGGGCTGTCGGCGCCGCCTTCCCCACCGCAGGCGGCGAGGGGCAGGGTGGTGGCGAGGAGCAGGGTGGCGAATGCGTTCCTGCGCGTGCGGCGGGTCATCCTGGTCCTTCCGAGGGATTTCGTACGACCGTCGCTGGCTACCCCCGATCCGGCACCGGCATCCCTCGGCGGGCGGGCCGCAACAGAGTTGTCGCATTGGGAGGGCGCGTGGACGACGACCGGACGAGGTCGGTGCCCGACGACGGCGGCGACCCGGCGTGCTGGCTGCGCCGGGTGTGTCCGGCCTGCGGCGGGCTGGCCGACGAGGACCCGCCCACCGTCTGCCCCCGGTGCGGGGAGCAGCTGCCGGCGGGGTGAGCCGGGGCGGAGCCCCCGCCCCGGGGGATGCTCCGCGGTTCGCCGATGTGCGCGTGCCGCCAGGATCTACGGTTCGCTGGCCCACGGTCCGACGGTCGGCCGGGCTGCCTGGAGGGAGGCACCGTGATGCGCGACGCGCTGCGCTGGCTGCGCCCCGGTCACCTCGGCACGGAGGCGGAGCAGGCGACGTTCCGGACCCTCCACTCGGCCTCCCTGACGGCGCCGGAGCTGCGGGAGGGCCTGACCAGCGGCTCCGCCGGCCGCGCCATCCGGCACCTGCGGGACCTGCTCGGGGTCCCGGCCGTCGCGTTGACCGACACCGTGACGACGCTGGCCTGGGACGGTCGCTTCGGCCACCACGAACCGGACGCGGCAGCTCTCGCCGGCATCGTCCTGGAGTCGGGTGGCACGGTGGTCCGGGACCGCAGGGACTTCGCCTGCTCGGACGCCGGCTGCGGGCTGCGGCAGGTCGTCATCAGCCCGCTCGTGGTGGAGGACCGGGTGGTCGGCACCCTGCAGGCGTTCACCTCGTCGGCCTCCGCCGGGCTCGTCCGGGCCGTCACCGAGGTCGCGCGCTGGGTGTCGGGGAACCTGGAACTGGCGGAGCTCGACGCCTCGAGGACGCGGCTGATGGAGGCCGAGGTCCGGGCGCTGCGAGCGCAGATCAGCCCCCACTTCATCTACAACTCGCTGAGCGCCATCGCCTCGTTCGTCCGGACCGACCCCGAGCGGGCGCGGGAGCTCCTGCTGGAGTTCGCCGACTTCACCCGGTACTCGTTCAGCCACCACGGTGAATACACGACCCTGGCCGAGGAGCTGCGGTCGATCGAGCGGTACCTGGTGCTGGAGAAGGCACGGTTCGGTGACCGGCTCCAGGTCACGCTCCGGGTGGCGCAGGAGGTCCTGCCGGTCGCCGTCCCGTTCCTCTGCCTGCAGCCGCTCGTGGAGAACGCGGTGCGGCACGGTCTGGAACGCAAGCCGGGCACCGGGACCGTGACCATCATCGCCGCCGACCAGGCCGGGGAGTGCCTGATCTCGGTCGAGGACGACGGGATCGGCGAGGACCCGGAGAAGGTGCGGCGGGCCCTTGCCGGTGACGTCTCGGTCGACTCGGTGGGGCTGGGCAACGTCGATGCCCGGCTGCGCACCGCGTTCGGGGACGACTACGGTCTGGTCGTCGAGACGGCCCCTGGCGCGGGGACGAAGGTCATCGTGCGCGTCCCCAAGTTCGCGCCCGGGGTGCACACGTGACCGAGCCGGCGAGGTCACGCATGAGCAGGGCACCGTCGGTCACGACGCCGACGACCGCCGGCGAGGAGGTGCCGTGACCGCAGACCGGTTGACCGTCCTGGTGGTGGACGACGAACGCCCGGCCCTCGAGGAGCTGCGCTGGCTGCTCGAGCGGGACGGGCGGATCGGGACCGTGCTGACCAGCGACTCGGCCACGGAGGCGCTGCGCCTGCTCCAGGAGCGGGCGGTCGACGCCGTCTTCCTCGACATCCGGATGCCCGGGCTCAGCGGAGTCGACCTGGCGCGCGTGCTCTCCCGGTTCAAGGCGCCGCCGCCGGTCGTCTTCGTCACCGCGTACGACGACCACGCGGTGGACGCGTTCGAGCTCGGCGCCGTCGACTACGTCCTCAAGCCCGTCCGCGACGACCGGCTGTCCGAGGCGGTCCGCCGGGTGGTCGGCGCGCGGGCCGGTGGACCGGTGGCGGTGGACGACGACATCGCCGTGGAACTGGGCGGTGTGACGAGGTTCGTCCCGCGCTCCAGCGTCCGGTACGTCGAGGCGCAGGGCGACTACGCCCGGCTGCACACCGCGTCGGGCAGCCATCTGGTCCGCGTGCCGCTGACCACCTTGGAGGAGAGCTGGAAGGACGCCGGCTTCGTGCGGATCCACCGGTCGCTGCTGGTCGCGCTCCAGCACGTCGAGGAGGTCCGGATGGACGCCGGGCGGTGCACGGTCGTCGTCGGTGGCACGGAGCTGGTCGTGAGCCGGCGGCACACCCGGGAACTGCGCGACCTCTTGGTGCGGCGCGCCCGGCCGGGCACGCAGGGCCGGGGCTGACCGGTGCCGGACACCTCGCCCCGCCGGGTGCGCGTCACCAGCCCGCGCACCGGCGCCGCACGCGTGCAGCGGGTCCCGGTCGCCCGCGAGATCGAGGCCCAGACCGCCCTGGGCGAGGTGTACATGTCCTCGCTGCTGCGCTCCCAGCTCCGGCTGGCGCTGCTCGCCCTCGCCACCCTCGCCGTGGTGGTCGGCGGCATCCCCCTGCTGTTCTGGCTCGCACCCGAGCTGTCCACGGTCGAAGTGCTCGCCGTGCCGCTCCCGTGGCTGCTCCTGGCGTTCGCCGTCTACCCGTTCCTGTTCGCGATCGGCTGGCTCTACGTCCGGGCCGCCGAGCGCAACGAACGCGCCTTCACCGACGTGCTGGACCGGTCGTGACCCCCCGGCCGGCGAGCGGCCGGTCGTGAGCGCCGCGGGCTACAGCATCGTCGCGGTCACGGCCGTCGTCGTGGCCACGCTGGCGGTCGGCGCCTACGGCTGGCGGTTCTCCCGCACCACCAGCGACTTCTTCGTGGCCTCCCGCACCGTGCGGCCAGGGCTGAACGCCTCGGCCATCGGCGGGGAGTACCTCTCCGCGGCGTCCTTCCTCGGCGTCGCCGGCCTGGTGCTGGCGTTCGGCACGGAGATGCTGTGGTACCCGGTCGGCTGGACGGCGGGCTACCTCGTCCTGCTGGTCCTCGTGGCCGCGCCGCTGCGACGCTCCGGCGCCTACACCCTGCCCGACTTCGCCGAGAGCCGGCTGGAGTCGCGGGCGGTGCGCCGGCTGTCCGCGCTGCTCGTCGTGGCCATCGGCTGGCTGTACCTCATGCCGCAGTTCCAGGGGGCGGGCCTCGCACTGGCCGCCACCACCGGTACCGGGCCGTGGCTGGGTGGCGTGCTCGTCGCGACGGTGGTGCTGGTCAACGTGCTGTTCGGCGGCATGCGCAGCATCACGTTCGTCCAGGCGTTCCAGTACTGGCTGAAGCTCACCGCGCTGCTGTTCCCGCTGCTGTTCATGGTCACCATCTGGCTCGGCGACGGCGGGGTGTCCCCCGCCTCGACCGGGACCACGCCCGGGGACTCCTGGGAGTCGCCGCTCGCCGGGACCGGCGACCACCAGCTCTACACCACGTACTCGATCATCCTCGCCACATTCCTCGGCACGATGGGTCTCCCGCACGTCGTGGTGCGCTTCTACACCAACCCCGACGGGGCCGCGGCGCGGCGCACGACCCTGTTCGTGCTGGCACTCCTGGGGCTCTTCTACCTCCTGCCGCCGGTGTACGGCGGGCTGGGCCGGCTCTACGCGCCGGATCTCATCGCCAGCGGCGACACCGAGTCGGTGGTGCTGGAGCTGCCGTCCCGGATGCTGGCCGGCACGCTGGGCGAGCTGCTGTCGGCGCTGACCACCGCCGGGGCGTTCGCGGCGTTCCTGTCCACGTCGTCCGGGCTGACCGTCGCGGTGGCCGGCGTCATCAGCCAGGACGGGCTGGGCCGCCGGCTCGGTGGGGTGCGCGCCTTCCAGGCCGGTGCCGTCGTCGCCGTCCTCGTCCCGCTGGGCCTGGCCCTGCTGGCCGAGGGGGTGGGCGTGGCGCAGGCGGTCGGGCTGGCCTTCGCCTTCGCCGCCTCGACCTTCTGCCCGCTGCTCGTGCTCGGCATCTGGTGGCGCCGGCTGACCGACGCCGGCGCGATCGCCGGGATGCTCGTCGGCGGCGGCTGCGCCGGCGCAGCGGTGATCGCCACCCTGCTCGGCATGGCCCCCACCGGCTGGCCGGGCGCGCTGCTCGCCCAGCCGGCGGCGTGGACCGTCCCGCTGGCCTTCCTCACCATGGTGGGGGTCTCCCTGGCCACCTCCCGGCGGGTGCCACGGCACACCGCCCGGACCATGGTCCGGCTGCACGCTCCCGAGGCGGTGCAGCTCGACCGCGGCGTCCTGCCGCGGTGAACCCGGCTCGCTGACCTCGACGAGCCCGCGACGGGACGGCACCGGTGCGGCCGGATCGCGCCGAGCACGGTGCGCTCGCGCGGTGCCGTGGTGCGACCGCGCGACCGCTCGTCTCGCCGGACCTGCCGTACGACGACTCCTGCTCACCGCTCGGCGCAGCGGCGGCGCGACCGGCGCCCCGCGGGGATCCCCAGCCCTACCGTGACAGCGCTCACAGTTCCGACTGCCCGCATCTCGACGCCCCGCTCGATCGAACCAGGAGCTCGAACCTTGACCGATCCACAGGAACGGCGTCTGCTGACGCCCGAGGAGTACCGCGCCGCGCAGGACTCGCCGGAGTTCGTGGAGCTGAAGAAGCGCTTCCGCAGCTTCGCCTTCCCGATGACCGTGGCGTTCCTCGTCTGGTACCTGCTCTACGTCCTCCTGTCGACGTACGCCTCGGACTTCATGTCCACCCAGGTGTTCGGCAACGTGAACGTCGGCCTGCTGTTCGGGCTCGGCCAGTTCGTGACCACGTTCGTGATCACGCACCTCTACGTGGCGCACGCGAACAAGCGGACCGACCCCATCGCCGACGAGATGCGCGACCGCCTCGAGGCCCACGACTACGCGCCCGGCGCGCCCGCCGGCGACACCCGCACCCAGGGGGCCACCCGTGCCTGACCTCCTCGCCGCCGACGCCACCATCGGCAACCCGGCGATCAACATCTCGATCTTCGGCGCGTTCGTCGTCATCACCCTGGCCATCACCTTCCGGGCCAGCCGCAACAACAAGAGCGCCGCCGACTACTACGCCGCCGGCCGCACCATCACCGGCCAGCAGAACGGCCTGGCCATCGCCGGCGACTACCTGTCGGCGGCCTCGTTCCTCGGCATCGCCGGCGCCATCGCCATCTACGGCTACGACGGCTTCCTCTACTCCATCGGCTTCCTGGTGGCGTGGCTCGTGGCGCTGCTGCTGGTCGCCGAGCTGATGCGCAACACCGCCCGCTTCACCATGGCCGACGTGCTGGCCTTCCGGATGCGGCAGGGCCCGGTGCGCACCGCGGCCGCCATCTCGACGCTGGCGGTCTCGCTGTTCTACCTGCTCGCCCAGATGGCCGGCGCCGGTGGCCTGGTCGCGCTGCTGCTCGGGGTGAGCGGCCCGGTGGCCGAGGCGCTCGTCGTCACGGTGGTCGGCGCGCTGATGATCTTCTACGTCCTCGTCGGCGGCATGCGCGGCACGACGTGGGTGCAGATCATCAAGGCCAGCCTGCTCATCGCGGGTGCGCTGGTGATGACGCTGTGGGTGCTCGCCGACTACGGCTTCAACCTCTCCGCCCTGCTGGGTGGCGCCGCCGATCGGGCCGGCACCACGGGCGTGCTCAACCCCGGCGCGCAGTACGGCGTCAGCGACACCACCCGGCTGGACTTCATCAGCCTGGCGCTGGCCCTGGTGTTCGGCACCGCCGGCCTGCCGCACGTGCTGATGCGCTTCTACACCGTGCCGACGGCGAAGGCCGCGCGGACCTCGGTGGTCTGGGCGATCTGGCTGATCGGCATCTTCTACCTGTTCAGCCTGATCATCGGCTACGGCGCCGGCGCCATGGTCGGTGCGGAGACCATCGTCGCCGCCCCGGGCGGGGTCAACGCTGCCGCCCCGCTGCTCGCCTTCGAGCTCGGCGGCACGGTGCTGCTCGGCATCATCGCCGGCGTCGCCTTCGCGACCATCCTCGCGGTGGTCGCGGGCCTGACCATCACCGCCTCGGCGTCCTTCGCGCACGACGTCTACGCGTCGGTGATCAAGAAGGGCGACGTCCCGCCGAACGGCGAGGTCAAGGTCGCCCGGATCACCGCCGTCGTCATCGGCGCGGTCTCCATCGGGCTGGGCATCCTGGCGCTGCGCGCCGGGCTGAACATCGCCTTCCTGGTGGCGCTGGCGTTCGCGGTGGCCGCCTCGGCGAACCTCCCGACGATCCTCTACACGCTGTTCTGGAAGAAGTTCACCACCCAGGGCGCGCTGTGGTCGATCTACGGCGGGCTGATCATCTGCATCGGGCTGATCCTCTTCTCCCCGGTGGTCTCGGGCGCCGAGACGTCGATGTTCCCCGGCGTCGACTTCGCCTGGTTCCCGCTGCGCAACCCGGGCCTGGTCTCCATCCCGGCGTCCTTCTTCCTCGGCTGGCTGGGCACCGTGCTCACCAAGGAGAAGCCGAACGAGGCGAAGTGGGCCGAGCTCGAGGTGCGGGCCCTCACCGGCATCGGGGCGGAGAAGGCCGTCCAGCACTGAAGGAGGGCCTGGATCCTCCCCGCACCTCGCTGCGCTCGGCGCGGGCCCCGGGAGGCAGGCCGTTCCAGCACGTCACGTGGCGCGCGTCCCCGGTCGGGGGCGCGCGCCTCGTGCGCTGCGGGCGTCGACCTCGCAGTGCGGTCGTCGCCCTCGCGGTGTGCGGCGAGGACGGCGGCGGTGCGGCGAGGCCGGTCAGGCGGCGGTGGCGTGCGCCGGGGCCGCGGCGGGGGCGGGGTCGGCGGGCAGGACGGCGTCGACCGCGGTGGTGGTGCCCGCGACGGCGAGCGCGACGGGGGCGGCCGCGCGCCCGGACCGGCGGGCGCGGACGACCCAGCGGGCGATCAGGCCGGTCAGCACGACAAGGCCGGCGAGGGCGTGCTGCCCGGGCGCGCTGATCGCGACGGCGACCGCCGCCAGGTAGACCAGCGAGAGCAGGACGGCGGGGACGGGCAGGCGGGGCAGGTGCAGGTGCACGGCAGGACCTCCGGGTGGGGCTGGGCCCGCCGGGCCGGCGGCCGCGCCCGGGCGAGGGCGGGCCGCCGGCACGGCGACGGCGCAACGGACGGGGCCAGGGCCTACTTCAGCATGTCCTTGGCCTTCTGCAGCATCGACTGGCCCTCCATCTGCGGCGTCCCGAACAGCCGCGGGTCACCCGGGGGCAGGATCGGGGCGTCGGCGGTCGCCTCGATCGGGGCGGCGCGCATCTCACCGCGGCCGTCGACGGCCGGTCCGGAGGCCCAGCGGCCGGCGGCGGCGTCCGGGCCGTCGGAGGCGTCGATGAAGGCGTAGCCGAAGTTGTCCGGCTCCTCCTCCAGCGGGAAGGCCTCCGGCACCGGGATGCCCTCGAGCCCGTCCGCCTTGAGCTCCTCGATCGCGGCGAGCCACTGCATCTGGTGCATGTGGTCGCGGGCGATGAGGAACTTGAACATCTCCTTGACGCCCGGGTCGTCGGTCATGTTGTACAGCCGCGACACCTGGAGGCGGCCCATCATCTCGGCGGTGGCGTTGTAGTGGAAGTCGGCCATGAGGTTGCCGCTCGCGGTCACGTAGCCGCCGCTCCAGGGCAGGCCCATGGAGTCGCGGTAGTAGGCGCCGCCGCCGTTGACGATCGCGTGCTGCGGGTTCGTGTTGCCGAAGCCGGCCGCCGCCTCGTTGGTGCGGTCGGCCGCGTCGGGCTTGAGCGGCTGGTGGTCCAGCAGCCGGTCGATCATCGTCACGATCATCTCGACGTGGGCCAGCTCCTCGGTGCCGATGGCCAGGAGCATGTCCTTGTACTTGCCGGGCAGGCGGCAGTTCCAGCCCTGCAGCAGGTATTGCGTGGCGACGGTCATCTCGCCCCACTGACCGCCCAGGATCTCCTGCATCCGGCGGGCGAACGCGGCGTCGGGGCCGTCGGGCTTGGCCTCGTACTGCAGGGCGTGGGTGTGCGTGAACACGGGCTCTCCTTGCGTCGTCGCTCCACCGCGTTCGCGGTGACGACGTGGTTCTGCCCGCCCCCGGTGGCCCACCGGTGCCGTCCCGTGGCCCGCCGGTGCCAATTCCTCAGCGGTCCGGGAGGCGCACGGTCAGGGTGAAGTCGTCGCCGTCCGCCGACCACAGCACCCGGCCCCCGAGCTCGCCGGCCTGCCGGCGCACCGACCAGAGCCCGAGCCCCGTGAGGTCGACCGGTGGCCGGTCGGTGCGCAGGTGCTGGAGGACCCGCTCGGCCGGGAC
This sequence comes from Blastococcus carthaginiensis, assembly GCF_030731085.1. NCBI lineage: Bacteria > Bacillati > Actinomycetota > Actinomycetes > Geodermatophilales > Geodermatophilaceae > Blastococcus > Blastococcus carthaginiensis. Next base: position 45,024 of record NZ_JASNFN010000032.1, on the reverse strand, counting down.
GCCGCCCTGGGTGACCGCCAGGTCCACCCACCCGGCGCGGGCCGTCGCCCGGAGCCGGACCGGTGCACCGTTCCCGTGCCGGTGGGCGTTCTCCAGCAGGTTGACGAGGATGCGCTGCACGCGGGCGTCCGCGACGGCGACGTCCCCCGCGCCGTCCTCGACCTCCAGCGCGAGCTGGGACCGGGGGAGGCCGGAGGCAGCCACCGAGGCCCGCAGGACGTCGCAGAGGCGGCGGGTGCCGCGCGAGCGCTGGACAGCGCCTCCCGTGGCGTCGGCCGTGCGCAGCATCGACGACAGGTGCGCCGTCTGGGCCCGCGCGAGCGCGAGCAGCTCACCGGCCTGCCCGGGTGCGCGGTCCAGGGAGCCCAGCACCGCCTCCAGCGAGGCGAGCGGGCTGCGCATGTCGTGGCAGAGCGCGCGGACGACGGCGTCCTCGGGGCTGGGGGTCTCGGGGTCGGGGACGGTCGTCCGGCGCGGGCGCGGGAGATGCGCGCGCAGCACCCGGGCGAGATCGTTGAGCAGTCCGCGGCTCCGCGTCGACGCCTGCGTGTCGGCAGCCAGGGTCACGGGCACCTCCTCGGGAGTCCGGTCAGCGGCGCCGGGAGACGCACCGACCGTCAGGAGCGATGTGGGGCAGACCGACGACGCGGCCGCTGCTGACCGCAGGCCGCCGGTGGACGTGGTCGTCGTGGACGACCACCCGTTGTTCACGCGTGGGCTGAGCCTGCTGCTCCCGGGGCTCAGCGAGGGCCGGGTGCGGGTCGTGGCGACGACGGAGGACGCGTCGGCCGCCGCGGCGATGGTGCAGCGGCACCACGCCGACGTGGCGATCGTCGACCTGCACATGCCGCCCCCCGGGGGGACGAGGGCGATCGCCGCCATCCGGCGCGCGGACCCGATGGTGCGGGTGGTCGCGCTCTCCGGGCTGGCCGAGGCGGACGCCGCCATCGAGGCGCTGCGGGCGGGGGCCTCGGGTTTCCTGCCCAAGACGGCGGACCCGGAGGCGCTGGTGCGGCCGCTGCTGGCCGTCCTCGACGGCTGGTCGGTGCTGCCCGAGGCGCTGCTGCGCCAGCTCCTGGCGGACGCCGCGCCGGCGGGGGAGCAGGGCATCGTCGACCAGCTGACCGCCGACGAGCGGCGGCTGTGGCGGCTGATCGCCGACGGCACCGGCACCGTGGACATCGCGACGACGCTGCACGTCTCGGAGCGGACGACGAAGCGGCTGGTGGCGCACCTGCTGCGCCGGCTGCAGGTGGCGACGCGGGTGGAGGCGGCGGCGCTGGCCGGCCGGGTGGGCCTGGGCGCCGGCGAGCCGGTGCGGCACACCGGTGGCCCCGCGGGCTGAGCTCCCCAGGACGTCATCGCCGGGCCAGCTACCCGGGGCCGTGATCGACAACCGCCGGTCTCGGAAAGGTTTCCCTCACCTACCCCTGCCGAGCGCGCCGGCCCAGGGCTCGGAGGCGGCCAGCGCGAACCCGGGCACCTCGTCGGCGGCCATGTCGAGGGCCGCGTAGCCGCCGCTGCCCGCGCCCACGCAGGCGGTGACGGTGGCCAGGCCCGCCCGCCGCTGGAAGAACGACTGCCGGACCTGCCAGCCGACGACCGCCCGCCGTTCCAGCACCGCCTGCTCGCGCACCAGCCAGCCGCTGCGGACGGCGAAGGTGCGCGGCCCGGCGGCGTGCCCGAGCGAGCGGTAGCGGGCCAGGCCGACGGGGACGCCGAGCGCGGTCAGCCCGGCGCCGGCGGCCAGCAGCCACCACGCGCCCTCGCCGGCCAGGAGGACGCCGCCGCCCGCGGTCACCAGCAGCCCGAAGGCGACGGCGCGCAGCACCCGGCGGCGGCGGGCCGCGGGTGGGTGCGCGACGAGCGCGCCGGGGTCGTCGGTGACCCGCCGGGCCAGCGCCCACGCCTCCGTGCGCGGCCCCAGGGGGAACAGCTGCCCGCGCCCGGCGGCGTCGCCGAGGCCGGTGACCAGCGCGCTGACCCGGGCGGCCCGCACCAGCCGCATGCCCAGTCCGTCGATGACGGTGACCCCGCGGATGCGGTCGACCTCGAGCTCGGTGTGCCGGCGGGTGAGCAGCCCGCGGGAGGCGACCAGCGACGCACCGCGGCGGACCACGCGGAAGCGCCAGTTGACCACGGCCGCGCCGACGACGGACCCGACCAGCAGCACCAGCAGGGCGATGACCAGCCCGGCGCCGACCAGCCGCAGGTCGGAGAGGTCGGGCTCCTGGAACTCGGGGGTCCACTGCTCGGGCAGCTCCTCGGCCAGCCGGAACAGCGCGCCGACGGCGGCGAGCGGCACGGCGAGGTAGGTGCCGACCAGCGGCGCGTACCGCAGCCAGCGGTGGTCGAAGCGGGCGTACTCCTCCTCGACCGGCTCGGCCGCCGGGGCGCCGTCGGGGGTGCCGGCCGGTGCAGTGGCGGCGCGGTGGGTGAGGACGGCGACGCGCAGCCGGTCGCCCTCCGCGCGCGGGATGCCGTCGACGAGCAGCTCCTCGTCGCCGTCGGTGACCGCTCCGGCGGCGGCGTCGATGCGGACGCGCACCAGGCCGAAGACGCGGTGCAGCGGCGGCGCCTCGACGTCGACGCCCCGGATGCGGTCGTTCGGCACGGTGCGCACCGAGCGGGCCAGCAGCCCGCGGGTGATCACGACGGCGGCCGGCCCGTCGGCGTAGCTGAACCGCCACCAGTTCAGCGTCGCGGTGAGCAGGGAGAGCACGGTGACGCCGACGGCGAGGAGGACGACGGTGCGCAGCCCGCCGTCGAAACCGGTGGCCGCGATGATCGGGATGACCGCGGGCACGAAGGCCCGGGCCTGCCGGAACGTCGCGGTGTGGACGGCGATGACGCGGGGCGAGAGCCGCCGGGGCGCGCCGGCGGTCGGCGGGGCCGGCGGCGGGCCGAGGGGCGGCGGCCAGGGCGGGAGCGGGCCGGCCGGCCGGCGCGGGGGTGGGGGCGCGGGCTGCACGATGGCTCAGGTGGCCTGGTCGCGGACCAGCTCGGCCCGGCGGGCGAGGTCGTCGGCGACGCGCTGGGCGACGCCCTGCTCGAGGTGCCAGATGCGCACGGTCCCCTGGCTGGAGGCGGTGAGCACCGCGACGGTGGCCAGGCCGAACATCTGCTGCAGCACGCCGCGGGTGACGTCGACGGTCTGGATGCGCGAGATCGGCACCAGCGTCCAGGTCTGGGTGAGCCAGCCGGTGCGCGTGTAGGCGGCCTCGTTGGTGATCTCCCACCGGTACACCCGGTGCTTGAACCACGGGCGGATGCTCAGCGCGACCACCGCGTAGACGGCGCCGGCCAGCGGGACCAGCCGGCGCAGCAGCGGCAGCGGGTCGCCGGCGTCGGCGGGCACGAAGAGGAGGAACGCGCCGATCGCCAGCCACACGAACGCGGTGCTGATCAGGCTCTCGACCACCCACAGGCCGATCGCCGAGCGCGGCAGCTCCCAGGCGGGCTCGCGCACGGGCGTCGGGCGGGCGCCGCTCGGGGCGGCCCGGTGGCTCGGGGACATCGGGCCCATCCTCCCAGTGCGGTGGACCCCGGTCGCGCAACCGGTGCCCGTGCCACGATGGGGAGCGTGATGCCGCAGCAGGTCCCGACCGTGCCCGCCTCCGAGCTGCCCGAGGACGCCGTGGTCCTCGACGTCCGCGAGGACGACGAGTGGGTGCACGGCCACATCGAGGGCGCCACCCACATCCCGATGGGCGACGTCCCGGCGCGGCTCGAGGAGCTGCCCGAGGGCGATCCGCTCTACGTCACCTGCCGCGGCGGTGGCCGGTCGGCCCGGGTCGCCGCCTGGCTCAACGCCAACGGCTTCGACGCGGTGAACGTCGCCGGCGGCATGGGGGAGTGGCAGGCCGCCGGCAAGCCGATGGTCAGCGAGACCGGCGAGGAGCCCTTCGTCCGCTGACGTTCAGCGCCGGTCGTTTGCGAGGGTTGAGCCGCTCGGACGGACGTCGAGCCGTGCCGTGGCGCGGCTTCAGGTCAGGTGGCGCGGGTCAACGGGGCCCGGCGACTGGTCTGAGCTCAGCGCCAGGCGGCCGCGGTCTCCTCGTCGTAGTAGCGGGTGAAGCCGCACAGCCAGGCGATCGGCTCCAGCGGCGCGCCCTCCCACCGGTCGGCGCCGCTGACCAGCAGGCGCGACCCGACCCCGTAGACCGGGCCCGGGGTGCTGCTGCCCGCGGCCGGGTCGTACGGCGCCGGCAGGTCCACCGTCACCGCCTCCCCCGAGTCGCCGGAGAACCACTCCTCCACGGCGAAGGTGACCCCCACCAGGTCTTCCGGCGGCCCGGGCGTACCCGGCTGCGTCGTCACGGCGCGCCCGATGTCCACCACCACGCCGGCGAAGGCGAAGTCCTGCTTGCTCAGCGCGGCGGGGCTGTACTCGACGGCGCAGGAGCTCATCTCCGTGTCGGCGAGCGGGCCGGTGCGCCCGGCGGTCGGGTCCTCGGCGAGCTGCGACAGCTCGCTCCCGGCCGCCGTCCCGGATTCGTCGCCGCCGTCCGCCGGCGGCATGCCGGTGCCCGGGTCGCCGTCGGCCGCCTCCGGAGCGCCCTCGCGCGGCTCCTCGGCGACCAGCGCCGCCGCCGAGTCGGCGGCGTCGCCCTGCCCGCCGGGCGGGTCGACGACGGTGACCACGCCGCCCGCGACCACGGCCACGCCCGCGGCGACCGCGAGCGAGACACCTGCGGTCCGGCGCCGGCGCGCACGGCGGCCGGCCTTGAGCAGCTGCCCCACCGGCGCCGGGCCTACCGGCACGCGGTCGGCCAGCTCCCCCAGCAACGTCGAGGTCTCCCGGTCGGTCACGATGCCCTCCCTCCCCGCAGCTCGGCGACGTCCAGATCGGTCTGCAGCTGCGCCAGCGCGCGGGAGAGCCGGCTCTTCACCGTTCCCGGTGCGATGCGCAGCGCGGCGGCGATCTGCTGCTCGCCCAAGTGGGCGTAGTAGCGCAGGACGACGACTTCGCGGTGCGCCGGGCTCAACCGCGCCAGCGCCCGGCGGACGGCGTCGGCGTCGTCCACCTGCGCGGTGCCGTCATCGGTGGCGACGTCCGGCACCTCGGCGGTCGGCCGCTCACCCCACCAGCGCCGGCGGTGGCTGTCGTGATGGCAGTTGACCAGCACCCGGTAGACGTAGGCGTCCCGGTTGGCCGCGCTGCCGACCTTGTCCCAGGCGACGTAGCAGCGCACCAGCGCCGTCTGCACCAGGTCCTCGGCCTCCGGGCGGGCGCAGCCGAGCAGCACCGCGGAGCGGACGAGCACCGGCCAGCGCTCGTCCACGTACCGCGTGAACGCCTCGTCCCGCTCCACTCGCCCTCCGGAAGTCGTCCTCTGGAGAGCATGACGGGTCCGGGGGCGGGCGCGGTTCCACCGCGCCTGCCACCGGAGGTCAGCTCTTCAGCTCGTACTCCGCGAACTTGGCGCGGAGGTCCTTCTTCGAGAACTTGCCGACGCTGGTCTTGGGTACCTCGTCGATGAACTCGACGGCGTCGGGCATCCACCACTTGGCCACCAGGGGCTTGAGGTGCTCGAGGATCTCCTCCTCGGTCGCCTCCTCGCCCGCGTTGAGCACGACGCAGGCCAGCGGGCGCTCGTCCCACTTCGGGTGCGGGATGCCGACGACCGCGGCCTCCTTCACCTTCGGGTGGCTCATGATCGCGTTCTCCAGGTCGACCGAGCTGATCCACTCGCCGCCGGACTTGATGAGGTCCTTGGTGCGGTCGGCGATGCGGATCGAGCCGAAGGCGTCCATGGCGGCGACGTCGCCGGTCTTCATCCAGCCGTCGGCGGTGGTGAGCTCCACGCCGGCGTCGGGGTTGTAGTAGTCCTGGGCGCACCAGGGGCCGCGCACCTGCAGTTCACCGGTGGCCTTGTCGTCCCACGGCTGCGGCTCGAGGGTGTCGGAGTCGACGATGCGGGCCTCGACGCCGAGGAACGGGATGCCGGCGCGGGCGCGCTGGGCGGCCTTGGTCTCGTCGTCGGCATCCTGGTAGCGCTTGGGCAGCACGCCGGAGGAGGCGACCGGGTGGGTCTCGGTCATGCCCCAGGCCTGCAGGATCGGGATGCCGACCTGCTCCCGGTAGGCCTCGGACAGGGCCTTGGGGACGGCGGAGCCGCCGCAGCCGATGTCGCGGAGCTTGTGCGGCCGGCCGGCCAGGTGCGGCAGCACGCCCTGCCAGATGGTCGGGACGCCGGCGGTGAAGGTGACGCCCTCCTCCACGATCAGCTTCGCCAGCGCCTCGGGCTGCATGAGCGCGCCCGGCATGACCAGCGAGGAGCCGGCCGCGGGTGCCGCCTGCGCGATGCCCCAGGCGTTGGCGTGGAACATCGGGACGACCGGCATGGCGACGTCGTTGATGCCCAGGCCGAAGGCGTTGGGCGCCATCACGCCCATCGTGTGCAGGAACGTCGAGCGGTGCGAGTAGACGACGCCCTTCGGGTTGCCCGTGGTGCCGGACGTGTAGCACATCGAGGCCGCGCGCCACTCATCGGTGACGGCGAACTCGACCGGCTGCGCGTCGGCCAGGAGCGTCTCGTAGTCGAGCACCCGGGAGTCGTCGGGGATCTCGTTGTCGCCGCCGTCGTCCATGACCACGACGTGCTTCACGGTCTTCATGGTGTCGATCAGCGGCCACAGCAGCGGCAGCACGGTGCGGTCGACGAAGACGACCTCGTCCTCGGCGTGGTTGGCGATGTAGGTCAGCTGCTCGGGGAAGAGCCGGACGTTGAGCGTGTGCAGCACGCGGCCGGTGCACGGCGCGGCGAAGTAGAGCTCCAGGTGCCGCTGGCTGTTCCAGCCGAACGTGCCGACCCGCCCGTCGGCGCCGATGCCGAGCGTGTCGAGGACGCCGCCCAGCTTGCGGGTGCGCTGCGCCCACTCCGCGTAGGTTGCCCGGGTCACCCCGCCGGGGTTGTTGGTGACGATCGTCCCGTCGCCGTAGTGCTGCTCGACGTGCCGGAAGATCGAGTCGACGGTCAGTGGGCTGTCCTGCATCAAGCCGCGCATGGTCGGATCCTGCCAGTGACCGCGCTCACCTTCCAGCGGTGCGGCGATGATCAGCTGACCTGACCATCGCGTGTCCTCCCTCGCGGTGGGCGGTGAGGGAGGACGCCATCCGTGCCGCGGTCAGCGGCCGAGGGCGACGGGGAGCGTCTCCAGGCCACGGATCACGAACTCGGGCCGGCGCACGGGTTCGCCGCCGAGCTCCAGCACCGAGGTCCGCGTCAGCAGCGCGCCGAACGTGGCCTGCAGCTCGACCCGCGCCAGCGGCGCCCCGATGCAGAAGTGGATGCCCGCGCCGAAGGCGATGTGCGGGTTGTCGATGCGCCGGACGTCGAGGGTCTCGGGCTCGGTGAAGACGGCGGGGTCGTGGTTGGCCGCGCCGAGCAGGGCGGCGATCTTCTGCCCCTCCCGCACGGTGACGCCGCCGATCTGCACGTCGGCGGTGGCGGTGCGCTCGAACAGCTGCAGCGGCGGGTCGAAGCGCATGAGCTCCTCCAGCGCCGCGGGCAGCAGGTCGCGCTCGGCGCGCAGGGCGGCCAGCTGGTCGGGGTGGCGGAGCAGCGCGAGCATCCCGTTGCCCGTCACGTTGACGGTCGCCTCGTGGCCGGCGTTGAGCAGCAGGATGCAGGTGGTGACCAGCTCGTCCTCGGTGAGCTTGTCGCCGTCGGCGTCCCGCACCGAGACCAGGTGGGACAGCAGGTCCTCGCCGGGGGCGGTGCGGCGCTCGGCGGCCAGCTGCCGCAGGTAGGTGACGAACTCGTCCGCCGCGCGCTCGGCCGCCTCCTCGACGGCCGCCGTCCGCCCGTACTCGTACATCTTCACGATCGCGTTCGACCACGGCCGCAGCAGCGGTCGGTCGGCCTCGGGCACGCCCAGCAGCTCGGCGATGACGGCGACCGGCAGCTGCTCGGCCATGCCGGTGAGCAGGTCGACCGGTTCGGACCCGGCGGAGCGCTCGACCAGCTCGTCGGCCAGCCGGCCGGCCAGCTCCTCGACCCAGGGCCGCAGCCGCTCCACGTGCCCCCGGGCGAACGCGCTGGTGATCAGCCGTCGCAGGCGCGTGTGGTCCGGCGGCTCCAGCTCCAGGATGGCGTTGCGGTGGATGAGGTTGAAGCTGCCGAACCGCTCGGCCGGCTCCTTGTCCCGCCAGATGCGGCCCAGCCGCCGGTCGCGCAGCACGGCGTTGGACTCGGCGTGGGTGAGCGCGAGCCACAGCCCCAGCCCCTCGTGCCACTGCACCGGCGCCTGCGCCCGGGCCCGCGCGAAGGCCGGGTACGGGTCGGCGACGAACGACGGGGCGCGGAGGTCGAGCGCGTCGACGGACACGGTCACGCCGGGAAGCCTAGCTAGGAGCCCGCCCGCAGCGTCCGGCACCGGTGGGCTCCCGACGAGTGTGACGAAGTCGTGGTGATCAACCGCTGATGGCCACGAGTTCGTCGCACCCGGCTCCGGTGACGCGCCCCGGCGCGCTCGGCCTCAGGGCGGGGCCCCGCGTGCCGCCACCTACGCTGCACGCATGGCCTCCCGCAAGCGCTCCACCGCCACCGCCCCCGTCGCCGAGGGTGGCGTCAACCCGAAGGCGCCCTGCCCCTGCGGGTCGGGCCGCCGCTACAAGCACTGCCACGGCTCGGGCTACGCCCCGCCGGTCACCCGCCCGTTCGAGGGCCTGCCGGGCGAGGCCGACTGGGTGGCGCTGCGGGAGCTGGTGCCGGCGGCGACGGCGACGCTCCGCTCGGCCGGCGGCCGCGAGCTGACGCTGGCCAGCGTCCTGCCCGGGGGTGCCCCCGGCCTGGTGCGCGCCAGCGGTCAGATCCTCGTCGGCGCGCAGCTGGCGACGTCGTCGGACGACGTCAGCCGTGACCTCGGCACCGCGATCGCCGCGGCGCTGGAGGCCCCCGCCGGCGCGCCCGTGGACCCGGGCCCGATCGGTGGCGCCGGGTCGGCGGGCCCGCGGCTGCAGGAGGTCCTCGACCTCACCGCGCCGCTGGAGGTGACCGTGCACGACACCTTCGACTTCTGGCTGGAGGGCACCGACCCCAGCCCCCAGGCGCGGGCCGGCCTGACGCAGGCCAACGAGGCGATCCTGCCCACCGTCCGGCTCGAGGGGCTGGAGGCCGCGTACTGGGTGCGCCCGGGCAACGAGCGGGCGCACCTGCGCTGGGTGCGGGCGGAGAAGGAGGAGCAGCTCCTCGACGCGCTGGCCCGGTTGTCGGCCGCCGAGCAGATCCTGCTGGGCGAGGGCACCCGCTACGCCGGGGCCTTCCGTGCGCACGGCCTCGTCGTCCCGGTGTGGGACCTCCCCGCCGACGTCCCCGCCGCCGACTGGGTGGGCCCCGCGACGGAGTTCCAGGCCCGGCTGGAGAAGGCGCTCGCCGAGACCGCGCCGCTGACCGCCGATGAGCGGCGCGCCCGCGCCGGGCTGCTCTCCCGCCAGATCACTCTGCGCTGACCCCCCCCGGCGCCGCCGGACGACGTCGTGCGGGCGAGCTGCCCGGGTCGCTGCCGCCAGGCGGAGATGGGGTCGGGCGCAGTAGCGCTCTGCCCCGCGGGTGTGGGCAGAGGACGACTGGCCCTGGGGACACCCTGGTCAGGGCCCGCTGGTCCGAGCCGACGCTCCAACCAGCCTTCTGACCTGTGCGCCCCTCGTGACACGAGTGAGATCGGAACGGGTCGTCCGGCACGGTCGAGCCTCGGATGATGTGCGCCGAAGCCCACTTCCACGGGGGCTCGGGTTCAGCGCACTTCGTCGGCCGGTGACGGGCTCGCAGGACCGCCCACGTGCTGCCGTACCGGGGTCGTCGCCGGGGTCGGGCGCGGCGGCGCCCTCAGACGCTGCGGATGAGGTGCCGGAAGAACCCCGCGCCGCGGTGCAGGGCGGCGATCGAGATGCGCTCGTCGGCGGCGTGCAGCGCCGACAGCTCCTCCCGGCTCAGGTCGAAGGGCATGAACCGGTACACGCTGTCGCAGATCTGGCTGAAGTGCCGGGCGTCGCTGGCCTGCACCATCACGTACGGCGCGACGACGGCCTCGGGGTAGGTCGCCCGCGCGGCCGCCCCGAGCAGCGCGAACGCCTCGTTGTCCGCCCGCGAGACCGGGGACGGGTCGTTGCCCGACACGACGCGCACCTCGACCGACGGGTCGTCGATGACCCGGCGCAGCCGCTCCACCGTCGACTGCACGCTTTCGCCCAGCGCGATCCGGATGTTCAGGTGCGCCAGCGCCCGGGTGGCCAGCACGTTGGCTGCCCTGCTCCCCTCGAGCCGGGTGACCGCCACCGTCGTCCGCACCATGGCGCCGGCCTCGCGACCCGCCCGGGCCAGCACCGAAGCGAGCACGGGGCGGAGCTGGGCGGCGTGGGCGAACAGCGCCCGGTAGCCCAGCGGGGCCTGCCGTCCGACGGCGTCGATCATCCCGACGACGACGTCGTGCAGCCGCGCGGGGAAGGGGTCGGCCTCCAGCGCGAGGATCGCCTTGGCCAGCCGCGCCGGCGCGCCACCGCGGGCGGGGGAGGAGGCGTGCCCACCCGCATCGGTGGTGACCAGCTCGACGTCCAGCAGCCCCTTCTCGGCCAGCCCCACCACGGCGACCTGTCCCGGGACGCCGGGGAACATCCCGCTCACCACGGCGCCGCCCTCGTCGATCACCGCCCAGGGCCGGATGCCGCGGGCGGTGAACGCCTCGACGGCGAGCCGCGCCCCGACCCCGGCGACCTCCTCGTCGTTGCCGAACGACAGGTAGACGTCCCGCCGGGGCGTGAAACCCTCGACCACCAGCGCCTCGACCGCCTCGAGGACCGCCACCATCGAGCCCTTGTCGTCGATGGCCCCGCGGCCGTGCACGCAGCCGTCCTCGACCAGCCCGGAGAACGGGTCGCGGCTCCACTCCTGCCCGGCGACCGGGACGACGTCGTAGTGCGCCATGAGCACCAGCGGCGGCTCGTCGGTGGTGCCGCGCCACCGGTAGAGCAGCGCGCCGTCGCCGAGCACCTCGCGCTCCAGCGCCTCGTGCGTGCGCGGGTACAGCTCGGCCAGCCGGGCGCGGTAGGTCTCGAAGGCCGCGGCGTCCACCTGGCCGGGGTCCCTCGAGGAGACCGTCGGGATGCGGATCAGCTCGGCCAGCCGCTGCGCCACGGCGTCGGCGTCCAGGCCGTCCAGGTCGACCGGAACGGCGGGCTGCTCCACCGGCCGGAAGCGGGCGACCCGGCGGGCGGTCGTGGTGGCGGCCGCGGCGGCGGCTCCGGTCGCGGCCAGGGCCAGCGCGCGCCTCATGCTCGGGACTCCTCGGCGGTCTCGGGGACGGCGGGGTCGGAGAAGGCGAGCTTCGGGACGACGAGCAGCGCCAGTGCGGCCAGCAGCGCCGTCGTCCCGCAGATCACCCACACCGTGATGTAACCGGACAGCGAACCGGCGGTGCCCGCCGACCCGTCGGCGAGCAGCGGGACGTTCGAGGCCAGCGCGATCGCGAACGCCGCCGAGGCGAACGAGCCGCCGATCACCTTGGTGGTGTTGGTGAGACCGGTCGCGACCGCGGTGCGGCCGACCGGTGCGGCGGCCGCGGCCGCGGCGGGCAGCGCCGCCACCAGCGCGCCGGAGCCGAGGCCCGCGATCGCGATGCAGGAGAGCATCTGGGCCAGCGTGTCGTGGAAGGGCACCAGCAGCAGGTAGCCGGTGCCGGTGAGCGTCGCTGCGCCGATGAGGGTGCTCCGCGGCGTGGTGCGCCGGCTCACCCGCGAGAACTGGCTGGCGCCGACCAGCATCGAGATGACGTACGCGCCGATCACGACCGAGACCTCGCTGGTGGACAGGCCCAGCCCGTAGCCGTAGACCGCCGGGTCGGTGCGGGCGTAGGTGGACAGCGGGCCCTGGGCGCCGAGCACGCTCACCCCGAACAGGCCCGCGGTGAGCTGCACCGGCCACATCGCGGGGCTGCGCAGCACCCGGAAGTCCACCAGCGGGTCGTCCTGGCGCAGCTCGTAGGCGACGAACGGGACGACGAGCAGGATGCCGACCGCGGCCACCGCCCACGGCCAGAGCGCGCCCTCGTTGAGCCGGACGAAGCTCAGCCCGCCGGTGATCACCAGAAGGATCACGCTGAGCAGCGCGACGCCGGTCGCGTCGACGGTGCCGCCGGTGCGGTCCTCGCTCTCGGGCACCCGGAACGCCACGACCAGGCAGACGCCGACGACCAGCACCGCGGGTAGCACGAGCACCAGCCACAGGTGGTCGCCGAGGCTCTGCCCGATCTGGCCGCCGCCCAGCGCGCCCGCGATCGCGCCGGCCTGCAGCGCGGCGACGATCAGCCCGGTGGCGCGGCGGGTCTGCCCGGCCGCTCCCGGCGTGCGGCGCGACCGGTCCCAGATCAGCGCCACCTGCAGCGGCAGCCAGACGACGTAGAGGCCCTGCAGCGCCCAGGCGACGAGGAACACCGGGAAGCTGGTGGCGAACGCCAGCGCGACGGTGGCCAGCGCCGTGGCGACCGCCGACCACAGCAGCACCCTGCGGTGCCCGTGCAGGTCGCCGAGCTTCGCGAGCACCGGGACGGCGATCGCCGACAGCATCAGCTGGGCTGCCTCGAGCCAGTTGACGTCGGCGTCGTTGACCCCCAGGTAGCGGGCGATGTCGGTGAGCAGCGGGATGTAGTAGCCCTGCAGCACGCCGCTGGTGAACTCGACGAAGACCAGGTAGCCGACGAGCCCGCCGCCGATCCCCGCGATCCGCCCCGTCCTGCGCGCCGTCCCCGTCGTCGCCACCGCGCCGTCCCTTTCCCGAGGCGCCGGGCCCGGCGCGGAGAGTTGGCAGCGTAGTGATCGACGCCGCCGGGATCGGGCCCTCCGTGGAAAAGTCCCCAGGTCGTGACGTCGGCGAAGTCTCAGAGAGGGGCGCGGGAGACCGGGCAGGACATGCAGCGCGGGCCGCCCCGGCCGCTGCCGAGCTCGGAGCCCGCGATCCGCACCACCTCGATGCCGGCTGCCTCGAGCGCGGCGTTGGTGACGGTGTTGCGCTCGTAGGCGACCGTCAGCCGCGGGGCCAGGGCGAGGGTGTTGTTGCCGTCGTCCCACTGCTCGCGCTCGGCGGTGACCGGGTCCAGCCCGGTGTCGATCACCCGCAGCTTGTCGATGCCCATCGCGCTCGCGGCCGCGCGGACGAACGGCTCGGGCCCGGTGACGGCGAGGTCGGTGGTGCCGGCGTCCTCGGGGGAGGAGCCCTCGGGCGCGCGCACCGTCCAGGCGGCCAGCGAGTCGGCGACCGCCGGGTACATGACCATCGCGTCGACGTCGACCATCGTGGCGATCGTGTCCAGGTGCATCGTCGCCCGCTCCTGCGCGATGGGGACGACGAGCGCGGTGTGCGCCAAGCCGCGGGCGAACAGCCGGCGGGCCAGCCGCTCCGCGCCGCCGGGCGTCGTCCGCTCGCCCACGCCGACGGCCACCACGCCCTGCGCCAGCAGCAGCACGTCACCGCCCTCCAGGTGCTCCAGCTCCGGGCCGTACAGCTGCTCGGCCCCGGCGAACCGCGGGTGGTGGGTGTAGATGGCGGCGGTGATCGTGCTCTCCCGGTGCCGCGCGGGCATGGCGAGGGAGGTCACCGCCACCTCGTCGCCGATCCACACCGAGGAGTCGCGGGTGAACAGCAGGTTGGGCAGCGGGGGGACGACGAAGTCAGAGCGGTCCATGAGCTGGTAGGCGAGCCCCGAGCCGCGCAGCTCATCGTGCGCCAGCCCCGCGATGAGCGCCGTCGCCAGGTCCTCGGCGGCGAGCGCGGCCAGGTGCCGCGTGGCGTCGCGCTGCAGGGTGGCGCCGAGCCGTGGGTCGTCGACGGCGGCGCCGATCAGCTCGTCGCGGGCGGCGGGGACGGCGAGCACCTCGGCCAGCAGCGTGGCGACGTGCAGCACCTCGACGCCGCGGTCGGCGAGCGCCCGGGCGAACGCGTCGTGCTCGTCCTGCGCCCGCGCCACCCAGGGGACGCCGTCGAAGAGCAGCTCGTCGTTGTTCCGCGGCGTCAGCCGGCGCAACTCGGGGCCGGGCCGGTGCAGCATCACCGTGCGCAGCGGGCCGACCTCGCTCGTGGCCCCCGGGGTCGCGGCGGATCCGATCATGACCGCCAGGCTGGCACAGGCCGGCGGGGACGGCGTCGTGGACGGCCCCTTTCCCCGCCTCGTTAGGGTGCCGGGGTCGGTGCCGACGACGGCGCCGCGACGCCGAACCGGAGGTACCCGTGGACCTGTTCGACCTGACCGGCAAGGTGGCCGTGGTCACCGGGGGCACCCGCGGCATCGGCCTGATGATGGCCCGCGGCCTGCTGCAGGCGGGGGCGAAGGTCTACATCAGCTCCCGCAAGGCCGAGGCCGGGGAGGCCGCCGCCGCGGAGCTCGCCGAGTTCGGCACCGTCGTCTCGATCCCGGCCGACCTCTCCACCGAGGCCGAGTGCACGCGCCTGGCCGAGGAGGTGGGCCGGCACGAGGAGCGGGTGCACGTGCTCGTCAACAACGCCGGCGCCACCTGGGGTGAGCCGCTGGAGACCTTCCCCGAGTCGGCCTGGGACAAGCTGCTCGACCTCAACCTGAAGTCGCCGTTCTTCCTCACCCGGGCGTTCCTGCCGAGGCTCGAGGCCGCGGCGTCCGAGGGCGACCCGGCGCGCATCGTCAACGTCGGGAGCATCGACGGCCTGCACGTCAACCCGATGCCGACCTACTCCTACGCCGCCAGCAAGGCCGGGCTGCACCAGCTCACCCGCGTGCTGGCCAGGGAGCTCGGGCCCAGGGGCATCACCGTCAACGCCGTCGCCCCCGGGCCCTTCGAGTCGAAGATGATGGCCGCCACGCTCGACGCCTTCGGGGCCGAGATCGCCGCGAAGTCGCCGCTGGGCCGCATCGGCCGCCCCGACGACATGGCCGGCGTCGTCGTCTACCTCGCCTCGCGGGCGGGCGCCTACGTCACCGGCGCGGTCATCCCGGTCGACGGCGGGATCGCCACGACGGCGTAGCGGCGGATCGTCCACGATCAGGTGACCTGATCGACAGGGGTCCTGGCTCAGCATCGACGGTGAGCCAGGACCCGGAACCGTGAGCCAGGACCCGGAACCGTGAGCCAGGATGGTGCGCGGAGCACCGGCCCGGGCCTCACGCGGGGCTCGGCTCGGCCGCGACCCGGCGCAGGTGCGTCTCGGCCAGCGCGACCTGGTGCGGTGAGCCGACGAGCCCGCCCTGCTCCCGCGCCGCCGTCCACCACCGCCGCGCGCCGGCCGGGTCACCGAGCCGCTCGGCGATCCGGCCCAGCAGCTCGTCGTAGGCGCCGAGGGTGAGCGACGGCGTCCCGAGCACCGCCTGCCGGCCGTGGTAGGGGAGCAGCGACGCCAGCGCCGCCGCCCAGTCGGGTTCGTCGCCCAGCCACAGCGAGCTCTCCGCCTGCAGGTAGAGGGCGACGTCGCTGGCCCAGTCCCGGACCAGCGTGCGGCCCCAGCGGGCGCGCAGCCGGCGCGCCTCCACCACGTCGCCCGACTCGGCCGCGGCCAGCACCGCCATCTCCTGCAGCAGCGGGTTGCCCTCGTCCCCGGTCTCGACCAGCAGCGGCAGCGTGGCGGCCTCGCGGTGGTCGGCCCGCCGCAGCGTGAACTGGTGCGCCGCGTAGGCGTGCCGCGCGTGCGGGGTGACCCGCCGGAACACCTCGTAGGCCTCGGTGGTCAGCTCCTCCGCCCGGTCGGCGTCGCCGCGCAGCCAGGCCAGCCCGCCGGCCTGCCAGAGCACGTGCGGGCGCACCTCGGGGCCGCTCAGCGACACCGCCAGCCGCCGGGCCTGGTCGTGGTCGGCCTCGAAGCCGGCCAGGTCGCCCAGGTGCAGCCGGATCGCCGCCCGGTGCAGGTGCGCCAGGAACTCGGTGCGCCGCGGCAGCCCCCGCCCGGCGAGCTCGAGGGACTCGTCGGCCGCGGCGAGGCGCAGCTCGGCCGCCCCGGGCCGCCCCCACACCGCCAGGCTGAAGTTGTTCAGCGTCCGCCCCAGTAGCTCGGGGTCGCCGATCCGGCGGGCCATCGCGACCGCCCACTTGGCCGCCCGCACCCCGCGGTCGTCCGGGCCGAACGCGAGCTCGACACCCAGGGTGCCGAGCAGCCGGGCGGTGGTCGGGTCGTCGCCGTCGGTGCGCTCGGCGAGCAGGTCCTCCAGGACGGCGACCATGTCCTCGTCGACCACCCCGTGCGGCCGCCAGTTCCACAGCGTGACGCTGCCCCAGACCGCCGCGGACTCGGCCAGGCACTCCCGGTCGTCGAGCTGGCGGGCCAGGCAGATCGCCTCGGCCACCACCTCGCGCGCCTCGGTGAGCTGGCCGCTGCGCAGCAGGTCGCCGCCCAGCGCGGTGAGCAGGTCGTGCCGGGTGCGGGCGGCGTCCGGCGCCTCCGGGTCGAGCAGCTGCAGGGCCCGCCGACCGTGCGCGGCGGCCTCGCCGTGGGCCAGCCGGGCCCGCGCGGCGCCGGCGGCCGCGCCCAGGTAGAGCAGCGCCGGGCCGGGCCCCACGACCGGGAGCGCCTCGACGAAGTGGTGGGTGAGCCGCTCCACGAGCCCGTCGTCGCTCGACGTCGCGATCCGCCGCTCCAGCGCCTCGCCGACGCGGGCGTGCAGCCGGGCCCGCCGCACCGCGGGCAGGTCGCCGGCCAGCACCTCCTGCACCAGCGCGTGGGCGAACCGCCAGCTCCACGGCCGCCCGCCCTCGACCACCAGGCCGACGGCGAGGGCGGAGTCCATCGCCGTGAGCGCGTCGTCGACGGAGGTGCCGGCCGCCTCCAGCAGGCCCAGGGGCACCTCGCGGCCGGCGACGGCGGCCACCTCCAGCACCTCGCGGGCGCCCGCGGGCAGCCGGGCCAGCCGGGTGCGCAGCACCTCCCCGACCGACGGTGGCACCGGGACGGCGTCCAGGTGGAGGTCGTGGGCGCCGACCATCCAGCGCGACAGCTCGACGACGAAGAACGGGTTGCCGCCGGTGCGGTCGTGCACGGCGGTGGCCAGCGCCCGGTCGCCGGGGGAGCCCAGCTGGGCGGTCAGGAGCGCGGCGACGTCGTCGGCGTCCAGCCCGCGCAGCCGCACGCAGGTGACGGCGGGCTCGCGGGCCAGCCGGGCCAGGCAGTCCGCGACGGCCTCGGGCAGCCGCTCGCCGACGCTCCGCGCGGTGACCACGAGCAGCACCGGCGCCCGGGGGAGGTGGCGGACGAGCAGCCCGAGCAGCTGCACCGATGTGGTGTCGGCGCCCTGCAGGTCCTCGAGGACGACGAGCACCGGGCGGGACGCCGCCGCCGTGAGCCGGGTGCGCAGGTCCTGGAACAGGCGGAACCGGGCGGCGTCGGCGTCGTCCCCGGGTGCGGCCGCGTCGGGGACCAGCTGGGGTTGGCCGAGCTGCTCGAGCACCTGCGTCCACGGCCACAGCGCCGGCGCACCCGTGTCGTCGGCGCACCGGCTCCACGCGACCGGCCAGCCCAGCAGCCGGGCGCCGTCGGCGATCGCCCCGGCCAGCCGGGTCTTCCCGATGCCGGCCTCGCCCTCGACCACGACGACGGCGGACCGCCCGCCGGCCACCTGCTCGGCGACCGCGCGCACCTGGTCGAGCTCCGCCCGCCGGCCGACCAGCGCGTCGGCCGAGGTGCTCGGCGCGGGGACGGGGGCGGGCGGCAGCACCGGCCGGGGGAGCCGCTGCAGCAGCCGCGGGTCCTGCCGCAGCACCGCCTGCTCCAGGTCGCGCAGCTCCGGCCCGGGGTCGATGCCAAGCTCGTCGCGCAGCAGCTCGGCGCACCGGCGGCAGGCGTCGAGTGCCTCGGCCTGCCGGTCGGCGGCGTACAGGGCGGTGACCAGGCGGGCCCACAACCGCTCGCGCAGGGGGTGCTCGGCCACCAGGTGCTGCAGGTCCGGGACGGCGGCCTCCGGGCGGCCCACGGCCAGCAGCGCGTCGCAACGCCGTTCGCGGGCGCGCACGTGCAGCTCGGTGAGCCGCAGTCGGTCGCTCGCGGCCGCCGGCAGGTCGCCCAGCTCGGCCAGCGGTTCCCCGCGCCAGAGGCCCAGCGCCTCGTCCAGCAGGGCCACCCCGCGCGCGGGCGCGCCACCGGCCACCGCGCGGTCACCGGCCTCGATCAGCCGGGTGAAGCGGAGCACGTCCAGGTCGTCGGCGCCGGCGCGCAGCAGGTAACCCGGTGGGCGGGTGATCAGCACGGTCGGCGCCTCGCGCGGGCCCCGGTCGGGCTCCAGCACCCGCCGCAGGTGGGAGACGTAGGCCTGCAGGGTGCCGGTGACCGTCGGGGGCGGCTCGTCGCCCCAGAGCGTGCTCACGATCCGGTCGATGCCGACGACCCGGTCGGCGTCGGCCAGCAGCAGGGTCAGCAGCGCCCGGGGCTTGGCGCCGCCCACGTCGACGGGACGGCCGTCGGGACCGGCGACCTCGAGCGGTCCGAGGACTCGGAAGCGCACGCCGCGGATGCTCCCAGCGCGCCGTCCCCGGCGGGACCCTTTCCTGCGCGGTGGGCCCACGGCCTCCTGCCCGGGGTGGGGAGCCGGGGCGGGCCTGCCGGCCGTCCCGGCCGGAGGTGGAGCCGGGCCGCCGGACGTCCCGGCCGGAGGTGGAGCCGGGCCGCCGGACGTCCAGCCGGGTCACGGCGCGGCTGGACGGACGGTCGACCGGCCGCACCCCGGCCAGAGGCGGGGAAGCGCCGGGTCTCCCTGCAAGTCGGCGTCCAAGTCGGCTCCAAGTGCCCGGCAAGGGGAGCCCCGCAGGCTTCCTCCGTCCCGAGAAACCGCGGCCCGCCCGCGGTGCCCCACCCGCGGTGACCGCCGCGGCAGCGAAGAGGAATCCGCATGTCCCTCACCGAGCTCCCCCGCGAGCCCGAGCAACCCGTCGCACTCCTGGACGCCGACGCCATCGACAGCCTCGTCCCGCCCTTCCCCGCGGCCGACGTCGACGAGCTCCGCGGCCTGGTCCACGGCCCCGTCTACGCCGCCGGCGACGACGGGCTGGCCGCGGAGGTGGCCACCTGGAACGTCGCGGTGCAGCGCACCCCGGCGATCGCGGTCGGCGCCACGTGCGCCGCGGACGTCGCCGCCGCCGTCTCCTGGGCCGTCGCCCGCGGCCTGCGCGTCGCCGTCCAGGCCACCGGCCACGGCCCGGTGCGCAACGCCGCCGGCTCGATGATGATCACCACCCGCCGGATGCAGGGCCTGTTCATCGACCCCGAGCGGCGGACCGTCCGCGTCGAGGCCGGGGTGAAGTGGAAGCGGCTCATGGAGTCCGCGGCCGAGTTCGGCCTGGCGGGGCTGTGCGGTTCGTCGTCCGACGTCGGGGTCGTGGGGTACACGCTCGGCGGCGGGCTGGGCTCCCTCGGCCGCAAGCACGGCTTCGCCGCCGACCACGTCCGCGCGGTCGAGATCGTCACCGCCGACGGCCGGCAGCGCACGCTATCCGCCGACTCCGAGCCCGAGCTGTTCTGGGCGGTCCGGGGCGGCAAGGGGAACTTCGGCGTCGTCACCGCCCTGGAGCTGGAGCTGGTGCCGCTGACCGGCCTCTACGCCGGCGGCATCTTCTTCGCCGGCGAGGACATGGCGGCGGTGCTGCACGCCTTCCGGCGGTGGGCGCCCGCCCTGCCGGAGGAGGTCAGCACCTCGGTGGCGATCCTCCGGATGCCCGATGCCGAGTTCGTGCCGCCGCCGCTGCGCGGGCAGACCGCCGTCCACCTGCGCTACGCCTACTGCGGCACGGACTTGGACGAGGGCGAGCGGCTGGTCGAGCCGATGCGGACCGCCGGGCGGGCCCTGCTGGGCTTCATCGGGCCGATCCGCACCGACGAGACCGACGCCATCCACATGGACCCGGTCGACCCGATGCCGGCGTGGGAGAAGGGCCTGCTGCTCGCCGACCTGACCGAGGAGATCGTCGACGCGCTGCTGGGCGCCGCGGGCCCGCAGCTCGACATCCCGCTGGCCATGCTCGAGGTGCGGCTGATGGGTGGGGCGCTGGCCCGCCCGGCGCCGGTGCCCAACGCCGTTCCCGGGCGCAGCGGTGCCTACGCGGTGTACGCCATCGGGCCGGGCATCCCGGAGCTGGCCCACGTGGTGCCGGCCGTGGTGCGGGGAGTGCTCGCCGTGCTCGGACCGTGGAGGTCACCGGAGACGGTGATCAACTTCCTGGGTGACGTGTCGGGGCCCGGGGAGGTCGCCGCGGCCTACCCGCCCGGCGTCCACCAGCGGCTGGCCGACGTGAAGGCGGCGGTCGACCCGGAGCGCGTCTTCTCGTTCGGCCACGCCATCTGAGCCCGCCTGGGCTCGCCGCCGGCGTCGCGGGCTCCTGACCCCGGCCCCCGGCGCCGCCGGCCTCTTGTTGATCAGGTGACCTGGTCGTTCCGGGTCCTGGCTCACCACCGGTGGTGAGCCAGGACCACAGATGATCAGGTCACCTGATCAACACCGCCGTCAGTCGGGGAGCAGGACGCCGGGGTTGCAGACGCCGTGGGGGTCCAGCCGCTGCTTGACCGCCCGCAGCACCTCGACGCCGAGCGGCCCCACCTCGCGCTCGAGCCACGGCCGGTGGTCGGCCCCGACGGCGTGGTGGTGGGTGAGCGTCCCGCCCGCGGCCAGCAGCGCATCGGTGGCGGCACGCTTCGCGGAGAGCCACTGCTGGATGGGCAGCGCGTCGTCGCGGTCGGCGATCACGGTGAAGTAGAGCGAGGCGCCGGTGGCGTACCCGTGCGAGACGTGGGCCATCACCAGCGGCCGGTGCCCGCCGCGGGCCAGCGACTCCTGCAGCGCCCGGCGGGTCGCGTCGTACACGGCCGGCAGCGCCGTCCAGGTGGCCGCGGTCTCCAGCGTCTCGACCAGCAGGCCGCCGTCCAGGAGCCGGTCGCGCAGGTAGGGCGCCTCGAACCGGTGCCGGCGCCAGGAGTCGCCCACCCGGCGGCCCAGCCGGACGGCGCCGCCGTCGCGCAGCAGCGACGACGCGGCGCGCACACGGGCGCGCACGAGATCGGGCACCCCCTCCCAGCCGACGACGAGCAGGCAGCCCTCGCCGCGCCCCCGTGCCCGCAGGCTGCCGCGCAGCGCCCTGGCGCCGGCCCCGGCCGCCATGAGCAGGTTCGCCCGCGTCTCGTCGGTGTCGGAGAGCCGGACGACGTCGGGCAGCAGGTCGTGCCGGGCGAGCTGCTGGAGCGCGGCGAGCCCGGCCGCCCACGTGCGGAACGACCAGCCCTCGTAGGAGCTGGCCGTGGGCTTGGGGCGCACCCGCAGCGTCAGCCCGGTGATGACGCCGAGCGTCCCCTCCGAGCCCAGCGCCAGGCCGAGCAGGTCGGGCCCGGCGGCCGACGCCGGCGGGTGGCCGAGCTCCAGCACCCCGGACGGCGTGGCCAGGGTGAGGCCGGCGACCAGCTCGTCGAACCGGCCGACGCCGGTGGACGACTGGCCCGCCGAGCGGGTCGCTGCGTACCCGCCGAGGGTGGCGTACTCCCAGCTCTGCGGCAGGTGGCCGAGGGTCAGCCCCTCGCGGGCGAGCGCCTGCTCGAGCGCCGGCCCGCGCATGCCCGGCCCGACGGTGACCAGCGACGAGGGCACGTCCAGCGCCTGCACCGACGCCATGCGGGACAGGTCGACCGCCAGCACGGGCCGGTCGTCGGGGTCGACCCCGGCCAACCCGCCGACGACGCTGGTGCCCCCGCCGAACGGGACGACGACGACGCCGCGCTCGCTGCACAGCGCCAGCAGCGCGGCCGTCTCCTCGGTGGTGCCGGGCAGCGCGACGGCGTCGGGGGCGTCGGAGGCGTCGCCCTCCCGCCGGCGCAGCAGGTCCAGGTAGCTCTTGCCCCCGGTCCGCCGCAGCCGCGCGTCGCGGTCGGTGCGCACGTGGTCCTCGCCGAGCAGGCCGGCCAGCGCCGCGCGGTCCTCCTCGGGCAGCCGGCACGGGGCGAGCCGGATCTCCTCCACCGCCGCGGGGGGCGTGGCCCGCGGTTCCCAGCCCAGTTCGCGGGTCAGGTAGCGGCGCGCGGCCTTGGTCAGGACGCCGTCGGGGCTCTCGTCCCCCGGGGTGGCGGGGCGCGGGCCCCAGCCCTGGATCGTCAGTTCCGGCTGCTCGGGCACGGCTACAGTCTGCCGGTGCCGCAGCGCTGGAGGACCGGGTGATCGGTTCCCTGTCACCCGCGCGCCGTACGCGTGACCTGGCGGCGGTGGCCGGGGGCGCCGTCGACGTGGTCGTCGTCGGTGGCGGGGTGACCGGTGCCGGGGTGGCGCTGGATGCCGCGTCGCGCGGGCTCTCGGTGCTGCTCTGCGAGCGGACCGACCTCGCGGCGGGCACCAGCCGGTGGTCCTCGAAGCTGGTGCACGGCGGGCTGCGCTACCTGGCCCACGGTGAGCTCGGGCTGGCGCG
Organism: Blastococcus carthaginiensis; assembly: GCF_030731085.1. Classification (NCBI taxonomy): domain Bacteria; kingdom Bacillati; phylum Actinomycetota; class Actinomycetes; order Geodermatophilales; family Geodermatophilaceae; genus Blastococcus; species Blastococcus carthaginiensis. The sequence goes on along the minus strand of NZ_JASNFN010000032.1, from coordinate 22,646 downwards.
GGAGAGCGCCCGCGAGCGCGCCGTGCTCATGGGGGCGACGGCGCCGCACCTGGTGCGCCCGCTGCCCTTCCTGGTCCCCGACGCCGTGGGCCGCGACGTCACCGCGCTCGCCGGGCTGGGCGGGCGGCTCGGCGACGCGGTGCGGTTCTCGGTGCCCGGCGGGCGGCGGTCCCTGCCCCCGACCCGGCGGGTGGGCGCCGCCGACGTCGGCCGGCTGGTCGCGGGCGTGCGGCCCGGGGGTGGCGGGGTCGTCTTCTGGGACGGGCAGCTGGTCGACGACGCGCGCCTCGTCGTCGCCCTCGTTCGGACGGCGGCCGCGCACGGCGCCCGGGTGCTCACCGGGGCCACGGTCACCGCCGTCGACGGTGCGGACGTGCACGTGACCACCGACGACGGGCCGCCGTTCACCGTGCGGGCGGGGGCGGTGGTCAACGCCGCCGGGGTGTGGGCCCAGCGGCTCGCGCCCGGCATCCGGCTGGTGCCCTCGCGCGGCTCGCACGTGGTGGTGCCCGGCGTGCGGCTGGGCTCGCCGTCGGCCGCGCTGACCGTGCCGCTGCCGGGCTCCCGCTCCCGGTACGTCTTCGCGCTGCCGCAGCCGGACGGGTTGGTCTACCTCGGGCTCACCGACGAGCCGGTCGAGGGGCCGGTGCCCGACGACGACCCGACGCCGTCCGACACCGAGGTGCGTCAGCTCCTGGACACCGTGAACCCGGTGCTCGCCGAGCCGCTGACCCGCGCCGACCTGGTGGGCGCCTACGCCGGCTACCGGCCGCTGGTGCTGCCCGGGGCGGCGGCCCCCGGCAGCGCGACCGCCGACCTGTCCCGCAGGCACCTGCTGGCGTGGGACGGACCGGTCCTCTCCGTGGTCGGCGGGAAGCTGACCACCTACCGCGCGATGGCCGAGGAGGCGGTCGACGCCGTCGTGGCGCGGCTCGGGCGGGGGGCGGCCCGGTCGCTCAGCGCGCGGCTGGCGCTCGTCGGGGCGGCGCCGCGGGTGGCGCTGGACCGGCTGGGAGCGCCGCCCCGGCTGGTCGCGCGGTACGGCACCGAGGCGCCGGCGGTCGAGGCGCTCGGGCCGGCGCTGGTCGTCGCGGGGCGGCCGGAAACGGTGGGGGAGCTGCGGTTCGCCGTCCGCCACGAGGGGGCGCGCACCGTGGCCGACCTGCTCGACCGCCGCACCCGCATCGGCCTGGTGCCCGCCGATCGGGAGCGCGCGGTGCCGGTGGCCGAGCAGGTGCTCGCCGAGGGCTGACCGCCGCCATGATCAGGTTCCCTGATCATGGCGCGTCCTCCCGCACCGTGGGCGCTGAGGGAGGACGCGCTGCGGCGGGGGTGGACGGTATCTCACTACATGAGATGGCGATTCCACTCTGCGGGATGGGAGGCCACACTGCCTTCGTGGACACCTACACGCACGGGCACGCCGAGCCGGTCCTGCAGTCGCACCGGTGGCGCACCGCCGAGAACTCCGCCGCCCACCTCCTGCCTGCGCTGCGCCCCGGCCTCGACCTGCTCGACGTCGGCTGCGGGCCCGGCACGATCACCGTCGACCTCGCCGCGCGGGTGGCGCCCGGCCGCGTGCTGGGGCTGGACCTCTCGGCGGACCCGCTCGACGAGGCCCGGGCCGGCGCCGACCGCGCGGGGGTCGAGGTCACCTTCGCCGTCGGCGACGTCTACGCCCTCGACCTGCCCGACGCCTCGTTCGACGTCGTCCACGCCCACCAGGTGCTGCAGCACCTCACCGATCCGGTGGCCGCGCTGCGGGAGATGGCGCGGGTCTGCCGGCCGGGCGGGCTGGTCGCCGTCCGCGACGTCGACTACGCGGCCACCACCTGGTTCCCCGCCGACGAGGGGCTGGACCGCTGGCTGGCGCTCTACCAGCAGGTGGCCCGCCGCAACGACGCCGAGCCCGACGCCGGGCGCCGGCTGCTGGCGTGGGCACACGCGGCGGGGCTCCGCGACGTCACGGCGACGACGTCGTCCTGGTGCTTCGCCACCCCCGCCGAGCGGGAGTGGTGGGGGCGCTCGTGGGCGGGGCGGGCGACGGCGTCGGCGTTCGCCGAGCAGGCGGTGGCCTACGGCCTGGCGACGCCGGGGGAGCTGCAGGGGATCGCGGGCGCGTGGCTGCGCTGGGCTGATGCGGACGACGGCTGGCTGGGGATGCTGCACGGGGAGCTGCTCGTCCGCGTCTGACCCCTCAGGTCACCTCCTGCCGGTGGTGGTGCGCATCGAGGGCCGCCAGGCTGCGCCGGAGGCCGACGGCCACGGCCCCGAGAGCGAAGAACCCCTGGTCGTCACCGATGGCGGAGTCGCGCACCAGCGCGGTGAGCCGCCCGGCCGCGGCGAGCGCCTCGTCGACGGCCCGGTCGCGCGCGTCCGGCCCGGTGCCCGTGGCGTGGTACGGGGTGCGGACGACGCCGGCCAGGCCGTCGAGGGCGTCGGCCAGCACCCAGCCGGTCCCGTCGTCGACGCGGTCCAGGCCGCGGCGGTGCGGCTGGAACTCGACGACCAGCGTGGTGAGGTCGTCGATCAGGACGGCGACGCGGTCCAGGGCCCGGGACTGCTCCCGGATGCTGGCGGCGGTCCCGTGCCACTTCCGCGCCCGCGGATTGGCCCGCCGCGCGCGCTCGACGACCAGCTCCGCGTGCCGCATCCGCTCCAGGGCGCGGTCGAGCTCCGTCCCGCGCGCGTCCCACTCGTCCGGCGCCGGTACCAGGCCGCTGCGCAGCGCGGCCGCCATCGTCGCCAGGTGGTCGGCGATGAGCGCCCGAGCCGCCTGGATCCGCTGGACCGCCGTGGTGAGCTGCAGCGGCGGGAAGAGCACGGTGGTCACCAGGACGCCGATCGCCGCGCCCAGGAAGGTGAGCCCGGCGTAGCGCACCGCGTAGTCGGCCGGATCGGCCGTGCCCACCGTGAGCATGAGGACGGCGGCGAAGCTGACCCAGCTCGCCTGTTCCCGCAGGGCCCGCCACTGCTCGACGACGATCGCCAGCAGCACGATCAGCGCGATGGTCAGCGCGTTGGGCACCGCCCGGGTGAGCTCGTAGACCGCGACGGCGAGCGCGAAGCCGAGCAGGATGGCCAGGAGGCTGCGCCACGCCGCCGACGCGGAGTCCGCGACGGTCGGGCTGACCGCGATCACCGCACCGAGCGGGGCGTAGTAGGCGTAGTCGGAGAGGGTCCCGGGCAGCAGCAGGGCCACCTGCCACGACAGGCCTGCTGCCAGCGCTGCCCGTACCGCACGCTGCACCCACGGCTGCTGCAGCCGCGCGACCACCCATCCCACCCCGCCAGGATGCGCTCCCCTCCCGGCGTCCCGTCCCCGGGGTGAGGGGCGCCGGGAGGGGAGCGCCGCACGCGCACCCGACGACGGGGAGCCGTGGCCGCCCGGCCGGTGACCGTGGGCGGGGACGGCGACGGGCCCCCGCGCCGCACCCGTGCGCAGCCGGCGGCGGCGATCCCGGCAGGGTGGAGCCCGGGGACCGCTCGCGATGTCACGCAACCGTCATGGTCATCGGCTCCTCTGCCCCGGCGATCTGTGCCAGAGTCGACAGTCGCGTGTCGTGGGTCGCCGTCTGTCCGGAGTGGCGCAGGCCGCTGACCGCCCCGGCCGGGTGGGTGGCTCGCAGAGCAGGACGACGAGGACATGGCCCCGACGCGGGTGCGGAGAGGTGCGGCCCATGTGGGAGTACGTGACCGAGCGTGCCGAACTCATCGCCTTCCAGGCGTTCCAGCACGTCAGCCTCGTCGTCCAGTGCGTCCTGCTCGGCTCGCTGATCGGTGTCGCGGTGGCCGTGCTGGTGTACCGCGACCCGAGGGCGACGGCCCTGGCGAACGGGATGTCGGCGGTAGGCCTGACCATCCCCGCGTTCGCGCTGCTGGGGATCCTGCTGGCGCCGTTCGGGTTCGGCATCACCCCCGCGGTCATCGCCGTGACCTTCTACGCCGCGCTGCCGGTGCTGCGGAACGCCGTGGTGGGCCTCGCGGGCGTCGACCGGGCCACGGTGGAGTCGGCGCGGGGTATCGGGATGACCCGCGCGGCCACCCTGCTGCGGGTGGAGCTGCCGCTGGCCTGGCCGGTCATCCTCGCCGGGGTCCGCGTCTCCACCCAGATGGTCATGGGCATCGCCGCCATCGCCGCCTACGTGCTCGGCCCCGGTCTCGGCGGTTTCATCTTCTCCGGGCTGTCCCGGCTGGGCGGCGCCAACGCCCTCAACTCCGCGCTCACCGGGACCATCGCGATCGTCCTGCTGGCCCTCGTCCTCGACCTGCTGCTCGTGCTGGCGGGTCGGCTCACCACCCCCAGGGGGATCCGTGTCTGAGACAGCTTCCGCACCGTCGGCCGGAACGGTGGCCGCCGAGGGCCGGCACATCAGCGGGGTGGCGATCCGCCTGGACGGCGTCACCAAGCGGTATCCCGGGCAGGAGCAGCCGGCCGTCGACGACGTCACCCTGGAGATCGCCGCGGGCGAGACGGTGATGTTCGTCGGCCCGTCCGGGTGCGGGAAGACCACCCTGCTGAAGATGCTCAACCGGCTCATCGAACCGACCGGCGGGCGGATCCACCTGGGCGACGAGGACGTCACCGACCAGGACGCCGACCAGTTGCGCCGGCGGATCGGCTACGTGATCCAGGCGGGCGGGCTGTTCCCGCACATGACGGTCGGGACGAACGTCGGGATGGTCCCCCGGATGCTGAAGTGGGACAAGGCGCGCACCGCCGCGCGGATCGACGAACTGCTGGACCTGGTGGGGCTGGACCCGGCGGTCTACCGCGACCGGTACCCGCGGGAGCTCTCCGGTGGGCAGCAGCAGCGCGTCGGCGTGGCCCGCGCCCTGGCCGCGGACCCGCCGGTGCTCCTGATGGACGAGCCGTTCGGTGCCGTCGACCCGATCACCCGTCAGCGGCTGCAGGACGAGCTGCTGCGGATCCAGGAGGAGCTGGGGAAGACGATCGTCTTCGTCACCCACGACTTCGACGAGGCGGTCAAGCTCGGCGACAAGATCGTCGTCTTCGACGTCGGCGCGCGGGTGGTGCAGTACGACACACCCGAGCGGATCCTGGCCGAGCCGGCCGAGGAGTACGTCGCCGACTTCGTCGGTGCGGGCGCCACGCTCAAGCAGCTCACCCTCACCCGGGTCGCCGACGTCGACCTCGTGCAGGTGACGACGGCGGCCGCGGGCTCGTCGTCGGCGGAGGCGGTGGCCGCGGCGCAGGCTGCCGGTGACGGCTTCGTCGTGGTGCTCGACGACCGGGGCCGGCCGATCAGCTGGCCGACGGTGGCGGAGCTCGCCCGGACGACGACGGTGCCGCACACGGTGGACGAGCGGCTCCCCGTCGTCGGGCTCCGGTCCACCCTCAACGACGCGCTGGACACCATGCTCGCGGCGAGTCAGGGCGGCGTCGTGGTCACCGGCCGGCGGGACGGCCTGGCCGGGGTGATGGCGGTGGAGACGGTGATGGCCGCCATCCAGCGCAGCCGCACGGAGGCCGCCGGATGACCGTCGCCACCGAACTGCCCGCGGACGGTGCGCCCGGGGGGACCCCTCCGGAGGAGACCGCCCGGCGGGCCGACCGGTCCGCGTCGGGGGACGCCGGCTGGCGCGCCCTGCTGCTGCAGCCGGTGCTCGTGGTCCTCGGCGTCGCCGCGTTCCTCGTCTGGCGGCTCACCGCCGACCTCAGCGACACCGAGGACCGGCAGCTCGGCTGGACCGTCCTCGGCACCAGCATCCGCGAGCACCTGTACCTGACCGTCGTCGCCGCGGTGATCGTGCTGCTGATCGCGATCCCGCTCGGGATCGCGCTGACCCGCCGCCCGCTGCGCCGGTACAGCCCGCTGGTCATCGGCATCGCCAACACCGGGCAGGCCGCGCCGGCGATCGGGCTGTTCGTCCTGCTGGCGACCTGGCTGGGCTTCGGTTTCGGGACGACGGTCGTCGCGCTCGTCGTCTACGCGGCGCTGCCCGTGCTGCGCAACACCATGGTCGGCATCGAGGGTGTCGACGCCCGCCTGGTCGAGGCCGGCCGCGGCATGGGGATGAGCGCGCTGGCGGTGCTGCTGCGGGTGGAGCTCCCGCTGGCCGTGCCCGTGCTGCTCGCCGGCGTGCGCACGGCCCTCGTCCTGCTCGTCGGCACCGCGACGCTGGCCACCTTCATCGACGGCGGCGGGCTGGGCGTGCTCATCAACACCGGGATCACCCTGTCGCTGGACTCGCTGCTGATCAGCGGGGCGGTGCTCGTGGCGCTCCTCGCGCTGGCCGTGGACTGGCTGGGGCGGGTCGTCGAGCACGTCGCCCGGCCGAAGGGGCTGTGATGCGCGTCCACCGCGCCGCTGCGGCGGTCCTCGCGTCCATCGCGCTGCTGGCCGGCTGCGGGCTGGAGAGCGCCAACACCTTCACCCCCGAGGCGCAGCCCGGCGCGATCGAGCCCGTCGCCGACCCGGGCGCGGAGCTCACCGTCGGCACCAAGAACTTCACCGAGGCGCTGATCCTCGGCAAGATCGCCGCGATCGCGCTGCAGGTCGCGGGTTTCGAGGTCGTCGACCGCAGCGGCATCCCCGGTGCGGCGCCGGCCCGGGCCGCGATGCTCGACGGCGAGGTCGAGGTGCAGTGGGAGTACACCGGCACCGGGTGGCTCAACTACCTGGGGATGGCCGAGGGCATCCCCGACCAGCAGGAGCAGTACGAGGCGGTGCGGGAGGCCGACGCGGCCAACGGGCTCACCTGGCTGCCTCCGGCGCCGCTGAACAACACGTACGCCTTCGCGGTCCGCAGCGAGGCGGTGCCGGAGCTGGGCGGGATCGACAGCCTCTCGGACATCGCCGAACTGCCGGTGGAGGAGCGGACGTTCTGCGTCGAGTCGGAGTTCGCCACCCGCGGCGACGGGTTCGAGCCGATGCTCGAGGCCTACGGCATCCCGCTCGGCGACCCGCAGGGCGTGCCCCGGGACAATGTCAGCGTGCTGGACACCGGCGCGGTGTACACCGCGACCGACGACGGGGCGTGCAACTTCGGGGAGGTCTTCACCACCGACGGCCGGATCGAGTCCCTGGACCTGACGGTGCTCGAGGACGACCTCGGGTACTTCCCGGCCTACAACGCGGCCCCGGTGGTGCTGACCGAGGTCCTCGAGGAGAACCCGGAGATCGCCGACGTCTTCGCGCAGATCACGCCCCGGCTCACCGACGAGGTGATGATCGAGCTCAACAGCCGGGTCGACGTCGGCGGGGAGCAGCCCGCCGACGTGGCGCTGGACTGGCTGGTGTCCGAGGGGCTGGTCACCCGCGGCTGACCCGCGGTGGAGGCCTGAGCGTGTGCGCTGGCGCCCCGTTCCAGGCGGTGGAACCGGGCGCCGGCGCCCACGCTCAGCCCTGGCGGGCGGCGTTGGCCTGGACGGCGGCGCTCACGTACCGCGCCAGACCGGGTGCACGCTGCTCGTAGTGGGCGGTGAACCGCTCGTCGTCGACGTACATCCGGCCCAGGCCGGCGTGCATCTCGGGCGGGCAGTCGTAGAAGTTCCGGCTGATCTGCTGCCGGTGCTCCTCCGCGAGGTCCATCGCCCGCTCCGAGCCGGCCGCGGCGCCGGCGGCCAGCGCCTCGGCGAACCGGCGCTCCACGTCGTCGCCCTCGGCCTTGACCCGCAGCCAGTCCTCCTTCGAGTACGCCGCGGTCCTGCGCTTCGACTCCGCGTAGGCGTCCGTCTCGCCCCAGCGCTCCTGGACCTCGGCCTCGTACTGCTCCGGGTCGTGCTCGCCGAACACCTCGAACCTCTCCTCCGGGGTCAGAGCGATTCCCATGGCTCTCGCCTCCATCTCCTTCTCGACGGCCGCGACCATCGCCTGCGTCCGCTCCAGCCGGTCCCGCAGCAGCCGGTGCTGGCGGCGCAGGTGCGCCGCGGGGTCGGCGGACGGGTCGTCCAGCAGGGTCGCGACCTCCTCGAGGGGGAACCCGAGCTCGCGGTAGAGCAGCACCTGGTGCAGCCGGTCCAGGTCGGCCGGTGCGTACTGCCGGTAGCCGGCCGCCGTCCGCCCGGACGGCGAGAGCAGGCCGATCCGGTCGTAGTGGTGCAGCGTGCGCACCGTGACGCCGGCCATCGCGGCGACCTCGCCCACGTTCATCGGGTCCCTCCTCCTCTGACGACGACGAGCGTGCGGCCTGACGTCGCGTCAGGGTCAAGCAGCGTTTCCGCACCGCCTAGGGTCGACCCGGTGAGCGGGGGAGCGGACGGCTGGGGCGCGACGCTGCACGAGGCCGTGCTCGACGCCACCGCGGTGACCACCGGCACCCGCCTGCTCGACCTGGGCTGCGGCGCGGGCGGTCTCGCCCGGCGTGCGACCGACCGCGGCGCCCGGGTGACCGGCGTCGACACCGATCCGGACGCCGTCGCGCAGGCGGCCGCAGCCGTGCCCGGCGGGACCTTCCTCGTGCGGCACGCGCAGGACCCGCCGCCCGGGCGGTTCGACGTCGTCGCCGCCGTCCAGGTGCTGATGCACGTCGCCGACCCGGTCGCGGTGCTGCACCGGGCCGGTCGGGCCGGTGGGGTCGTCGCCGCGACGGTGTGGGGCCGGGACCGGGAGTGCGACCTGCGCGTGCTGCAGGAGGCGCTGGCCCCGCGCCGGCCCGGCCGGGCGCCCGCGGTCAGCGAGCCCGCCCGGCTGCGGGCGATGGCGGAGCGGGCGGGGCTGGTGGTCGAGCGGCTCGACGAGGTGGTCGTGCCTTTCGACTACGCCGACGCCGACGAGCTGCTCGGGCCGCTCATGGCCACGCCGGTCGCCCGCTCGGCGGTACGGCGGGCCGAGCCCGAGGCCCTGCGGGACACTGTGCTCGAGCACCTGGCGCCCTACCGCACGGCCGACGGCGGCTACCGGCTGCGCAACCTCTTCCGGGTGCTCGTCGCGCGGCCGGCCTGAGGACGGCGACCGGCGGGAATCCCCGGGCGGTGTGAGGATCGGGACATGGCCGACGACGTCTCGCCCGAGGACCCGTTCCCCCGCACGAGGATCACCGTCAAGGACGCCGAGATGGCGTACGTCGACGTCGGCACGGGGGAGTCGATCGTCTTCCTGCACGGCAACCCGACGTCGTCCTACCTCTGGCGCAACGTGGTCCCGCACGTGCAGCACCTCGGCCGCTGCATCGTCCCCGACCTCATCGGCATGGGGGAGTCGGACAAGCTGCCCGACGCCGGTCCCGGCACCTACTCCTTCGCCACGCACGCCGGCTACCTGGAGGAGTTCCTCGACCGCACCTTCGTCGGCGACCGCGTCACGCTGGTCCTGCACGACTGGGGCTCGGGCCTGGGCTTCGACTGGGCCGAACGCCATCAGGACCGGGTCCGGGGCATCGCGTTCACCGAGGCGATCGTCGCGCCGGTCACCTGGGACGACTGGCCGGCCGACGCCCGCAACATCTTCCAGCTGATGCGCGGCTCGGACGGGGAGGCGGCGGTGCTGGACAAGAACGTCTTCGTCGAGCGGATCCTGCCGGCGTCGGTGGCCCGCGGGCTCACCCCCGGGGCGCACGACCGCTACCGCGCCCCGTTCGCCCGGCGCGAGGACCGCTGGCCGACGCTCGAGTGGCCCCGCCAGCTGCCGATCGAGGGCGAGCCCGCGGCGGTCGTCGAGGTGGTGGAGCGCTACGGGGCGTGGCTGGCCGGCAGCGACGTCCCCAAGCTCTTCATCGACGCCGACCCGGGCTCGATCCTGGTCGGCCGGCAGCGGGACCTCGTGCGCAGCTGGCCGGCGCTCACCGAGGTCACCGTGGCCGGCAGCCACTTCGTCCCGGAGGACTCACCGCACGAGATCGGCCGCGCGGTGGCCGACTGGATCTCCGGCCTGGACTGAACGCCCAGCTCAGGCGAGGGCGCGGACCGTCTCCACGAGCGCCACGACGGCGAAGAGGAGGAACAGGCCGGCGGCGACCCGGCGGATGAGCGCGATCGGCAGCCGGTCTGCCAGCTTCTTGCCCAGGAACACCGCGAGGCCGGAAACGACGAGCAGGGCGGCCCAGGAGCCGACGAAGACCGACACCGGCGCGTCGTAGCGGGCGGCCAGGCCGGCGGTGGCGAGCTGGGAGAGGTCGCCCCACTCGGCGGCGAACAGCACGCCGAAGGAGATGGCCGCCGCCCGCAGGAACGACGTCTGCTCGCGGGCGTCGGCGGCCTCGCCGGTGTCCTCCGCGCCCGCCGTTGCGCTGCGCCAGAGGATGACCGCGCCCACGAGGAACAGCAGCGCGACGACGCCGGTGACCAGCGCCTGGGGCAGCAGCGACAGCAGCGAGCCCGCGGTGACCGCGATCGCGACCTGCAGGCCGAAGGCGGTGCCGACGCCGACGAACACCGGCAGCGGCGGGAAGCGGGTGGCCAGCACCAGGCTGGCGAACAGCGTCTTGTCGGGCAGCTCGACGGGCAGCACCAGGACGAACGCGGCCAGCACGACCGACCAGACCACGGTGGACCCTCCTCGCACGGCACTGCCGGGCGGGGCTCGGGCAGGCGACCTTCTCGGCGGTCCACGGTAGCGGTCGCCGGTCGGGCGGCCGGGTCAGGGAGCGGGGACGCCGGGGTCGGCGACGGTCCGGGGCGCCGGGACGCGGGCGCCCCGGCGGGCGGCCTTCACCCGGTACATGGCGGCGTCGGAGGCCGCCAGCGCGGAGTCGGGCGTCTCCCCGGGCCCGCACAGCGCCACCCCGATGCTGATGCCGACGGCGTGCTCGTCGCCGTTGGCGCGGCGCAGCGGCGCGTCGAAGGCGGCGGTGATCCGGTCGGCGATGACCTGGGCGGCCCGCTCGGAGCCGGCCTCCGGGCAGAGGACGACGAACTCGTCGCCGCCGATCCGCGCGACCGTGTCGCCGGGGCGGATCGCGGCGGTCAGCCGGCGGGCTGCCTCCACGAGCACCTCGTCGCCGGCGGCGTGCCCGGCGGTGTCGTTGACCGGTTTGAACCCGTCGAGGTCGCAGTAGAGCACCGCCATCGGCCGGCGGGCCCGCTCGGCGGCGGCGAGGGTCTGGTCGAGCCGGTCGAGGAGGAGGTTGCGGTTGGGCAGGCCGGTGAGGGGGTCGTGCAGCGCGGCGTCCCGCAGCGCGGCCTCGAGAGCCCGCTGCTCGGTGACGTCGGAGAGAGTGATCACCGCGCCGAGCAGAGCACCGTCGGCGTCGTGCACCTGCACGCCCGAATTGGAGACGTGGCGGAACGGCTCGCCGGGCACCGCGATGCCCGTCTCGACGTCGTCGACCCGGCCCTCGGCGTAGACCCGGCGGAGCGGTACCTGCTCCGCCGGGAGCGGTGCCCCGTCGGCGTCGGTGAGCCGGAAGGCGCCCGGGACGTCCTCCGGGTCCACGCCCGGGTCGGCGTCCACGCCGTGCCAGCGGCGACTGGCGGCGTTGAAGAGCACGACGCGGCCCTCGGCGTCGCCGCCCACCACGCCGACGGGAAGCACCTCGAGCAGCGCGTGCGTGAAGGCGGTGGACCGGGCCAGCTCCTGGTGGGCGCGTGCGGTCTCGGCGCGGGCGAGCTGGCTTGCCGCGGCCAGGTCGGCGAGCTGGCGGGCCTGCTGCCCGGCCCGGACGAGCGAGGCGACGGCGGTCGCGACGTCGGCCAGCCGCTCGCGCTCGGTGCCTGTGAAGGCGTGCGGCACCACGTCGAACACGCAGACCGCCGCCACCGTGCGGCCGTCGACGACCACCGGGACGGTGCCGAAGGAGCGCATCCGTGCGCGGCGCCCGTCCAGCCACGGGCTGCCGGCGAACGCCGGCTCGAGCGCCAGGTCGTCGCAGGTCTGTACCCCCGGTCCGCGCTCGAGCACGGTCGCAACCATGGAGCCCTCGCGCGGCCACGGGACGCCGCGGAAGCCGTGCGCCGCCATGACGTGCATGACGGCGGTGTCCATGGTGATCACCGAGGCGTAGGGCGTCCCGGTGACCGCGGCGGCCACCCGCACCAGGCCCTGGAGCGCGGGGTCGGCGTCCATGACGGGCAGCTCGGGCTCCGGCTCGTAGGCATTCGGATGCGCGGGCACCGGCGCGTGCCCGGCCGTGCTCGTCATCTCGTGTCCCTCCGCGGGCGGAACCGGCGCATCCGGCCCGTCCAGTTTCGCAACGGCGCGCCAGGTTCGGCGGTTGAGCCCCGGCGTGTCACTTCCCCCGCACGGGTCACCCGCGGGCCGCTGGTTTCCCGTGGAACCACGGTGCGCGGGCGCCGCGTCCGGTCTACCGTCCCGGTCATGCGCCGACATTGATCCGCACCGCCCCCGCTGCCCCCGGCGGCCAGGCCGCTCGCCCGGCTGGCCATCGGCTGGGCCGCGCTCTCCGAGTGGGTGCCGCTGTACCCGCTGTACGCCCTGCTGTTCCTCGACGCCGGGGTGTCCGCCGGCGAGCTGTCGCTGCTGTTCGGCCTCTGGTCGGTCACCGGTCTGGTGGCGGAGGTGCCGGCGGGGCTGCTCGCCGACCGGTGGTCGCGCCGGGGGGTGCTGTTCCTCGCCGGGGTGCTGCAGGCCGCGGCCTTCGTCGTTTGGACCGTGGCCCCCTCGACCGGCGCCTTCGCGCTCGGCTTCGTGCTGTGGGGCCTGGCCGGCGCCGGCACGTCGGGCACCGCGGAGGCCGTCGTGCACGACGGCCTGGCCGAGGTCGGGGCGGCGGGCTGCTTCGCCCGGGTGAACGCCGCCATGACCGCCGCCGAACTGCTCGTGCAGGTGCCGACGGCGCTCGCGGCGACCGCGCTCCACGCCCTCGGCGGCTTCGCGCTGGTGGGGTGGGTCAGCGCCGCCCTCTGCCTGGCCGCCGCCGGGCTGGCGCTGCGGTTCCCCGGGGCCACGGTCGACGGTGGGGACGACGACGACCCGTCCCCGGGCCCGGGCGCCGCGCTGCGCCGTCCCGCGCTGCTGGCCGCCGTCGTGGCCGTCGCGCTGGTCGGCGGGCTGGACGGGATGGAGGAGTACTTCCCGGTGCTGGTGGCCGAGCGCGGTGTGCCCGCTCTCGCGGTGCCCACCGCGGTGCTGGTCGTCTCGCTCGCCGGGGCCGCCGGCGCCGCGCTGGGCGGCCGGCTGGTGCGGCCCCCGGGCCGGCTCCTGGGTGCGCTGCTCGTGGCCGCGGGCGCGGGGCTGCTGCTCGCCGCGGCGACCGCCGGCCTGCTGGTGGTCGCCGCGCTCGGGGTGGCCTACGGCGTGTACCTGGCGGTGCTGGTGGCCGCGGAGGCCGAGCTGCAGCGGCGGATCAGCGGCCCGTACCGCGCCACGATCACCTCGGTGGCCGGGGTCGGGGTGGAGCTGTCGTCACTGCTGGTCTTCGCGGCATGGGCCTGCGGCGGCAGCGGGGCGGTCGCGCTGCTCGTGCTCGCCGTCGTCCCCGCCGTGGCCGTCGGGCTGCGTCGCCGGTGCTGATCCGGCCAGCGGCAGCGACAGCCGCGGCAGCAGCACCTGCACCAGCGGGCCGATGGCCAGCGCGTAGACCACGGTGCCGACGCCCAGGGTGCCACCGAGCAGCCATCCCGTCGCGACGACGCCGATCTCCACCGAGGTCCGCACCAGCCGCACCGACCGCCCGGTGCGCAGCACCAGGCCGGTCATCAGGCCGTCGCGCGGCCCGGGGCCGAGGTGGACGCCGATGTAGGCGGCCGTGGCGACGGCGTTGAGCAGGACGCCGGCGACCAGGAACCCCGCCCGTGCCGCCGGCGCCGTCGGTGCGGGCAGGATGGCGAGCGTGGCATCCACGGCGAGGCCGATGACGACGACGTTGCTGACCGTGCCCAGCCCGGGGCGTTGCCGCAGCGGGATCCACGCCAGCAGCACCAGCGCCCCCACCGCGATGGTGACCGTGCCCAGCGACCACCCGAGCCGGCCCGCCAGCCCCTGGTGGAGCACGTCCCAGGGCATCACGCCGAGCGCGGAGCGGACCAGCAGCGCCATCGAGGCGCCGTACAGCGCCAGCCCCGCATAGAGCTGGAGCAGCCGCCGCGCGGTGCCGCCGACGGTGGCAGGGGCGCCGGCGAGCAGGAAGCGGTCGATCACCGGGTGATCCTCACCCGGACGCGGCCGGCCGTCTGCAGGCCAATCGCGCAGGTGGCCTGGTGCCGTGGCCGGCCCTGTCGGTGGGCGTCAGCCCCAGAGCGGTGGGATCTCGGCCCGCGGCCCCACCGGGTGGGCCGCCTCCGCGGCGGCCGTGGCCGCGCGCAGCACCTCCTTGACCGGCAGGTCCCGGTCGCGGGCCAGGGCGGCGACGTCCTCGTACTCGACGCTCACGTTCACCACCCGCCCGACGGCGACGGCGAGCTTCACGCCGACCGGGGCGCCGAGCACCTCCACCGTGGCGTGCGCCCGCTCCAGGGCGACCTTCCCGATCTCGACCACCCGCAACCCGATGGTCGACGTCGTCGCGAAGACGGCGGCCTGCACGGCGGGCACCACCTCGGGCCGGCAGAGCACCGAGAGGGTGTGCGCCGGGCGGCCCTTCTTCATCAGGATCGGGGTGAGCCAGGCGTCGGACGCACCCGCGGCGAGGAGGCCGTCGAGGACGCCCGGCCACAGCCGCGGGTCGAGGTCGTCGACGTTGGCCTCCAGCACGACCGGGCGGGCCGGCGCGGGCTCGGCGGCGTCGCCCAGCACCAGCCGGACGACGTTGGGCAGCTCCGCCGGGTCGCGGCCGCCGGCGCCCACGCCCACCCGCTGGACGCGGAGGGCGGGCAGCGTCGTCCACTCGTCCACCCGGGCGGCGAGCAGGGCGGCGCCGGTGGGCGTGCACATCTCCGCGGGTACCGCGCCGGCGTGCACCGGGACCCCGGTCAGCAGTTCCAGCACCGCCGGGCCCGGGATCGGGACGACGCCGTGCGCACCGCGGGCCGAGCCGCTGCCCAGCGCGACGGGAGAGGCGGTCAACCGGGACAGCGCCAGGTGCTCCAGGCAGGCGACCACGCCGACGACGTCGGCCAGGGCGTCCAGCGCGCCGACCTCGTGGAAGTGCACCTCCGCCGGCTCGACGCGGTGCACCCGGCCCTCCGCGACGGCCAGCCGTTCGAACACGGCGAGCGCGCCGTCGCGCACCCGTGGCGGCAGCGCCGAGGAGTGCAGCAGCGCGCGGACGTCGGCCCAGGTGCGCAGGACGTCCGACGGCGGGGCGTGCACGTGCACGCGGGTGGCACCGAGGCCGTGGCGGGTCACCTGCTCGGTGGTGAGCCGCACCGGCTCGACCGGCAGCGCGGCCACCGCCCTCGCCGGCACGTCCAGCGGCACCCCGGCGTCGACCAGGGCGCCCAGCAGCATGTCGCCCGACGCCCCGGCCGCCAGATCCAGCCACCCGGTGGTCATGGCGACGTCCGTGCGCTCCTCCGGGCGACGCGGGCGGCGAAGATGCCGGCGGAGCAGCCGTCGTCGACCGCGGTGACGACGACGCCGGAGCCGGCCGGGTGCAGCATCGACACCAGCGCCCCCAGGCCACCCAGCCCGCCGGGGTGCGCGGCCGACGTCGGCACCGCGACCACCGGCATGTCGGTGCGCGCGGCGATCCCGGATGCCTGCGCGGCGTCGGCGCCCGCGACGACCACCAGGCAGTCGGTGTCCTCCGGGAACGGGCCGTCGTCGACCAGGACGACCTCCGTGCCCGCGACCCGCGCCACGAAGGCGGCCTCGGCGGCGACGACGGCGTCGGCACCGTCGGCGCGCAGCACGGTGGTGCGGCCGGCCGGCCCGGGCAGCGGACCGACGGCGGCGGCCATCGCGGCGCCGTCCACCGTGGTGCCGGAGCCGTGCTCGGTGGCCAGCGCCACCAGCGTCTCGGGGGACGCGCGGACGACGAGCACCGCGCGGTCGGGGGTGTCGCGACGGGCCTGGCCGACCAGGGCGAGCACCTGCGCGGTGCTGCGGCCCGCGGCCCGGACCACCGCCGGGCCGACCTCCCCGGCGGGGCGGCGCGCGGTCGCGTCGGACGCGAGCAGCGGCTCGCCGGGACGGGCGCGGCCCAGCGGGGGGTGGGGGTCGCCCAGCAGCGCGGCGAAGCCGGCGGCCTCCTCGCGGACGGCGGCGGCGGCGCGGACGGCGTCGTCGGCCGGGGCCTCCGGTGCAGGGGTCTCGGGGGCGGGGGTCTCGGGGGCGGGTGCCGGGGCGGCGCCGTCGGCGGCCCGGGTCTGGGTGAGCGCGGAGAGCCGCACCACGCGGTCGCGGCCGCTGCGCTTGGCGTCGTAGAGCACCCCGTCGGCCGCGGCGAACAGGGTCTTCGGGTCGTCGCCCCGGGTGGCCGAGGCGATGCCGGCGCTGATGGTCACCGGGACGTCGAGGCCGAGGTCCACCCACGGGTAGCGGGCGACCGAGGCTCGGATGCGCTCCAGCGCCCGCTCGGCCTGCTCCGCGGTGGTCTCGGGCAGCAGGATGACGAACTCGTCGCCGGCCCAGCGGCACACCTCGTCGGTGTCGCGCACGCCGGCGACCAGCAGTTCGCCGATGGTGCGCAGCACGGCGTCCCCGGCGGGGTGCCCGGCGGTGTCGTTGATCGTCTTGAAGTTGTCGACGTCGACCACGGCCAGCGCCGGCACGTCGCCGGCGGCCAGCAGCCCGTCGAGGCGAGCCTCGGCGTAGCGCCGGTTGGGCAGGTGGGTGAGCGGGTCCTCGTAGGCCTGCCGGCGCAGCTGCCCGGCGGCGCGCTCGGTCTCCAGCAGACTCTTGCGCCGGCCGAACAGCTCCACCCAGCGGGTGCGCCGCTCGTCGACGCGGTCCAGCTCGTCGGCGAGGTAGGCCTGCAGGTAGGGGAGCGCGCGGCCGGCGTCGTCGAGGTCGGCGTGCAGGGTGCACAGCTCGCGCAGCGCGGCGCGACGCACCCGGGGCAGGCCGTGGTCGGTGGCCAGGGTGAGCGCGGCGACCAGGTGCTCGTCGGCGGTCCGCCCGTCGCCCTGCCGGCGCAGCGCCCGGCCCAGGGCCAGCTGGGCCGAGGCCAGGCGGTCGCGGTCGGCGGTGGCGGTCGACAGCCGGACGGCGGCGCGCAGCGGCCCGACCGCCGCCGCCTGCTCGCCCATGCCGACCAGGGCCCACCCGTGCACGATCTGGGCCGGCACGACGCCGGACGACTCCGGCGGCAGCTGCACCAGCGCCTGCTCGGCCAGCGCGCGCGCCTCGGCGAAGTAGGGCGCGGCGGACTCGGGGGCGCCGTCGTCGAGCAGGCCCTCGCCGAGCTCGGCGCACAGCTCCCCGAGCCGGGTGGCGGCCACGGCGACGAGCACGTCGGGGTCGCTCTCCGCAGCGGCGTCGGTGGCGACCGCCTGCGCGGCCTCCAGCGCGCGCCGCTGGTAGTCCAGCGCCAGCGGCATCAGCTCCAGGTCGGCGAGCACCCCGGCCAGCGTGCCGAGGGTGTCGACCAGCAGCGGGCTCGGGGTCAGCCCCGGGTCGAGCAGGCTCGCGGCCTCCACGGCCTCGTCCATCGCGGCGTCGATGCGCCGCGAGAGCAGCTCGATGCGGGCGTGCCGGGCCAGGCCGGCGGCCCGCTGCAGGGCGTCGTCGGAGGCGTCGAACGCGGCCTTCGCCGAGCGCACCAGCGCGATGGCCAGCGCCGCACGGGAGGCCTGCTCCGAGCGCGGGTCGGCGTCCGGGCCGTCGGGGGAGCCCTCGGTGGCGCCGTCGATCAGCCCGGCGACACCGGCGTGCAGGTCGAGGGCCGGCTCGGCGGGGGAGACGGGGTCGCCGACGAGCGTGAACCCGGCGACGCGCAGCCGGCGCACCAGCAGCTCGGCGCGCAGGGTGTCGGCCCAGGCGCGGCCCAGCGACACGGGGGTGCCCTCGGGCGCGTCGGCGGCCGGGGTGGCGGCGACGTAGGGCGACGGGTCCCGCTCGACCCCGGCGAGCAGCTGCTCGGCGTCGTCGAGCTGCCAGTTGCTGAGGGCGGCGGTCACCCGGTGGTGCAGGGCTCCCGGTGGCACGAGCGCACTGTGCATGTCGTCACCGACAGTGTCGAGGACGTCACGGGAAACGCGCCGTCCGCCGTCCGCCGCGTCCCTCCCGCCCCACGCGTGCAGGGTGGTCACGCGCCCGCCCCGCGGTCGGCCGGCGCATCGGTGGGCCCGTGCGCGCGCACCCGGTTGCGGCCCAGGCGCTTGGCGGAGAAGAGGTGCAGGTCGGCGGTGTCGAACAGCGAACGCCAGCCGGCGACCGGGCTCGGCCGGCCCTCGGTCGCCGCCGGCGCCGTCGCCACGCCGATGCTGACCGTCACCGGCGCCGAGAGCTGCAGGTCCCCCCAGTCGGCCTCGGCGACGGCCGACCGCAGCCGCTCCATGACCACCACCGCCTGCCCCTCGGTGGCCGTGGGCAGCACCACGAGGAACTCGTCACCGGCCCAGCGGTAGACCTCGTCGCCGGTGCGGCTGTGCTCGCGCAGCAGGTCGGCGACCCGGCGCAGCACGGCGTCGCCGTGGGTGTGCGAGGTGTCGTCGTTGACCTCCTTGAACCGGTCGACGTCGACGACGGCCAGCGACAGCGGCTCCTCGCCCAGCCGGATCGCACCCAGCCGGCGCTCGGCGCTGCGCCGGTTGCCCAGCCCGGTCAGCGGGTCCTCCAGCGCGTGCCGGCGCAGCACCGCCTCCTGCCGCTCGGCCTCGCGCAGCCGGCTGCGGCGGACGAACATCTCCGCCCACAGCTCACGGCTGCGGGCGTGCGCCCGGCCGGTGTCGGCGCGGTAGGCCTCCAGCCAGTGCAGCGCCTCGGCGGGCCGGCCCAGGTCGGCGTTGCCCTGCCCCAGCTCCAGCAGGCTCTGCCGGTAGCGGCGGCGGTCACCGGCGGCGGCGAACGCCCCCGACGCGTCGACCAGCAGGTCGATGGCCTCCTCGCCGGTGGCGGCGCGGCCGTCGCGGGCGGACAGCGCCGACAGCACCCGGGCCAGCGCGAGGTCGGTGTACCCGCGCAGCCAGAGCCCGCCGTCCCGCTGCAGCGCCCGACGCACCCGCCGCAGCGGGCCGACGGCGGCGTCCGGGTCACCGCTGCACATGAGCGCCCAGGCCTGCACGACGTCGAGCAGGTCGGCGTCGGCCTGCTCGGGCGACCAGTCCAGCGCGCGCGCCCCGGTGGCGCAGGTGATCGCCTCACCGGCCAGCTCGGCGGCGCGCTCGGCCTCCCCGCGGCGGCGCATCGTCTGGGCGAGCTCGACGTGCTGGCGGGCGGCCAGGAGCAGCAGCGACCCGCGGTCACCGACGTCGGGCAGCGCCGCGGCCACCTGGTGCCCGCGGACCGCGTGGTGGACGGCGAGCTCCTCCAGGTCGAGGCCCGAGAGCGTCATCGACAGCCAGCGGTGCGCCTGCAGCAGCGCGCGCGAGGGCGGCACCGACGGCCCGTCGGTGAGCAGGCTGGCGTCGACGGCGAGCAGCATCGCGGAGTCGAGGTGGTCGGCGGTCGTCTCGACGTGCGCCAGGTAGGCCAGGAGCAGCGCCGTCCCGGCCGACGTCGGGCAGGCGTCGAGCTGCTCGCGGGCCGCCGCGATCGCGGCCGCCGCGGCGGCGACGTCGCCGTCGACCAGGGCGCGTCGGGCGCCGAACGCGTGCCGCCAGGCCTGCCAGGACGGCCGGCCGGCGTCGGGGAAGGTGCCGGCCGCCTGGTCGACGAGGGCCAGGAAGGGGGCGTGGTCCTCACGGTCGCTGGCGTCGAGCAGCCGCCACAGGGCGCTCTGCAGGTCGCCGGGGGCGACGTGTGACGGTCCGGGGGTCACGCATCCCTCCCTCCGCGGTGGGGCCCCGGAGGGCCGGTGGTGCCGGTCGCCGGCACCCCTACCCGGGCCGGGCGACCGCGTCGTCCCGTGCGCACTACCCTCGTCGGATGCCCGGGATGCCACCCAGTCCGTCGTCGCCGCGGTTCGCCTACCTGGGGCCCGAGGGTACCTTCGCCGAAGCGGCCCTGAGCAGGGCGATCGCCACTGCCGGGGGACGGCGGGACCCCCAGCCGAGTGTCGCCGCGGCGCTGGCCGCCGTCCGTTCGGGGGACGCCGACGCCGCCCTCGTGCCGCTGGAGAACTCCGTCGAGGGCTCGGTGCCGGCCACCATGGACGGGCTGGCCGACGGCGATCCGCTGGTGATCACCCGCGAGGTCTACCTGGACGTGGCCTTCGTGCTCGCCGTCCGCCCCGGCACGGCGCCGGCCGCCGTCCGGTCGGTGGCCAGCCACCCGCACGCCCTCGCCCAGACGAGCGGGCGGCTGGCCGAGCTGCTGCCGGGGCTCAGCCCGCTGCCCTCCGCCTCGACGGCCGCGGCCGCCGCGGCGGTGGCCGCGGGGGAGGTGGACGCCGCCGTCTGCGCGGCGATCGCGGCCGAGCGGTACGGCCTCGACACGCTGGTCGACGACGTCGCCGACCACCCGGGCGCCGTGACCCGGTTCGTCCTCGTGAGCCGCCCCGGCCCGCTGCCCGCGCCCACGGGCAACGACAAGACGTCGCTGGTCGCGATCGTCGGCGACCGCACCGGCGCGCTGCTGGAGCTGCTGCGGGAGTTCGCCGTCCGCGGCATCTCCCTGACCCGCATCGAGTCCCGGCCGACCCGGGAGCGCCACTGGTTCTACTCCTTCTCCATGGACTGCGAGGGGCACGTCGCGGACTCCCGGGTGGGGGAGGCGCTGGCCGCGCTGCACCGGGTGTGCGACGACGTCCGCTTCCTCGGCTCCTACGCCCGCGCCGACGGGCGGGAGAACCGGGCGGTGCCGCCGGAGTCGTCCGACGAGGCGTTCGTCGAGGCGGGGCAGTGGCTGGCCGGGGTGCGCGCCGGCGAGATCTGAGCCGCGGCTCGCCGCTGCGCGCGGCCACGCAGGGGGTCCTCGCCGCTACGCTCCGGCGCCGTGACCGTCTGGATCCCGCCCGTCCCGCTGCCGTCGGCCGACCCGGCGGTGCGGCGTCGCGCCGCGATCGAGCTGGGCGTGCTGCAGGGGCTCTACGTGCTCTTCCTGCTCCCGTGGTTCATGGTGGCCATCGGCGGCGTCATGGCCGCGGGCAGCGCGGGCACCACGCTCGCGGCGCTGCTGATCTACGCCTGGTTCGGCTACCCGTTCGTGGCCGTGGGCACGATGGTCACCGCCTGGGTGCTCTTCGGCACCCGCCACGAGGCCGCGGCCCGCTGGGTGAACCGGGTGCCGCTGCTCTGGGTGGTCGTCGGCGGCGCCGTGCTCGCCTGGATCTTCACCGCCGGCTGATTCCCTATCGGGGATCGGCTGTCAAGAGGGGGTCGCGCTTGACGGTGCGGTGGGCGCTCTTCGACGATGAGGGGCGGGGAAGGTCGCCTCGTTCGTCGGCACCTCGAGTGCCTGACCTGACATGTCCCGTAGGGGCTTGCTGAGGGGCCTTCCCCGCCTTCTTGCGGCTGCGCCGGCGAGCGCGGACGTCGGTGGGGACGGTCCACTGTTCGGCGATGTTGGCCTTGGCCTGCTCTGGGGTGACTGGGGTGCCGTTGGTGTCGCAGACGACGTAGGGCATGCCGCGGTTCATCACCGCCCAGAAGCGTTCGGCGAGGTGGCCGGCGACCACGCAGAGAGCCTTGAGGTGCTCGGCGCCGCGTTCGACCATCTGCACGTAGTAGACGCGGGCCAGCTGGGGGTCCTGCTTGCGGGCGTGGTCGGCGGCGCGGATGAACGTGCTGCGCATCAGCGACGAGCCGGCCTTGGACATGGGTTGTCCCTTGCGGTCGGTGTCGCCGGTCTCGGAGGCCCGCGGGGCGAGCCCCAGGTAGGACTTGAAGTGCGGGCCGGAGGGGAACCGGCCGGGGCGGCCGATGCCGGCGGCCGCGACCGGCGCGCCGACCTCGGCCAGGCCGGGCAGCGAGCGGGCCAGCTGGCCTGGATCGGCCCACCGGTAGGCCTCCTCCCGGCTGGCGGCGTGGGCGCCGAGCTCGGCCTGGATCGCGCGCAGCAGCCGGACCTCGGTGGCGACCTCGGCGGCCAGATCAGCGAAGGCGAGCGCCGGGTGGTCCCCGTAGAGCTCGACGGCCGCGGCGGCAGCAGCGCGCCACGCTTCGGCGCGGTCGGCACCGAGGTGGTTCTTCGATGCCTTGGCGATCAGCGCGGTCAGTCGGGCCGGCCCAGCCTTGAGCAGCGCCCGCGGGTCGGCCCAGCGCTCGAGTACCGCCAGGTCGGCCTGGCCGAGGTCGCCGGTCAACGGCGAGCACGGCATCAGCTGGCGGACCAGGTCCTTGATCCGCACCTTGTGCTCGCTGGCGGCCCGGGTCAGCCGGTCAGCGGCACGAACCCGCCGATCCAGCGCCGCGGCCTCGGCACCGGGCAGCTCCAGCGGCTGCAGCCCGGCCGGGTCGATCAGCGGCAGCCGGGCCAGGGTGTCGGCGTCGATGCCGTTGCTCTTGGCGTGTCGAGACAGGAACCGACGCAGGTCGGCGGCCTTGGCACTGGACACCCGGAACACCAGATGGCCGCGGGTGGTGAAGAAGACCGCGACCGGCAACCACGCCGGCCCGGTCGGCTCGAACACCACCTCCAGGTGGGTTCCCGGCTCGGTGCCGGCCAGCGCCGCGGACTCGATCGCGGCCAGGCTGGCCACCGTTGGCTCACACCGGCGACGGCACACCTCCCGGCCGTCCTCGGCCAGCACCCGTACCGTGTGCGCGCTGGCGATCCCCAGGTCGATCCCGACCAGCCGTCGTTGCATCTGTTCCTCCTCGAGCCCACCGGACATTCCGCTCCGGCGGCCCGAGACGGGCGGCT
>NZ_JASNFN010000031.1:0-64163 GCF_030731085.1 Blastococcus carthaginiensis | reverse complement strand
GGGACTGCTGCACGGATCGGTGACAGGTTGGGTCAGGCGGCCTGAGCTGCCGGTGTGTAGATGATGGTCTCGTACTCGATGGGGGTCAGTCGACCGAGGCCGGCTTGCCGACGTCGGCGGTGGTAGGTGCGTTCGATCCAGGTGACGATCTCGATGCGCAACTGCTGGCGGCTGGCCCAGGAGCGGCGGTCGAGCACGTTCTTCTGCAGCAGCGCGAAGAAGGACTCCATGGCGGCGTTGTCCCCGGCTGCACCGACCCTGCCCATTGACCCGGACAGCTGATGCCGGTTGAGGGCCTGGACGAACTTCCGGCTGCGGAACTGCGATCCGCGGTCCGAATGCACGATGCAGCCGGCGACCTCGGCACCGTCGGCGGCCCGCCGGGCGACGGCATTCTCGATCGCGGTCACGGCCAGCCGAGACTTCATCCGTGAGTCGATGGAGTAGCCGACGATCCGGTTGGAGTGCACGTCCTTGACCGCGCACAGATAGAGCTTGCCCTCGGCCGTGCGGTGCTCGGTGATGTCGGTCAACCACAGCTGGTTGGGTCCGGCCGCGGTGAACACCCGCTGGACTTGGTCGTCGTGCACGGGAGGTCCGGGCCGGCCGCTCTTGCCCCGGCGCGGCTTGCCGAACGCGCTCCACCAGCGGTTGGCCGCGCAGATCGCCCACGCGGTGCGTGCGGCCATCGGCTGCCCGCTGGCAGCGGCCTCATCGACGAGGAACCGGTAGCCGAACTCGGGGTCGTCGCGGTGGGCGTCGAACAGCGCGTTGGCCCGGTAGGCCGCGACCAGTTCGCTGGTCGTGACCGGGGCGGCCAGCCACCGGTAGTAGGGCTGGCGGGCGATCTTCAGAACCCGGCACGTCACCGTCACGGGGATCCCGTCGACGGCGAGTTCACGGACGAGCGGGTAGATCATTTTCCCGGCAGGTTCGCCTGGGACAGGTAGGCCGCTGCCCGGCGCAGGACCTCGTTCTCCTGCTCCAGCAGCCGGATCCGCTTGCGGGCCTCACGCAGGTCGACGTTCTCGGCCGCGGTGGTCCCGGGCTTGACGCCCTCGTCGACGTCGGCAGCCTTCATCCAGTTCGTCAGACACGACTCGCTGATCCCGAAGTCAGCCGCGATCTGCTTCAGGTGCTGGCCCGGCTCACGGTTGCGAGCGACGCTCACGACGTCGTCGCGAAACTCCTTGGGGTAGGGCTTGGGCACGGCGAACATCCTTCCAGCGGCGCCTCGCGGCACCACAGATCAGATGTCACCTACTCGTGCAGCAGTCCCACATCCACACGCGGTGGCGCTACTTCCCGCTGGCCGGGATCAGGCATGCACCTCCGTCGGACCTGTCACTGATCATCGGCGACGCCATCCACAACTTGCGAGCTTCCTCAACCACCTCGCCTTGACCGCCAGCACGAACCCACCCCGTCCCGCTGACGTCATGTTCCCCATCTGGAGGAAGAGCCAGGGTCCGACCGCAGGACAGTGGGCAGGCTTCGTTGACACCAGGCTGCCGGGAGCTCCCGCCGCATTCATCGCGGAGGTGTGCGCACTACAGCCCTTCCAGGGCGGCCACGACGAGTGGCTCTGGGTGCTGCATGACCTCAACATCACCGACAAGCACCTCATCACCCTGGGACTAGCAGCCAGCTAACAAGTGGCCGTCGACACAGGTGCAGTCATGCGGGCCGCCCTCGCCAACATGCCCCCAGAGCGGGGGGATCGCAGGAGTGGATCTCGTCGGTGCGGTCACGGCCGACCGTCATGGCGTTCGAGCACCGCTACCCGCTCGAGATCGGCGACGTCCTCATGCCGTGGAACCGTGCCCCCAGCAGGATCACCAACCGACTGTGCAAGCGGACATCGCCTTCGAGCACCCGGAGACCGTGCACGGGCAGTTAGCAGTCCCGACGCTCATCGACATGGCGGCTCGGGTGGAAACCTGGTCGATCGACTCGGAAAGTTGACGCTGCCCTCGGGGACCCAACAGGCGGCCGACTGTCCGGGCATCAACCGGCCGTCGGACCCTGCCTGCGTCAGAGGTGGCGCCCGCGGACGACAGGCATGGCCCGCCGCGACCCACCTCGCCACTCGCTCGATGGCGTGACCTGGCCAGCTACCGCTCAAGGCTGAGACCACGCGAACCGATGCAGTCAGTGCGGTGATGAACCGCCGCCCCACTAGGGGCCGCGCCCGCCAGGGCGCGAGGGCCCTGGGCCCGTCCTCGCGACGGCCCAGGGCCCTCCTCTGTCACCCGTCGAACCAGCAGGGGCGGTCACCGGCCGTAGATGCCGTGCAGCAAGGCGGCCATGACGGTCTCCCCCATGAACCGCTCCCCGGCCAAGCACCGGCTCCACACCGTCTGCGAGACGCCGAAGGCGCGGGCAAGGCGGAGGCTGTCGCCGTGATGCCGGACGCGCATGTAGGTGAGCACCAGTTCGTGCTGGGTCCGTGCGACAGCCGCCGACACTGCGTCGCCAGCAGCCGGGACCCGGTACGGGGCCTCGGGCAGGACGCCGAAGCCGTGCGGGATGTAGTCGCGCGGGGTCAGCCGGCGACGGCGGTCGATGTGGTTAGCACCGGGTCGGTTCACGGGGGTAGCAGTGCCGGTGCTGGAGGGGTGAGGCATTCGCCGCTTCATGCGGACGGGTGGCAGTTTGCCCGGCGATGGGCGGGCAAGGCCGGCGATCTGGGCGCGGTCGCCGCTAGGGCGCCGGTGTGATCGGGATCTGCCGCTGAGCAGCAGTGGCCGAACCGAGAGGACCGGAAGTGCCCGACGAGAGCAACGACCAGCAGGCCAACTCCGAGGGCGAGGAGTCGGCGGTGTCGACCGAGGGTGCCGGCACCGCGCCCGCTGCCGCCGCCGCCAGCGAGGAGGAGCAGCACGACGGCGCTAGCGCCGAGCCGTCGCCCAGCCCCACCGGGGACGCGCCCGTCCCACCCCAGGCGCCGTCCGCCACGCAGCCGCCCGGGGAGACCGGTCATCGGCGCATCACCCGGCACACCACCACGACCAGCACGCGGACTGAGACGACCACCGACGAGACGATCGTCGAGACCATTCCGGTCCCGCCGGTCTACGCCGCCCCGTCCGGGGAGCACCCGCGGCCGGTGGGCTGATGAGCGCGCCCACGGCGTCATCGCCCATGGCCTGGTGGCTGGCCTACCCCGAGGTGTGGGCGGCGGAGCAGGCCGCCCTCACGGCGGCGGGCGCCACCTGGTCTGGGGAGAGCACCACCAGCCCGGCAGAGTCCGACGATGCCCCGGGCGCTCCCCCGCGGATGGTGCTGCACGTGGACTGGCCGCACCCCTCGCGGCAGCCCGGCGACCCGGCCACCCTCCGGCTCGAGGTCACCTTCTCGGCTGCTGCACCTTGGTTCGCACCCACGGTGGTGCTGCCCGAGCCGCTGACCGGACTCGACCGGCACCGCAATCCGGCCACGGGGCAGCTGTGCCTGCTGGCCCACCCCGACGACTGGCAGGCCGGCCGCACGCTTGCCGACTTGCTCACCGCGCAGCTGCCGCGGCTGCTGGCCGCCGGCCGCGACCCAGGCGCCGGGCCGGCGACGCTGGCGCTGGAGGCCGGGGCCGAACCGGCCTGGGCCGTGACGCGCCTGTCGCTGGGAGGGCTCCTGGTCGAGACCAACTGCACGCCGGCAGCCGACGTCCCCGGGGGCTGGGCCGAACTGGTGACGGTGAGCAGCAGCAGGATCGCGCCGGTCTCCGCACTGATCACGGTCGAAGACTTCAACGAGCGCGTGCTGTGGGCGGGAGACGCCTTCAGCGGGAGTGGTGCCCGCCGCATCCCCTGGGTCCGCCTGCCTGACCTTCCCGACAGCGGCCTCGATGGGCCCTCCTTGTGGGCGCTGGCGGCCTCGCGGCTGGCCGAGCTGCTTGCAGACAGCAGCGCGGACAGCGGCCCGGATCTCGTCGCGGTGCTGGTCACCGGCGAAGGTTCGAACCGGCAGCCCCGCGAGGAGTGGTTGTTGCTCGCCCGCGGGGTGCCGAGGCCCCGCACCGGGGGAACGCTGTCCGCGCCGACCGACTCGGTCGGCGCAGACGCGCCGCCGGCCCAGCCGGGTGGCGAGCAGCTGACCCTGTTCGACGGCGTACGCCCCTCCCCACCGGTGCGGGTGCGGCGCAGCTACGCGATCGATCGCGGCGCGCTCACCGCCCGCTTGCCCGGTGACACCACTCGCCTGGCGGACGCCTCGGTGACCGTGGTCGGCGTTGGCGCCCTCGGCGGCCCCGTCGCTCTCGAACTGGCTCGCGCAGGCGTGGGACGTCTGCACCTTCAGGACGGCGATTTGCACGACCCGGCCACGGGCGCCCGCCAACTGCCGACGATGCGAGACGCCGGGATGCCCAAGGCGTTGGCCGTGGCACTGAACCTGATCGACGTCAATCCCCACCTGCACCTCACGACCGGGCTGCGCTACCTGGGGGACGACGAGGGCAGTGAACTTCCCGGGTTGATCGCCAGCAGTCTGGTGATCGACTGCAGCGCCAGCTCCGCCGTCAGCCGCTTCCTTGCGGCGCACCTACGCGAGACCGGCACCCCGCTGCTGATCGCCTCGGCCACCGCCGGCGCCTGGGGTGGGGCAATCACGGCGCTGCCCGCCGCTGGCGGCGGATGCTGGGAGTGCCTGCAGTTGCATCGCGCTGTCCGCACCACTGTGCCGTGGCCGCCGGCGCGCCCCGACGGCCGGCTCGTCCCGGCTGGGTGCTCCGCAGAAACGTTCGTTGGAGCCTGGCACGACAGCCTCGGCCACGTCGCCCTGCAGACCGCACGCACCGCCATGGCGCTGCTCACCGCCCCCGCCGACGGAACGGCGGCAGACCCGACCGCCAACCCCTACGGGGATCTGCAGGTGGTCAGCCTCTACCGGCGCGGCCGGCCGGTGCATCCACGCTGGCAGACACGCCAGCTGACGATCCACCCCGACTGTCCACTGCACCAGACCCGATCCCAGCAGCGTCGGATAGCGCTGACCGGACGATGCCAGTGACCGGCCGGGCAGCCGAACTGTGCGACGTCCTGCAGCTCTGCCTGACCTTCGCCACCTCCGGGTCCGCGGACCAGCAGGCCGCAGTGATCCTCGAGGGACGGGCGGCGCTCGACGAACTCAGGCAGCTGTTCGCTGCCCGACAGTGGCCTCGGGTCGTCCGCGGCGGGCTGCCGCCCGGTCCGCACTTCCTGCAACTGGATGACCGCGCCCTCATCGGTCTGCTGGCAGACACCCAGGACGCATACGGCGAGCTCCGGGCACGCACACGCTTGCTCGAGTCGCGACTCCGTACCTGCAGAGAGCTCTTGGAGGCCGCCATCACCGCCGCGTCGGACACCCCCGACCTACCCGAGGACGACGCATGACCGACCCAGCCCAGCCAAGAGACGAAGAGGTGCACGACGGCGACCATGCATGCCCGCAGGTCACCATCCGCCTCCACTTGCCCGGTCTCGCGCCACGGACGCCACCCCCACCTGGTGCAAGCACCATGCGGGTGGAGACCGACGGCGCCGTCTACCTGTTCAACGCCAGGCCGATGACGGCCATCCGGCTGCGACGCGACGGCAGCCACCTCCGCCGCGACGGTGAACCCCTGGCCCTCCTCAGCTGGCCCGACCCGGTCATCGGCCAGGGCATGGAGCTGCTGCTGCTCGTGCGGGAGGACGGCCTCCCCACCACCCGGTTCACCAGCAACGTGAGACTGATCGAGCGGGGTCCGGCGTGAACACCCGACCTTGGTTGGGCGAGCCTGGCGGTGAGCACCGCTGGCGGTGGCGCAAGGTCGATGAGGGGGCCGTCGCGTGGATCGCGCCTGCACCGGGGCAGTTGGGGGCGGACGGCGGCACGGTCAAAGTCAGCCCGCCCAGCGGGTCTGCGAGCCGCTGCCCGTTATGCGGTCGGCGCGCCCGCATCCGCCTCGCCTTCCTCGTGTTGCCAGTGTGTTCGCCCTTCAGGCCGGTGGGAGAGGGCTGCTCTCGAGCCCACGCAACTCGGACCATCCCAGCGAGCTGGTCGAGCTGGGCAGACGTCGCCGCGGCACACACCGAAGCGGCAAGCGAACTCCGCGATCGGGCCGACTGGACGGACTGGGAGGAGCGGACCGCGGCCTACATCGAAAGTCGCGGCCAGTACGCCGCCTTCTTGGCCGCCGCACCCAGTGGCTCCGCCCGGCGCCTGGCCCTTCAACTGTGGAGCGGAGACCCGCCCCGACTCAGCGTGGCCGACACCGCAACGATCGCCGCCGCCATCCTGACCCAACCACCGAAACAGGACATGCAGACCAACGATGGGCAAGTGAGCCGGAACCACTGACAGTCGACCTAGGGCCTGTGTCCCGCGAAGCCTGTGCGCCAGCACCCACTTCTCTGCGGGCGGCTTTAGAGCCACCTCAGTGTTCGATTAGCGGACAGGTGCGGCGTTGGCCTACGAGCGGCGGGCCGGAGGTCCAGCTCGGCGCGCCACCTCACCGTTCAGGTCGGCGACGAGCAGATCGAGCACGTGTTCCTCTTCCACGGCGAGGCCGGCGGAGGTCATCGCCCCGACCAGGTCGGTATCCCAGCCGGCCGTTAGCGCCGCCGGCACGGCGCCCAGCGGGCGCAGCTGCGGATGCGCGGCGGATAGCGCCGCGGCGTAGTCGCCGGCGCCGAAACGCCATGACGTCGCGCCAAGACCGAACACCTCGGCGGCGATCTGCAGCCCCTGCCAGTCGAAGTCCCCGTGGTACCGCAGCCGCGCACCGTCGCCGATCAGCGCGGTCAGTAGCCGCATTGTGGCCACGCTCGGCCAGCCCTCCACGCACACCACCGGCGGGCATGCCGCGCCCAGCCGCGCGACGGCGTCCTCGACGACGCTCGGGTTCTCGCACACGAACACCTCGCCGGGGCACGTCAGCCCACCGCCGCCGTCCAGGTGCGCCTGAACCTGCGCAAGCGTCAGCCGCACCGCGAGCCCCGCGTCGGCGTTGACGGCCAACGTCACCGGCAGCGGACCGCCGCCGGTGACCCGCAGTCCGCACACCAGCGCCGTCGACGACACCGTGTCCACCGCGACCCCGACTGCCGCCCATAGCTCCCGCCGAGCCGCGGCGCCCTCGGGAACCGGTCGGCCGGTCAGCCGCACCAGCGCCCGCAGCACCGCCCCCACCACCGGGCCACCGTCCAACGCGTGCGCCCGGCCCAAGGTCCGCTGCGCCAGCCGCGCCAGGCCGGTGCCGGGATCGGGCAGCGCAGCCAGCACCGTCAGCGCATCAGTGAGTACCTGACCCCGGACCACCGGATCGCCGGGCATCCGGCCAGCGGCCCGCTCATCGGCCAGCCACCCCGCAAGCTCCGGATGCCGGGCCAGCGCCGGATGCTCGGCCGCAGCAGCCCACACCGCCACACCGGCCGCGGCCTTCGCATCACGCGCCGCCCGCCGCGCACCGGCCGTATCTCGCAGCGGCCCGCCGGCGGCGATGAGTGCCGCCGCCAGCCCCGCCTGCAGGCCGCTGGCGCGCAGCAGCCGGTCGGTCCGGCCCAGGTCGACGGTGACGACGCCGGACCGGTGGGTCGGCCAGCGCAGGAAGTTTGCCATCGCCGCCACCTGCGCCTCGGTCAGCCCGGCCAGGTCGACCCGCACGCGGCTGCGGGACAGGTCGGCCTCCCACGCGGTGCGGACTGCGCCGGTCAGCCACCGCCAGCCCGGCGCGACCAGCACTGCCCGCACCGCGGCGGCATGGTCCGCCTCGAGCGCCTCGGCGACCGACAGCGGAACCTCCTCGGGCTCCGGCGTCTCCAGGGAGTCGGCTGCAGGCGACCGGCTGTCCGCGGTCACGAGAACAAATCACCCTGCTCGGCGGTCCCGCCGAGGTCGGACAGCAGGTCGTCCTCCAGGAGGTTGTGCTCGGCGGCGCCATCCCACACGCTGCGGGCTGCGAGGACGGCGGTGTCGGAGGCGTACAGCTGGTAGATGCTCAGCCCGTCCAGCTGCGGGTACAGGCCCCGCTCGCTCTCGCTGGTGGCGACCAGGTCCAGATCCAGGTCACCGATGAGCTCGAACAGCTCCCCACGGTTGTCCTCGTCGACACCGGCGAACACCTCATCGAGCAGGATCAACCGCGGCGCGCCGGGCCGCTCGGACCCGTCTCCGTCGGTGAACCGCAGCGGCGCGTTGTCGCTGTAGCTGGCCGCCGCAGCGAACAGCGGCAGGTGCAGGCACACGGCCTTCTCCCCACCCGACAACGCACCGTGCGCCTTCCCGGTCAGCGGCGTCCAGCCGGTTTCGGAGCCGCGCTGGAACTCCACGACGAACTTCCACCACTGCCGGTAGTCCAGCAGCTCGGCCAGCTGCGCGGTGTAGTCGACCTCGGCGTTCGCCCGGACCTGCGCCACCCGCGCCCGGAAGAAGTCGGCCAGGCGCTCCTTCTCCGACTCCAGCGGCGCGTCCTTGGCCATCAGCTTCACGATCTCCTGCATGCCCGGCGCGTTCGTCTCATCGGGCGCCCACCGCAGCTGCACCCGCAGCCCGCTGCCGGTCGGGTGCGCAGCCATGAGCCGCGCCATCTGCGTCACCTGCGTGCGGGCGTCACGAACCCGGGAGGTCACCTCCCGGCGGGTGTCGTCGGCCAGGAACCGGCGGAACAGCTCGGCCTCCTCGGCCGCGACCAGCCCGGCGGCGGTGTCCCGGTCCTCCCCGAGCGCGCCGATCATGTCCAGCAGCGGCAGCGACCGGCCGCCGCGGACGGCGTGCAGAACCATCAGGCTGGCCCGCTGTTCATCGCGCACGCTCACCCCACCGTTGGCCAGTAGCGGATCGAGTTCGTACCGGCGCTCATGGACCCGGTTCGCGGCCGCCTCGACTGCCTCCGCCGACCGCGGCAGCCGGTCCCCGACCGCGTCACGGACCGCGCGGGCGGCGGTGCGGACCGCCCGCAGGCCCAGCCCACCATCGGCTGGCTCCCCATCGCCACCCTGACCTCCCTCGCCGCCGGCGGGCAGGTCGGCGCCGGCGGCCTCGGCCAGGCCGGCGACCGCCAGCAACCCCAGCCGGGCCGCGGCCAGGAACGCCTCGTGGGCGGCGGCGCGGGCGGTTTCGGCCGCGATGCGGGCCGCAGCGACCGCGCCCAGCGTCGCCTGCGCGGTCGCCTGGGCGATCAGCTGCTCCCGCTCGGTCTTCGCCAAGTCCTCAAGCTCCTTGAGCAGGTTGGTGCGCTCGCCTTGCAGGCGGGCGAGATCGTCGACGATGTCGGCGTACTCGGCGCCGAAGCGCTCGGTCTTGGTCTTCAGCCGCTCGTCCGCCTGGGCGTACGCGCCGGCCGCGGCGGTGGCCGCGGCCTGGGCCTGGGCGGCGTCATCGGCGCTGCTCAGCGACGCCCGCAGCGCCAGCGCCGCCGCCCCGGTCGCCCGGACGGTGTCGGCCGCGGCCCGCAACCACCGTTCGGCGGCGGCCCGGTAGCCGCGGACCGCGGCAGCCAGCGCTGCCGGGTCGGTGCCGGCCGGCAGCCCCGCGCCGGCCAGCGCCGCATCCCGGGCCTCGTCGGCACCGATGGCCACCGACCGTGCCCGGCTCTCCTCGGCCTGCCGCTCGGCGAGCCGCTGCCCGGCCACCTGCAACGCGGCGCGGGGGCTGTGCAGCGCCGCGCGGGCGGTGGTGACGGCGTCATCGGCCGGCAGCGCGTCCCGCTCCCGGCCGACGGCGGCCAGGTCCTCCCGCACCGCCGCCGCGGCCTGCTCTCGCACAATCGCCGCCGCCTGCCACGCCTGGGCCGCGACCGCGGCATGGCCGGCCGCTTCCCGCAGCGCCGGCCCGTGCCCAGCGGCCGGCTGCCCGGCCACGGCGGCGACCGCCGGCCCAGCGTGCTCGGCCAGCGCCTGCACCGCCCGGGCCCCCGCGTCGTCGTGGGCGTCAACGGCCACGCCGACCGGTAGCGGCGCCACGTCGGTCGTGGCCGCGCGCAGCTGCGCCGCGCAGCCCTCGGCGCGCTCGGTGACGGCGGCCGCCGACCGAGACGCGGCAGCCTCGGCGTCCCGCAGCTCCTCGTCGTCGGCCACCGCGCCCCGCTCGGCGTCGGTAGCTGCCAGTCGCTGCTGCACGACCGTCAGCTGGCCGTTCAGGTCGGTGACGGCGGCGGTGAGCTCGCCGAGCTCGGCGCGGACGGCGGCCAGCTTCGCCCGCCGGTCGGCCTCGCGGGCGGCCGCGCCCAGCAGCGTGACGTCGGAAACGCGGTGGGCGCCGGCGAGCGCTCCGGCCCGCCACGTGCCGTCGGCGCCGATGACCAGGCCCCCACTTGCATCGGGGGCGTCGGTCGTCGTGCCGGTGGCGCTCGGCAGGCAGGCGATCCGGGACAGGACTGCGGTGACGACGTCGGCGGGCACCGGCGTGTCGGCGTGCCCGGTGCTGTCGGCCGGGACCAGGACGCCGGCGAGGCTGGAGGCAACCGGAGGTACGTCGGCGATCAGTTGCGTGTCCAGCAGCGGGCCACCGCCGTCGGCGGAGCGGAGCGTCCCGTCGGGGCTGAGCCACGCATCGGCCAGACCGGCACCGATCGTGGCGGCCTCGATCCCCAGGTGCTCGTGCGCGGGCACGGTGTCGGCGAACTCGACCAGCAGGTACAGCGGCGCACCGGCGCGACCGGTGCGGTCGGCGCCGCGGGTCGCCGGCACGGGCAGCTGCGGCAGCCCGCCGGCGGCCAGGTGCTCCTCGGCGGCGGTCAGCTCCTCGATGCGCTCGGTCAGCGGCCCCCGCCGCGCTTCCAGCCCGGCCTGGACACGGTGCAGCTGCTGCGCCGCGTCGGCCGCGGCCGCCGCCGCCCAGTTCCGCGCGGCGGCGGCCAGCCGCAGGTCGGCGACCGCCGACCAATCCGGCACCGCCGCGGCCTGGGGCAGCTCGACCAGTCCGGCGGTCCACTGCCCGACCTGGGTGCGGAACGCGACGCCGGCCGCGTCCCGGGCGGCGGCAGCGGCCGCGGCACGGTCGGTCATCTCGGCCAGCGCCTCCAGCGACTCGGCGGCCGCCTGCGCGCGTGACGCCGCCTCGGCCCGGGCGGAGACGATGGCGCCCAGCGCGGTCTGCAGCTCCAGCAGCGCGGCTGTGCGGGCGGCGGCGGCCTCGCGGGCCCACCGGCGGGCGAACTCGGCCGCGGTGGCCGGCTCCCACGGCAGCGGCGGCGCCTGCCCGGCGCGGAGCTGGGGCGAGTCGGCGGCCCACGTGGTGAGCTCGTCGAGCCAGCCGAGCATCGTGGCCCGGTCGCCGTCCAGTGCGGTGTTCAGCGCCTCCTCGACGGCGGCGACATCGCTGTCGGCGCGTTCGGTCTCGGCGTGCGCGGCGGCGGCGCGAGTGTGCTTGTCCGCGGCGGCCGCCGCCAGCGACACCAGCTTGCCAACCTCCCCGGCCCACGGCGACAGTCGCGCGCTCAGCTCGTCGGTCAGGCCCCGGGCGGCGGTGACCGCAGCGTCGAGGGCGACGTCGTCGGCGACATCGGAGGCCCGCAACTGCGCCACCGACTCGGCCAGCTCGGCGTCTAGGCCGGTGGTGTGCGCACCGCCGGCAGCGTCGGCGGCGACCGCGCGGGCGTCGGTGAGGGCCGCGACGGCGTTCTCGGCCTGCTGGGTGCGCCGGTCGGAGGTGGCCGCGTCCCGCGTCGCTTCCTGCTGCGCCCGCTGTGCCCGGCCGGCGGCGGCGCCGGCTTCGGTCTCCAGAGCCGCGACGAGCTCCCGCAGCGGCTCCAGGTCCGCCCCTTCGGTGAACGCCTCGGACTCCTGCAGCGCGGCCATCCGGCCCGAGATGCGGGAGGTCCGCTCCCCTATGACGTCGCGGCGGGCTCCGATGGTCTTCAGCTCACCGGTCGCAGCGTCGACGGCGGCCTGCGCGGCGGTGGCCCGGTCCCGGACGCTCTCGATGCCGGTCTCGGCGGCGGCGACCGCGTCCGCGCGGGCAGCGACCGCGGCGCGGGCGTAGCGCCGGTAGGAGTCCCGCAGCGATCCCAGGTGCTCGATCGTCGCGGTGAGCTCGGTGACCGCCGCGGCGTGGCGGTCCAGCCGCTCGAACCCCTCGGCGAGGTCGGCGACGGTGGCATCGGCGACCGGGGGGAGGCTGTCGCGCAGCACCCGGTTCAGCTCGGCCTCGTCCAGCTTGTCCGACAGCTTCGGGCGGCGCAGCTGCCGCAGCGTGCCCCGCAGCGCGTCGAACCGCTTGTCCGGCATGTGGAACAGCGCGGCATTGACCGCCGTCCGGTGACTGCGGGCGTCGGCGTGCACCTTCCCCGGCCGGCCGGCGGCCGTGTGCTGCTCCAGCTCCTTGGCAAGCGCGTTCTTGTTCAGCGGCTCCCGGCCGGGGCTGCCGACCGACAGGTCCACCCCGATCCGGGCGTTGGTGGTGAAGTACGTCGGCTTCACGTCACCGCCGCGGGTGCCCTCCAGCATCGCGCCGGCGGTGAAGAACTCCCCGGTGCCGTCGGCGGTCTGCCGACCGAACTCGACCCACACGTAGGCCCGTTCGCTGGTCCGCGTCCCAGTCTTGTCGAACCCGATCAGCCACAGGTACATGTTGCGGTTGTTGCCGCCGAACGTGGACAGCTTGCTCGGAGTCAGGTCGGCGTCGAACACGAACGGCAGCAGCACCTCCAGCGCCATCGACTTGCCGCTGCCGTTGTTGCCGCGGATCAGCAGCCGGCCGCGGTGGAAGGTGAACGTCTGCTCGTCGTAGCGGAACAGGTTCACGATGCCGGCTCGCAGTGGCTCCCACCGTCCGCGGGTCGGCTCCGGGACTCCCGTGAGGGTGCTCATCGGCACGGTGGTGGTCATCGGTCCTCCTCGGCGTGAGCCGGGTCGTCGAACAGCGGCGTCGGCTCGGCGGCCGAACTGCTGGGGGTGCGGCCGGAACCCGGGCCGTCCTCGGGGGATGCGCCGTTGGTAGCCGGGAGGGCGCGAGTGTCGGCGATCGTGGGCCGGTAGCGGCCCGCGGCCGCCAGCAGCGTGACGCCGGTGCTGTCGACGGCGGCCAGGTCAACCGCCGCCAGCAGCTCCAGGGCGGCGTCGGTCAGCCGCACCGCTCCGCCGTCGTCCTGGTGGGCCCGCGCCCAGCCGGGGTTGGCCCGCAGCCGGTCGGCGACGACCGCCTCGGCCACGGCCCGGGGATGCCGGACCGGGCCGGTCGGCACGTCGTCCGGCTGCAGCTTCTCCAGCAGCAGCAGCGCGGCGAACTTGGCCAGGTCGTTCCCCTCGGGGAACCGGATGTCGGTGGCCCGGTCGTCGGGGTCGATGACCGCCCAGCCCTCGGCGCGGCGCTCCAGCTCCAGCCCAGCCTCGGCGACCCACGCCGAGATCGGCGCGATCGTCTGCTGCAGGTACGTCCGCTCGTCGTCGGTGAGCCGGTCCAGATACATCACCGGGTCGTCCAACAGCATCCGCATGACCCGGTGCCGGGCACGGCGACGCTGCTGGTCCTCGCTCAGCCCCGGCGCGCCGCTGGAGGCCAGCGATTGGACCCGGGCCAGCGACCGCCCACCGAGCCCGCCCACGGCCCCGAAGACGTCGTCCCCGTCCGGGGCGCCGTCGTTCCGGCCGTCTGCCTTCGGGGCGTCGGGATCGTGCCAGGGCCCGTAGCGGTCCTCGTGCAGCAGATGCGCCACCGACGTCGCCAGGCTCGGCGGCCGCGGCGCAGCGATGAGATGGGCCAGCCGGCGATCGTCGATGTCGTACAGCACGTCGGCGGCCTCGGTGTCGGCGTACTCGCCGCCGCGACTGTCGACGACCCCGAGCACTCCCAGCCCGATGAGGGCGGTGACGGCGTCGATGAGCGCGATCCGCTCGGGACGCAGCGCCGAGTCGAACTCGGCCACGCCCTCGACGTCGGCGGTGACCGCCTGCACCCGCGACACCAGGTCGTGCAGGCTGATCTGCGGGCGGGCGGTGTCCGACAGCACCGCCGCGACGACAGCGAGCAGGCTGTACCGGCGAGGCGTGAACGGCCGCGGGGTGCTGCGCGCGGTCCGCAGCCCGCGGGTCGGTGACGGCCGGGCGGGCAGCTTGCGGAGCCGGGCGAACCCGTGCCGGGCGTCGACGTACAGCGCCCACCCGCACTTCTCGTCGAACCACCGCTGCAGCCACGTCGCGTGCGCCACGACTCGGGCGAAGTCGTCACCGGCGCGGCGGTCCAGCAGCGGGGACGTCAGCAGCGCCCGCAGCGCCCGGGACCGGGCCTCGGCGGTGTCGATGACCGCCACCGAGCTCACGGGTGCACCGCCGCCGGCGCCCCGGCGGTGGTCAGAGGGGTGGTCTCGCTCGGCCCCTCGGCCGGTGTCCTGGTGGGAGTCGCGCTGCCGGCGCGGTCAGCGGCCGCGCGGGCTGCCGCGCGCGCCGCAGCGCCGGGCACGATGTGCACCGTGTAGTTCGGCACCGTCCACACGCCAGAAGTGGCATGCAGCCGGGCGGCTGCTTCCGGCTGCGGATCGGTGAGCGTGATGTGCAGCGTCGCGTCGACGCTGGTCGCGGAGCGGCTGCCGTCCCTGGCGCGGCGGGCACGGACGGCCCGGCTGATCAGCGACACCAGCAGCATCAGCGAGTCGTGCTCCAGCGGCTTGCCGTGCACTCGCCCGATCTCGCCGATCGATACCTGGCCCAGGCCCAGCAGCGTCCGGGTCGCCTGCGCCCGCCCGTCGCTCTGCGCGCGGGCGGACTCGGCCAGCTTCCGCTTGTCGGCCGACCGGTCGCGGACCTGCATCGCACGGCGCACGTAGTCGGTGCGTCCCGAGGCGCGCAGCTGCCGGTTCAGCTCGACCGCGCTGGCCGGTGACCACCAGCTCGTCGACGCCGGCACCCCCTCGGTCGGGCAGACCGCGCCCAGGTGCCGGGCCGGCGACAGCCCGAACGCGCCGTGCCACAACAGATGCGCCCGCTCGTTGGTCTCGGCTGCTTCGAACATCGCGGCCAGCGCCAGCAGGTCCACCGACCGACCCGACAGGCTGGTCGTGGCCTCCCGGATCCGTTCGGCAACCCGCGCGATGCCCAGCACCGCGTCCCGGGCCTTGCTGTACAGCACCGCGGCACCGGTGCGGGCTTCGGGCGCGGCCCGAAACCAGTCGGCCAGGCCGGCCAGGTGTGCCCGGGTCAGCGTCGTCCACGACTCGGCCGCCCCGTCACCCTCCAGCGACAGCTACCCCGACGCGGCCTGCGCGGCGGCCAACGCAGCATCGCGGCGGGCGGGGTCGACGGCGTCGACGGCGTCCAGCCGGCGCCGGATCTGCCCCGACAGGGTGTCCAGGTCGCCGATGAAGTCCTGCAGGTAGGCGATGGTGTCGGTCTTGAACAGGATGAACTCGTCGGTGTCGAGCACCGGGGAGCTGAGCAGCTTGTTGACCTTCTGCATGAACGCGGTCGCGTTCGTCGTCAGGCTCTTGAACCGGGTGTGCAGGTCCACGCACAGCCCGAACACGTGCTCGCCGTCGGGCGGGTCGGTGGCCAGCGCCGCGCCGAGCTCGGCGAGCTTCTCCTCGATCTGGCGCAGCGCGACCGCCTGCAGCCCACCGATGCGCCGCAGCCCGTCCTCCAGCGTCGCCAGCGCCTCGGCCGCTGCTTCCCCGCCGGGGGTCAGGTCGTACACGTAGGCGGTGCGGCCGTAGGAGTCCAGGTTCGTCGCGCGGGCGGTGTCCTGGTCAGCGGACAGGTTCCCCCAATGCCGCAGCGTGGACAGGCGGGCGGCGACCTCATCGATCGTCGGCGCATCGTCGTCGGGGTCCAGGTGGCCGCCGGCCAGCAGCAGTTGGTGCACGTCGGCCGGGGACAGCCGGCCGGTGTAGCCGGCCGCAGCTACCGTGAACACCTCCACGATGGACCGGTACAGCGGGGCGTCGGCCACCGTCGCATACCGCAGTAGCGGCTGTGCATCGAGCCGGCGTCCAGGCATGCAGGTCTCCCTCGTTGGTGGGGTCCGCCCGGACGCTACTGGCGCCTGATGACAGTTTTCGTACGCCGACCAGGGTTTGCACCGTTCCCGGTGACGCCGGCTCCAAGCGGTTCAGCCCACGCGCACGTCGCTGCGCAAGGGACTCGCTGAGCACGGCGCTGCGGGCTCGTACCGTGCTGGCGTTGAGTCAGGCAGGGCCTGGAGTGGGTGCGCACTTCCACCAAGGGCCTTGACGACGCTGCGTCTGGCAGCGACGACGCCTACGCGCGGGCAACCGAACACGCAATCGGCCGCGGTCCGTCGGCTCCGGCGGATGACCCATGTCCAGCCGAGCATCTGCTCGAGCGGCTCGGCGCGTTCAGCTCCCCCCGGCTGTGGCGGTCACGAAGATCAGGACGACGGGAGCGTGGCCAGCGCCTCGCGGCGCGAGCGGGCAGCCGGTCGGGCCATGGCGTGAAGCTAGCTGCGCCGGGGCTCCGGTGGCACGTCCGGTGTGGTGGGGCCGCGGTGCGGCGGCGGCCGGCTACCGGCGCCAGGGCGCGGCCGGGTCGGCCAGGGTGTCGAGGAGGAACCGGCAGTAGGCCGTGCCGCTGTGCACGGCCAGGCGGGCGTGCCGCTCGGTGAGGCCGCGCAGAGGGGTGTCGCGGCCGTGATCGCGGCCATAGCGGTTGCGCAGTTCGTCGATGCCGATGGCGACCTTGTACAGGCCGTCGAGGACCATCTTGAGGCTGGTGTCGCCGGCCTTGTCCGGCGCCAGGGTGCCGACCATGAGGTCGAGCGCCTTCTGCGCGTCGGAGACGAGGGTCGGGAACTTCACGTTGCGCGCCCACGTCCCGCCGGTCTCGCGCAGGACGATCTTGGCGGTGCTCTCGATGAGGGTCTTGACCGCGCTCAGCGCACAGGCCGGGTCGGTGTCGACCTCCCGGTCGATGCGCACCAGGTGCTCCTGCAGCACCTCGATGTCGGCGATCTGATCCAGCAGGATCTCCACGCGGCGGCCGGCGGCGGCGCGCAGCCGGCCGTCGGGGCCGGGCGCGAAACCGTCGTCGGTCAACGCCCGCATCAGCTTGTCGCGGGCCCGGTCGCCGGACTCGTCACCACCCGGTGGCAGGACGTCGGCGAGCACGTCGTCGAAGACGCGGAGCAGCTTGCGCCGGTCCTCCGGGGCGCCGAGGTCCAGAGAGGCCGACGTACTCGGCGGTCAGCCCTCGGCGCTACCCGTTGACGCCCCGCACCGCTTCTTCGGCCACCTCGGGCGGCGGCGGGTTGATGCCGTGGTCCTCGAAGAGGTGCCCGATGGGCGTGAGGCTGGAGTACTCGGTGAGGATGTCGCCGAGGATGCTGAGAGTCCGCTTGGAGAAGGTCGCCATGGCGGGCCGACGGTAGCTGAAGGGGGCGGCCTCGAGTCCCGCTGCGGTGAACGCGGCGGGGGCTCGAAGGCAACGCATCAGGCCGCGTCGGCCCAGTTCTTGACCTGCTGCAGGACCGCTCCGGGTTCTGCAGCGGGCCGCGCGAGTCTGCTGGCAGAGGGTTGCGACGGCGGGGTGGGGTCCGGAGGTGCGGCGCTCACCAGAACACGGGTTGACCGAGCTCCGGGATGCGCAGGTAGTCGCTGTCGCGGTACCGGCCGACGCCGACCTTCTCCAGGTCGCCGAACCAGATGGGGGCGAGCACGATGCCGTTGCTGGCTCGCAGCAGGCGTTTGCGCTCCTGGGTACGCCACTCGCGTAGCGGTTGCCGGTCCTGGGCGGTGAGGTCGTCGAGGGTCACGGCGAGGATGCGCACGTTGCGCGGCTTGAGCCGGTCCCCGTCCGTAATCTGCAGCCGGAACTGCTCGATGAGGTCGGGCCACAGCTCTCCGGCGGTCCGGGCTTGGTCGACGAGGGCGCGGAGGCCGGGGACCAGGCCGCCGGTGATCTCGTCGTGTAGGGCGGGGCGGCGGAACTTGGCCGCGACCCGCTCGGCGAACTGGATGGCCTCGGCCGGGTCGGCGAACCCGGGCACGCGCTCCTGCCGCAGCAGGATGGCCTTGCTGACCGGCAGGGAGATGCGCAGGTCTGCCGCCCAGGTGCCGGGGGCGGGGACGTCGGGGACGTAGACGAGGTCGACCTTCTCCCCGCGCTGGATCTCGAGGATCTTGCTCTTGGCGAGGTGGGTGATGTCCTGGAGCGGGGACACCTGCACCGTGGGGTGGCGCTGACCTGGCCCGCCGGCCACCACATCGCAGGTCTGCGAGGTGATGATCGCCCAGCTGGTCGGGGGCTGCCCGGCGTCGGCGTCAGCATCGGCCGAGTCGCTGACGTCGAGTGGGTCGGCGGGCGCGCCGTCCCAGGGGACGACCGGCCAGCGGTGGCCTGCGGTGGGCTGAGCGGCGAGCCCGGTGAGTTGGTCGACGTCTTCGGTGCCAGCCCAGAACAGGCCGACCTCGCGGATCAGATCGCCCTGCTGCCACTTGTTCAGGGCCCGCTTGGTGGGGCGGTCGACGAGGGCGCCGGGGAGGTAGACGGCGTCGACTCCGGTGGGGCGTTCGTGGGCCGGAGGTTGCGAGGCGGGCACGTCAGCGTGGCCGCCCCGCGCGCCGGGCCGGCTGCGCCGCAGAGACCTTCCGCGGGCGGGCGACCGCCACCTCGGTCACTTCTGGGTCGGTGCGGTCACCGCCGACGCCGTAGGCGCCGGCGTAGTTCGGGGCGCCGGTGGTCCGAGCTGTCGGCCGTGGCTCGGCGGCCCGCACGAGGGCGTCGAAGTTGCCGTTGGTGAGCAGCTCAAGGCGGGCGGGGTCGGCCAGCAGCCAGCCGCGCGGGCTGCCGCCGAGCAGGTCCTCGAGGTCCTCGACGGACTGGGCTAGCGCCCACAGGCGACCCTGGCTGGCCACCCGCGGCCGCGGGGCTGCTGGCTTCTTCCACGTGTAGTACGTGCTGCGGCTGATGCCTGCGGCGGCGAGCACGGCGTTGACCGGGATGCCCAGGCGTCCGGCGAGGTCGTCGATGACCGCGACCGCGTCGTCGGTGCCGGTGACGGCGTCGGTCTTCCCGGTGGCCTGCTCGGTGATGGTGGACACGACGCCGAAGAACGCCCCGCCGCGCTCGACGAGGAAGGTCTCGGTC
This sequence comes from Blastococcus carthaginiensis, assembly GCF_030731085.1. NCBI lineage: Bacteria > Bacillati > Actinomycetota > Actinomycetes > Geodermatophilales > Geodermatophilaceae > Blastococcus > Blastococcus carthaginiensis. The sequence continues at coordinate 45,171 of NZ_JASNFN010000031.1, read as the reverse complement.
AGTCCGGTTCCGGCCCGCAGCATCGCCACGGCTGACATCGGGGCGTTGACGGTGTCGTCGAAGTGCACAAGTGCAGCACGCAGGGTGGAGTCGGCGACCGCGCGCAGCCGGGTGTGCCGTGTGGCGACCCGCTCGTTGTAGGCAGCGATGTGCTCGTAGTCGCCCAGCGACGATCCGGTCGGTGCCAGCGCGAGTGTCATCGGGCGCCTTCCTCAACGGTGTCGGTGGCGGGGTCGGTCGGGGTGTCGGTGCGCTGGAGACTACGCAGGTACTCCGGGGTCAGCGTGGCCTGGAACAGCGACGCGGCGGTGCGGTTGAGGACCTCTGCGCGGCGGACCAACTCGGCGGTGTCGAAGCGGATGGACTCGGCGTCGTAGACGTCGATGTCGACCAGGTAGCTGACTGCGCCACCAACGGCGGGGTCGGCGAACGGGCCGTGCCGCAGCAGTGCGCCCTGGGCCTCCCCGAGGCCGAGTTCGACCTGCTGCTGGGCGCCACGGACGTGGGCACCGAAGACAGGGTGGCAGGCCGCGCCGAGCAGATCCGGATGGATCCAGCCGCGCCAGTCCGCCGGTGTGCGCGCCTCGGCATCGACGAAGCGGTCGATGTAGCGCAGCCCGATGCGGTCGACCACCGACGGCATGAGCAGGTCCTCGGCAACGGCGACCAGCGCCTCGAGCACTGGCCGCAGAGTCACGCTCCACCGTTCGTAGCGGGTCGTCTGCAGCACCACTGCGCTGGGCAGAAGGGTGATGTGCGAGGTGCCGTCAGCGGAGTGCAGCTGCCATCCGCGGGCGACCTGCTGCACCTGCGAGGACGGCGCGGCACCCGGCTGCATCTGGATCTCGATGCGGCCCTCCTGCGCCTGCTCCTGGCGCACGTAGGAGTGCCCGAGGGCGGCCAGCCGCTCCCGGGCGGCGAGCGCGACGTCGGCGGGGACGTCGGCGGCGTCTCCGACGAAACGGACCTCGAGGACAGCGAGCTCGAGCGGCGGAGCGATCAGCAGCGTCCGATCGGCCGGGGGCAACCCGGCCAGCGGGCCGGTCTTGTCGGTCATGTCCAGCACACCTCCTTCCTCGGCAGCGGGAACCTGGACTTTAGTTGGACACGGTGCGCGCGGCCAGAGGGTGGTCAAGCAGGTCCTTCGTTCGTGGGGCGCCTGGTGGTGGTGCGGGACTGCGCTGAGCATGCCCGCCGGGTGTGACAGTTCGGCCGGTCAGCGGACAGCCGGTGACCTCGCCGGTCTCCCCCGGGCACTAGGACTGCCCCCCGCTTGAGCGGACCGTCGTTCGCAGGCTCGTAGACATGAGAAGCCGGGTGCCACCGCTGACAGCGGTGGCACCCGGCTTTTCGCCAACTAAGGTCCCGGCTTTTCGCCAAGACCCCGGGGTGGAGGTGGCGGGAATCGAACCCGCGTCCTTCGACGCATATCCAGGGCTTCTCCGAGCGCAGTCCGCTACTGCCTCTGCTCGACCCCATCGATCTCGCGGACAAGTCGATGTGACGGGCCCAGTCGCTGTGAGATGTCCCGTGAACGCCCGCGACCGGCACTCACGGTGAGTCATCTAGCTGATGCCAGGATCCGGGCCGATGACGAACCCGGGCTGACAGAGTCGCCTCGCTACTTAGGCAGCGAGGGCGAACTCGCGCTGACTGGAGTCGGCGCTTGTGTTGTTTCCAACGCGTGGTTAACGAGCTCATCGTTGGCTTCCTCGGCTCGCTTCCCCTGGACACCCGACCGAAGTCGAGACCAATCACCCCCTGTGCAGTTGTGCAGTCAGGGTAACGGCCCCGTCCAGCCGGTTGTTCCCCCGGCGGGACGACACGGCCGCCGGGTGCCCACGAGCCCGCCGTCCGGCACGATGCCTGCATGACGGGGACCGGCCGGACGACGACGCCGGTGCGGATCGCGATGTGGTCGGGGCCGCGCACCCTGTCGACGGCGACCATGCGCGCCTGGGAGAACCGCCCCGACACCGTCGTCGTCGACGAGCCGCTCTACGCGTACTACCTGGCCGCGACCGGCTTGGACCACCCGGGCCGCGACGAGGTGATCGCCAGCCAGCCCACCGACTGGCGCACCGTCGTCCGCACCCTGACGGAGGACGACCTGCCCGACGGCGCCACGATCTCCTACCAGAAGCACATGACCCACCACGTGCTGCCGGAGGTCGACCTCGACGCCTTCGCCGGGCTGCGGCACGCCTTCCTGATCCGCGACCCGCGCCGGCTGCTCCCCTCCTACGCGCGGGTGCGCGAGCAGCCGACCCTGGCCGACCTCGGCCTCGCCCAGCAGGTCGCGCTGCACCGCCGCTTCGGCGGCCCGGTCGTGGACTCCGACGACCTGCTGCGCGACCCGCGCGGCGTGCTCACCGCCCTGTGCGCGACGCTGGACGTCCCGTTCGACGAACGCATGCTGTCCTGGCCGCCCGGCCGCCGGGACACCGACGGGGTGTGGGCGCCGCACTGGTACGCGAGCGTGGAGACCTCCACCGGCTTCGGCCCGTACCACGACGCACCCGTGGAGCTGCCCGGGCCCCTGGCCGGTCTCGCCGCCGAGTGCCTCCCCCACTACGACGAGCTGGCCGACACCCGGCTGAGGAGCTGACCCGTGCTGCAGCAGTTCGACGAGCGCAACCGCGACCTGGTGGTCAACGTGGACGGCCGGCTGGCCCACCGCGACGAGGCCGGCGTGAGCCCGTTCGACTCCGTCGTCCAGGGCGGGGACGCGGTGTGGGAGGGGCTAAGGCTCTACCGCGGCCGCATCTTCGCCCTCGAGGAGCACCTGGCCCGGCTGCGCCGCTCGGCGCAGGCGCTGGCGTTCGCCGAGATCCCCGACGACACCGCGATCGTGGAGCAGATCCGCCGCACGCTGGCCGCCAACGGCATGACCGACGGTGTGCACGTCCGGCTCACCCTGACCCGGGGCGTCAAGGTGACCAGCGGCATGGACCCGCGGCTCAACCGGAGCGGCCCGACGCTGATCGTGCTGGCCGAGCACAAGCCACCGGTCTACGACACCGGCGGCATCACGCTGGTCACGTCGAGCGTCCGCCGGCCCACCCCCGACGTGCTCGACCCGAAGATCCACCACAACAACCTGCTCACCTCGATCCTCGCCAAGATCGAGGCCAACGTCGCCGGCGCCGACGACGCGCTCATGCTCGACGCCCGCGGCTTCGTGGCGGAGACCAACGCGACGCACGTCTTCTTCGCCGCCGGCGGGGTGCTGCGGACCCCGACGACCGGGGCGTGCCCCGAGGGCATCACCCGCGCCGCGGTGCTCCGGCTGGCCGCCTCGGCCGGCATCCGCACCGAGGTCGGTGACTTCTCGACGACCCAGCTGTACGCGGCCGACGAGGCGTTCGTCACCGGCACGATGGGTGAGCTCACGCCCGTGCTCGCCGTCGACGGGCGGCGGATCGGCACCGGCGAGCCGGGCCCGCTGACGCGGCAGCTCTCGGCCGCCTACGGGGAGCTTACCGCGAGCAGCGGTACCCCGGTCGTCTGACCGCCGGGGTCGGTCCCGCGGGAGCGGCCTGGCCGGGGAGGAGGGTGGCCGAAGCTCTGCCTCTGAGTGCCAGGAGCACTCAGAGGCAGAGCTTCCGCAGGGTGACCGTCGGACCCCGGGGGACGGGCTGCCGTCCCGAGCCTGCGCCGGCCGGCCTTCGAGGTCCCGCGCCGAGCGTGCGGGGCGTGGGGGGAAGGCCGGTCCTCAGATCCAGTCGCGGCGCTTGAAGACCAGGTAGAGCGTCAGGCTCACGCCCACCATGAGCAGCAGCGCGAACGGGTAACCCCAGACCTCGTCGAGCTCGGGCATGTGGTCGAAGTTCATCCCGTAGACGCCGCCGACGAGGCTCGGCGCGAAGAGGATGGCGGCCCAGGCCGAGATCTTCTTGACCTCCTCGCCCTGGGCGATCGAGGTCTCCGTGAGCTCGCGGATCTCCTCGTTCTGCCGCTGCGCCACCAGGGTCGCGTTCACGGTGAGGATGTCGCGCAGCTGCAGCCGGAAGCCCTCCACCCGCTCGGTGACCTGGATGACGTGGTCGGCGACGTCGCGCAGGTAGCTGCGCAGCTCCTCGTCGACGCCGTACTTGTCGAACCCGGCGGTGAGCGCGGCGATGATGCCGGTGAGCGGCTGGGCGGCCCGCTGGAACTCCAGCACCTCCTGGGACAGCTCGTAGATGCGCCGCGAGACGCCGGGGTCGCCCCCGAACACCTGGGTCTCGATCTCGTCGATGTCGTTGGCCAGCCCGTCGACCACCGGTCGGTACCCGTCGACGACGGCGTCCAGCGTCGCGTAGAGCACCGCCTCGCTGCCCCGGGCCAGCAGCTCCGGGTCGCTCTCCAGCCGGCGCCGCACCCGCGACAGGTCCGGCGACTCGCTGTGCCGCACGGTGATCGCGAAGTCCGGCCCCAGGAACAGGTGCAGCTCGCCGAACTCGACCTCCTCGGCGGCGTCCAGGTACCGCGCGGCCTTGAGGACGACGAACAGCGTGCTGCCGTAGCGCTCGAACTTCGGCCGCTGGTGGGCCTTGATCGCGTCCTCGACCGCCAGCTCCGGCAGGTCGAACAGCTCCGCGAGGCCTCCGAGCTCCCCCGGCCCCGGGCGGTACAGCCCCAGCCAGGCCAGCCGCCCCTCCCCGTGGAGGAGCTCCTCCCGGCTCTCGGCGGGCGACTCCGGCGTCGCCACGCGGCGGCCCTCGGAGTACACGGCGTTGTCCACGATCCGCGAGGGGACGGCCGGCGCGTCGGACAGCACCGCGGACGCCGTGGCGCCGCTCGGCGTCGGCACGGGGGCCGGGCGCGGTGGGCGGCGGCCCAGCGTGGTCAGGGCGGTCAGCGGCGCGAGGCGGCGCTCGGTCATGACGGGCTCCCGGGGCGAGGGGACGGCGGTGGGCACCGGAGCGGCCCTCCTCGCCCCCGTGGCCGCCCCGGCCCGGGTGCGGGCAGGGCGGGACGGGCGGCCTCCCCTGCGGACCCGGCACGGCGTGCGGGGCGGGCGCGGGGAGATCCGGTCAGCCGGCGGAGAGGACCTGGGGATCGGTACTGGGAGGTTCGCTGCGCACGACGTCCGCCTCCCCGGTCCGGGCGCCTCCGCCCACGTGTTCTCGGCCGTCGACCATCGTCCCACGCCGAGCGCGGGGAGCCGGGCGTGCGATCGCCCACACGGGTGAGGGGGCGGTTCCCGGGGGTCAGCCCGCGACGCCGAGCACCAGGTCGACCAGCAGCCCCTGCTCCCCACCGCTCGCACGCTCGCGGCGGTCCCTGCAGGGGCCGGGCGCCGGGTCAGCGGCCGAAGATGCCCTGGCCGAAGGCGCCGTTGGCGGTGATCACGCGCGACAGGCCCTTGCCGAGCTCGACCACCCGCGCGGTCTTCTCCGCTCCCAGCTGCAGCCACGGATCCGCGGCGAGCGCATCGGTCTGCACCTCGATGCGGGCGCGCAGCTCCTCACCCTCCTCGGTCAGGCCGGCGTCGTCGAGCAGGCCGCGCTCGGCCAGCGCGGCGCACGCGGCGTCCCACTGCTCGTCGCTCCACCCGCGGGTCGCCTTGGCCGCGGGCACGGTGAACCCGCGGCCGGTCGCGCAGTGGGTGATCAGGGCCTCCAGCCCGGTCAGCCCGGCGTGCACCAGGACGGCGACGTGCCCGTCCCCGCGGTGCTCGCGCAGCAGGGTGGTGCCGTGCCACAGCGCCAGCAGCGGCTCCTCGGGCCACGGCAGGTCGGCGTGCCCGGCGAACAGCGGGCGGCCCTCCGCGCTGAGATCGGCGCACGCCTCGCGCAGCAGCCCGGCGAGCTCGGCCACCTCGGGCGATCCGGCGATCTCCTCGCCGAGCAGCCGGGTGAGCGACGCGCGTGCCGCGTCCAGGCGGGCGGCGAGCACCTGCTCCGGCGTGGCCAGCGTCCAGGCGCGCGGGATCATGTGCGCCACCAGCGACGGGGCGAAGTTGTAGAAGGTGGCCGTCACGACGCCGGCGCCGACGGCGCCCATCGCGGCCGCCCGGCCGGCGAAGTAGACCATCCGGCCCGTGCGCAGCCCGAGGGCGCCGAGGTGCTCGTCCTGCTCCGGCGCGAAGTAGAGCTGCGAGTGCAGCGGGTCGATCGCGCGGTGGGCGCGGCCCACGAGGGCGGGGTCGAAGGCGGGCTCGGGCTGCTCGGCGCTGACCATGGGCGCACCCTAGCCAGCGGCCACCGGCGGCAGTGGCAGGGACCACGCCACGCGGGTCCGCACGGTGCCGAAGCCGAGGCTCTCGTAGAGCCGCAGCGCCCCGGTGACGTTGTCGCTGTCGACGTCGAGGGCGGCCGTGCGGCAGTCCTGCGCCGCGGCCGCGCGCAGGCTCTCGCCGATCATCGCCGACGCCAGGCCGCGGCCGCGGGCCCCGGACAGCACGCCGATCTGGCCGAGCACCACCTCCCGGTAGCCGCGCGCCCGGGTGTCGGCCTCGTACACGTAGGCCAGGAGGTAGCCGGCCACGGCGCCGTCGGCGACCGCGAGCACGGAGAGGTCGGGGCGGAAGGCGCGGCTGCCGGTGAACAGCCGCTGCCACGATTCGGCGTCGCGCTCGCTGGACCCGTGGTGCTCGGTGAACGCCGCGTTGTGCGCGCGCCGCACCTCGTCGTCGCGGCCCCAGGAGAACGGCACGAACTGCACGCCCGGGACCTCGCGTGCCTCCGGCAGGTCGGTGAGCGGGCGCTCCATGGTGCGGTACCAGCGCTCCGCCGTCAGCCCGCTGCGCTCGACGAGCCGCTCCAGCCCCGACTGGGTGCCCGTGACGCTCACCACCAGCTGGGCGGGGACCTCCGGGTGCCGCTCGGCGTGCACCTCCGTGCCTCGGGCGAGCTCCCAGCCCAGCAGCGCCGCCCCGATGCCCCGGCCGCGCCGGTCGGGGTGCACCCGGCCGTCGAGGTGGATCCGGTAGGAGCCGCGGAAGGTGGGGCTCGCGGAGACCACCGCATAGGCGGCGAGCGCGCCGTCCGCAGCGGTGACGGCGACCCCGTCGCGCGCGGGGTCGACACCCCAGCCGGTCCACTCCTCGGCGATGTCGTCGGCGTCGGGGAACTCCCCCGTGTCGTCGAGCGCCTCGGCCGCGCCCAGGAGCTCGGCCACCGCCGTGGCGTCATCGGGGCTCAGCGGGCGGACGGTGAGGGCGTCGGGGACGGCGGGCAGCGCGGGCACGGTCCAGAGGGTAGGCAGCCGCCCGCTACGGGACGAGCGGTTTTCTACAGCCGCACGAACAGGCAGAACGGGTGGCCGGCGGGGTCGGTGAAGACGCGGACGTCCTCCCGCGCGTCGGTGTGCCCGCCGACCCGGCGCGCACCGGCCTCCTCCGCGACCGCCGAGGCGGCGTCGAGGTCGTCGACCTGGAGGTCGAGGTGCAGCTGCATCTGCTGGGTACCGGGCTCGGGCGGCCACACCGGCGGGACGTGGTCGTCCTCCCGCTGGAAGGACAACCCGGGGCCGCCGTCCTCGGGCCGCAGCGTGCTCCACTGCGGGTCGTCGTCGCGGATCGGCCAGCCCAGCAGGCGCTGGTAGAAGCGGGCAAGCCCCTGCGGGTCCGGGGTGCCGAGGACGGTCGCGGTCAGCCGGGCGCTCGGGGTCACGCCTCGATCGTGAACAGCCGGGCGCCGTTGCGCCACAGGACCGCGCGGATCCACTCCTCCCCCAGCCCGAGCCGGTGCAGCGCGGCGAGCTGGTGGGCGTAGGGGTACGGGATGGACGGGAAGTCGCTGCCGAGGAGCACCTTGTCGCGCAGCGCCGCCAGCCGCGGGAGGTCGGCCCGGTCGAAGGGCATCAGCCGCTCGGTGAAGTCGGTGGCGAACATGGTGGTGTCCAGGTGCACCCGCTCGTAGCGCTCGGCGAGGCCGAGGAACTCCCGGTACTCGGGCATGCCCAGGTGGGCGATCACCAGCTGCAGCCGCGGGAACCGCTCGAGCAGGCCGCTCATCGGTGCCGGGCCGGTGTGCTCGCCGGCCAGCGGCCCCGAGCCGCAGTGGATGACCACCGGCGTGCCGGTCTCCTCCAGCCGCGCCCAGACGTCGTCGAGCAGCCGGTCCCGCGGGTCGAAGGCACCCACCTGCACGTGCACCTTGAACACCCGGGCACCCCGGTCGAGCGCCTCGGCCACGTAGCCCGTGACACCCGGCTCGGGGTAGAAGGTGGCCGACTGCAGCACCTGCGGGCGCCCCGCGGCGAACCCGGCCGACCACTCGTTGAGCCAGGCGGCCATGCCGGGCTTGTGCGGGTAGGGCAGCGTCGGGAAGGCGCGGACCCCCAGCCGCGCCAGGACGGCGAGGCGCTCCTCCTCGGGCAGCCGGTAGGCAACCGGCCACTCCGCGCCGTAGTGCGTGCCGGCCGCCTCGAAGTACTGCCAGACCTTCGCCTGCACCCGCTCGGGCAGGACGTGCACGTGCACGTCCACCAGCCCGGGCAGCCCCAGCTCGCGCCAGTACCGCGGGACGTCGCCGTCGTCGACCGGTGGCTGGACCGTCATCAGAGGGTGACGACGACCTTGCCGCGCACGTGCCCGCCCGCGACGAGCTCGTGGGCCTGCGCGGTCTGCTCCAGCGGGAACGCCCTGGCGACGGCGACCCGCAGCTGGCCGGCGTCGGCCATCCGGGCGAGCTCCTCCAGGTCGTGCCGCTCCGGGCGCACGAACACGTAGCGCCCGCCCATCCCGTTGACCGAGGGGTCCACCACGCTGGCGATCCGGGAGACGTCGCGGACCTGCTCCGGCGCGTCGGCCAGCGTGTCCCCGCCGTTGAGGTCCAGGACGGCGTCGACGGGCTCGGAGAGCTGCCCGCTGATCGTGCCGGCCGAGTAGTCGAGCACCTCGGCGCAGCCGGCCTCGGCGAGGAAGCCGTGGTTGCGGGGGCTCGCGGTGCCGATGACGTGCGCGCCGAGGGCGACGGCGATCTGCACGGCGAAGAAGCCGACGCCGCCGGCAGCCCGGTGCACGAGCAGCCGGTCGCCCTCGCCGACGGCCAGCGCCTCGGTGAGCGCCTGGTAGGCGGTCAGCCCGGCCAGCGGCACGCCCCCGGCCTCGGTGAACGACAGCGACTCCGGCTTGTGCGCCAGGCAGCGCTGCGGGGCCGGCACCAGCTCGGCCGCCGTCCCCCACTGGACGTCGTCGCGGCGCAGGTAGCCGAACACCTCGTCGCCGGGAGCGAAGTCGACGACGGCGGGGCCGACGGCCTCGACGACGCCGGCGAGGTCCCAGCCCGGCACGATCGGGAAGTGGTGACCGAAGTTCCCGGCCAGGTTGCCCTCGCGGATGCCGATGTCGACCGGGTTGACCCCGGCGGCGCGAGTGCGCACCAGCACGGTGTCGGGGCCGACGGGCGGCTCGGGCAGGTCGTCCCGCAGCCGCAGTACGTCGACCCCGCCGAACCGGTCGTAGGCGATGCCTCTCATGGGCTCACCGTATGCGCGGCCCGTCGGCGTCGCCGCGCCGGCCGGGTGTTCCGAGCCGCTCGACCGGCTGTCAGCGACGACCCTTCACGTAGCGGCCGAACGCCTTCTGGATCTCCCGGCGCGAGTCGCGCTCGGCGAGGTCGTGCCGCTTGTCGTAGGACTTCTTGCCCTTGGCGAGGGCGAGGGTGGCCTTGACCTTGCCGTCCTTGAAGTACAGGTCCAGCGGCACCAGCGTCAGGCCGCCCTCGCGGGTCTTGCCCATCAGCTTGTCGATCTCCTCGCGGTGCATGAGCACCTTGCGCTTGCGGCGCGGGGCGTGGTTGGTCCAGGTGCCCTGGGTGTACTCGGGGATGTGCACGTGCTGCAGCCACACCTCGCCGTCGTCGATCGAGGCGAACCCGTCGACGAGCGAGGCACGGCCGGCCCGCAGGCTCTTCACCTCGGTGCCGGTGAGCACCAGGCCCACCTCGTAGGTGTCGAGGATCGAGTAGTCGTGCCGCGCCTTCTTGTTCTGGGCGATGAACTTGCGCCCCTGTTCCCGCGGCATGAGAAGAGGTTATGCCACATCCTCACTCAGGCCGCCCTGCGAGGCGGTTCGAGGAGTGGCGGCCGGAGGCCTCCACGACGAGGCCCGGGAAGGGCTCCACGCCGCTGGGGGACGGCACCTGGCCGCGGTGTCGTCCGGAGGACGACAGTGTCAGAGCCTTACGTACAGCCGCAGCGTCACGTAGGCGGCGATGCCGGCCAGGGCGACGCCGACACCGGAGACGACCACGCTGTTGGTGATGATCGCGTCCCACTCGACCTGCGGGATGATCCCCGCCCGGATCGGACCGGAGAGGGTGCGGTCGATGAAGAGCACCTTGGTCAGGATCAGGCCGCCCGCGGCGAGCAGGCCACCGATGAGACCGGCGATCGCCGCCTCGAGGATGAACGGCAGCTGGGTGTACCAGCGGGAGGCGCCGACCAGCCGCATGATGTTCGTCTCGTTGCGCCGGTTGAACGCCGCCAGCTGGATCGTGTTGGAGATCAGCAGCAGGGCCGCGAGCGCCTGCACCACCGCGACGGCGATCGTCGCGTTGCGCGCGCCGTTGAGCAGGCTGAACAGCCGGTCGAGGAACTCGCCCTCGTCGCGCACCTGGTCGACACCGTCCACGCCGTTGGGGAACTGGGCGGCGATGACCTCGTAGCGCTCGGGGTTGACCAGCTCGACGCGGAAGCTCTCCGGGAGCGCGTCCGGCGGGGTGTTCGCCACCAGCTCGGGCTGCTGGCTGAACTGCTGCTGGAAGCGCGCGTACGCCTCCTCGCGCGACTCGTAGAGGAAGCTCGCGACCTCCTCGGAGGACTCCAGCTCGCCCTGGATCGCCTGCCGCTGCTCGTCGGTGACGTCGTCGGCGAGGAAGATGGAGACCTGGACCTTGTCGTAGTAGATCTCCTTCATCTCGGAGATCATCCCGGCGATGAGCAGGCCGGTGCCCATGAGACCGAGCGAGATGGCCGTCGTCAGGATCATCGCGACCGTCATGGTCAGGTTGCGACGAAGCCCGGTGGCCACCTCGGAGAGCACGAAGTTGACGCGCATGGATTCCCTGTCGTGGAGTGCGTTCGGACGCGGTCGGCGGTGGTGCGGCGGGCGCTGCTAGCGGCCCACGCCGTAGACACCGCGCGACTGGTCGCGGGTGAGGACTCCCCCGTTGAGCTCGATGACGCGGCGCCGCATGGAGTCGACGATGTGGTAGTCGTGCGTCGCCATCAGCACCGTGGTGCCGGTCCGGTTGATCCGCTCGAGCAGCAGCATGATGCCCTCGCTGGTCTCCGGGTCGAGGTTGCCGGTCGGCTCGTCGGCCAGGAGCACCAGCGGCCGGTTGACGAACGCGCGGGCGATCGCGACCCGCTGCTGCTCACCACCGGAGAGCTCACCGGGCAGCCGGTTGGCCTTCCCCTCGAGCCCGACCATCTCCAGCACCTCGGGGACGACCCGCTTGATGGTGCGGTGCGGCTTGTTGATGACCTCGAGGGCGAACGCGACGTTCTGCGCCACCGTGCGGTTGCGCAGCAGGCGGAAGTCCTGGAAGACGCAGCCCATGGTGCGGCGGAGCTTGGGCACCTTCCACTTGCTGAGCGTGCCCAGCGTCTGGCCGTTCACCGTGATCGTGCCCGACGTCGGGTCCTCCTCCTTCAGCAGCAGCCGCAGGAAGGTCGACTTGCCCGACCCCGACGACCCGATGAGGAAGACGAACTCGCCCTTCTCGATCTCCGTGGAGACGTCGTCGAGGGCAGGCCGGCCGCTGGCCGGGTACAGCTTGGTGACGTGTTGCAGTTCGATCACGAGGCGCCACGGTACCTGCCCCGCGACCCGGGATGCGCCGTTCCGGGAGGAACGCGCGCAGCACGTCGTCTTGCCCGCCCCGCTGGCCTCGTCAAACCCAGGAACTGTCAGTTTCCTGTGATGGGGATGACGGGTCCGGAGCCCCCGACCAGCGAGGCACGCCGGCTCAGGGGACAGGCCGGGTCAGGACGACGGCACGGCCTCCTGCTGACGGCGCCACCGGATGCCGGCCTCGATGAAGGCGTCGATGTCGCCGTCGAGCACCGCTGTCGTGTTGCCGGTCTCCTGCTCGGTGCGCAGGTCCTTGACCATCTGGTAGGGGTGCAGCACGTAGGAGCGCATCTGGTTGCCCCAGCTGCTGCCCTCGCCCTTGAGCGCGTCCATCTCCGCCTTCTGCTCCTGCTGGCGGACCACGAGCAGCCGGGCCTGGAGGACGCGCAGGGCCGCGGCGCGGTTCTGGATCTGGCTCTTCTCGTTCTGGCAGGAGACCACGATGCCGGTGGGGATGTGCGTCATCCGGACGGCGGAGTCGGTGGTGTTCACGCTCTGCCCACCGGGGCCCGAGGAGCGGAAGACGTCGACCCGGATCTCGTTCTCGGGGATGTCGACGTGGTCGGTCTGCTCGACGACGGGCAGCACCTCGACGCCGGCGAACGACGTCTGCCGGCGGCCCTGGTTGTCGAACGGCGAGATGCGCACGAGCCGGTGGGTGCCCTGCTCGACCGAGAGGGTGCCGTAGGCGTAGGGCACCTTGACCGAGAAGGTGGCCGACTTGATGCCGGCCTCCTCCGCGTAGCTGATGTCGAGCACCTCGGTGGGGTACTTGTGGCGCTCGGCCCAGCGCAGGTACATGCGCATGAGCATCTCGGCGAAGTCGGCCGCGTCGACGCCGCCGGCCTCGGAGCGGATCGTCACCAGCGCCTCGCGGGAGTCGTACTCACCGGAGAGCAGGGTGCGCACCTCGAGCTCGTCGATCGCCTTGCGGAGGCTCTCCAGCTCCCGCTCGGTCTCGGCGGTCGTGGCGTCGTCGTTCTCCTCGGCGGCCATCTCGTGCAGCAGCCCGACGTCCTCGAGCCGGCTCCGCAGCTCCTCGACCCGGCGCACGTCGCCCTGCATGTAGGAGAGCTTGGAGGTCAGCGCCTGCGCGGCCTCGACGTCGTCCCAGAGGTCCGGGGCGGCCGCCTGGAGCTCGAGCTCGGCCACCTCGCGGCGGAGTCGGTCGACGTCGAGGACGGCCTCGATCGACGTCAGGGTCGTGTCGAGTTCGTCCAGGACGACGGAGAAGTCAGCGGCCACGTCGACCCAGGGTAGTGCGCCCCCGCTACGGGTAGGCAGGCGTGCCATGAGCGAACCTGACCGACCCCGCTCGCGGGAGGACTACGAGCGCGGCCTGCCCGACCACCACGACCCCACGGCCGGCTTCGCCGGGGCGCGCCCGGCCCGCTCGGCGCTCACCCTGCGCCTGGTCCTCGCCGGCTTCGGCCTCGTCTTCTGCCTGCTCGCGGGGCTGGGCTGGCTGGCCGTCGAGGACCTCCCGACCTGGCCCGGCGTCGTCCTGCTCGTGCTCGCCGCGGTCGCCGCCGTCGACCTGGTGATCATCGTGCGCCGCAAGGCACGGGGCGAACCCGGCTGATGCCGGCCCGCGCCCGTCGGGGTCAGCGGCGGGCGTACACGTAGGGCGCCAGCGCCGGCTCGTCGTCGACCTCGGGGGCGTTCCCCTCGCTGTCGAGCGCGTACCCGACGAAGGCCGCGTGGTCGGCCGAGAAGGTGGCCGGGTCCACCCCCGGGTGGAACACCTGGGCGCAGGTGGTCAGCGGGATGCGCCCGCGCACCGCTGGTCCGTCGTGGGTGAGCGCGTCGACCACGATCGCGTAGCCGACCGGGTCGTAGCTGCCGATCGCGAAGTGGTCGGCGGCGTTGGCCGGGCAGACCTCCTGCGTTGCGATGTTGGCGATCCGGCCGTCACCGGTGCGCAGCGCCGAGCTGGCGACCGGCGGGGTGTTCGGGACGACGATCTCGTCGGCGGCGGTGTAGGCGACGGTGTAGTCGACGCCGGCGAAGGTCTCCGCCCCGCTGTTGAGCGCGCGCAGGAACTGCGACTGCGAGGCCTGCTGGTGGTTGGCCGGCGTGCACGGGCCGGTGCTGCAGGACGCGTCGGCGAGCACCGTGCCGTGGTTGGACGGGGAGAGGCCCACGAGGTCGTCGACGAGCTCCCGGGTGTCCGGCCAGAAGCGCAGCGCCCAGCGCGGCACCATCCCGCCCTGGCTCCAGCCGACGACGTCGACGTCGCGACGGGCCTGCTGGCTCATCGTGCGGATGGCGTGCACGAGGTGTTCCCCGGCCACCTGGATGTCGCCGGTGGCGTCGAGGGGCAGGGTCACCGCGCACCAGCGCCACCCGCGCTGGTCGAAGGCCCGCATGTAGTTCCAGTCGAACCCGACGTAGGGGTCCATCGTGGTGCCGGGCACGAGCAGGATCGGGTCCTGCCGCAGCCCGCGCAGGGAGCCGTTGCAGGTGAGGCTCGCCCGCAGGTCGGTCTGCGGAACCGAGAGCGCCGGGCCGCGCTGGTCCAGCGGGGCGTACTCCCCCGTCGTCGGGGCCGGCGCGGCCGTGGCGGCGCCACCGGTCAGCACGACGGCGGCCAGCGCGGCGGTCAGTGCGGTCAGCAGCCTCTGCATGGCGCGTCTCTCCTCGGGCCGGGGCGCACCCTCGCGCGCTCGCTCGCCGGGCACAACGAGCGGGCGACCGGAGGGTTGTGGCCGGTGCCACAGGAGGGCGGGGACGCCTCAGCCGGCGGAGCGGACGGCAGCGGTGCTGCGCGACCCCTGTGGTGCGCGGAGAGGACACGTCCGACCGCACCACCGGACGTCCAGCCGCGTCACGGCGCGGCTCGACGTCCGGTGGCCCGGCTCGACCCGGCTCGCCTCAGCCGGCCGAGAGGTCCAGCCGTCCGCCGTTGGCGCGCATCCACCCGAGGAACTCCTCGGCCGGCATCGGCCGGCCGAGGTGGAACCCCTGGGCGTACGAGCAGCCCAGGTCGACGACCCGCCGCAGCTGCCCGGCCGTCTCCACGCCTTCGGCCAGGCTGCGCATGCCGCACCCCTGGGCGAGCCCGACCACCGCGGCGATCGCGGCACCGGCGGGCCCGTCGGCGCCGGTGACGAGGCTGCGGTCGATCTTCAGCACGCCCGCGGGGATGGCGACCAGCCGGCCCAGCGAGGAGAAGCCGCTGCCGAAGTCGTCGATCCAGGACTCCACGCCCAGCTCGCGCAGCCGCCGGAACTGCTGCGCCGCCCGGGCCGGGTCCTCGGCGGCGCTGGTCTCGGTCAGCTCCACCACCAGCTGGCGGGGATCCAGGCCGGCGCCCTGCAGGGCGGTGAGGACGTCGTCGACGAGCGTGCCCGTCACCAGGTGGACGGCGCTGATGTTGACCCCGGTGACGACGGGGACGCCGTCGTCACGCCACGCCGCGGTCTGCCGGCAGGCCTCGCCGAGCACCCAGCGGGTCAGCGGGATGACCAGGTCGTGCTGCTCGGCCACCGGCACGAATTCGCACGGCCCGATCCACCCGCGCTCGGGGTGCTGCCAGCGCACGAGGGCCTCGACGCCGGTGACGCGCCCCGTCGCCACCTCGACGACCGGCTGGTAGTGCAGCGTGAGCCCGCCGTCGGCGATGGCGTCCCGCAGTTCCGAGGCGAGCTGCACCTTGCGCTGCACGCTGTCCCGCAGCTCGGGGCTGAACACCCGCACCCGGTTGCGCCCGGCGGCCTTGGCCGCGTACATCGCCAGGTCGGCGTCCCGGACGAGATCCGTCGAGCGCACCTCGGCGGGTGAGCCGGCCGGGACCGCGGCGATGCCGATGCTGGCGCTCAGCCGGTGCGTCCGGCCGCCGAGGTCGAAGGGCTGCTCGAAGGTGGCCTGGCAGCGCTGCGCCAGCAGTTCGGCGCCGTCGGCCTCGCAGTCGCGGGAGAGGACGACGAACTCGTCGCCGCCGAGCCGCCCCACGGTGTCCTGGCCGCGGGTGACGGCGAGCAGCCGCCCCGCCAGCTGGCGCAGCAGCTCGTCGCCCACCTCGTGGCCGAGGGAGTCGTTGACGTCCTTGAAGCCGTCGACGTCGAGGAACAGCACGGCGACGGCGGGGCGGCCGGGGCGGCGCAGCTCGGCGTCGATGAGCTCGTGCAGGTGGGTGCGGTTGGGCAGCTCGGTGAGCGAGTCGTGGCGGGCCTGCCAGGCGGAGGCCTTCTCGGCCAGCACGCGGGCGGTGATGTCGACGTGGGTGACGACGACGTGGCCCACCTGGTCGATGCGCGAGCCCTGCACGTGGAACCAGCTCGTGGCCGCGCCCGTGGGGTCCGGTACGGAGCGGTCGACCGACACCTCGGTGCGCTCGCCGTCGGCCAGTTCCCGCAGCTCCCGCACCAGCCGGCGGGCGTCCTCGTCGTCCCGGAGCGCCAGGGCCAGCGCGTGGTAGTCCGCGCCCGGGAGGATCGGCGCCTGCCGCTCCACCCCCGCCGCGGTCCACGCCGAGTTGGCCAGGACGACCCGGCCGGCCGGGTCGAGCAGCACGGTGGGCGACGCGAGGGCGTCGAGCACCGCCTCCACGAGGGCGGCGTCCCGGCCCGAGGAGCCCGTGCTGCGGCGCACGTCCAGGGGCAGCTCGCGCTCGCCAGGTGTCGTCGTCACATCCCTCTCCGCCGCGTCGCGGGGCACCGTCCGCCGTTCCCCGTCTGCATCGGCAGGAAGGGTGCGCGGGTCGAGCCGATCGCGCCGCAGTACCCGGGAAGGGGGGACCGGCAACCGGCCGGTCAGGGCCGCCGCGTCTCCTCGTCGATCCACCGCAGGTAGTCGGGGTCGCCACCGACCAGCGGGAGGGCGATGACGCACGGCACCTCGTAGGGGTGCAGCTCGCGGGTGCGCGCCACGATCCGGGGCAGCAGGTCCCGGCGGGTGTGCAGGGCCACGCGCGCCTCCGGCTCGTCGTGCACCGCCCCCTGCCAGCGGTACACCGACCGGATCGGGGCGATGTGCTGCCCGCAGGCGGCCAGGCGCTCCTCGACCAGCGTGCGGGTGCAGCCGGCCAGCCAGTCGGCGTCCGCGGCGGTGACCACGACCTCGCAGAACTCCTCGTCCATGCCCGGATCCTGCCCGTGGAGCGCCGCCCTGCGTGGAACCGGGGGCCACGGGGGTAGGGGGACCGGCATGAGCGACGAGATGACGATCCAGCTGGACGGCGACGACTACGTGGTGGCCCCCGAGGGCGAGGGCCTGCGGGTCGGGCGCCGCGTCGGGAGTGACGTGACCTGGCTCGAGTCGGTGGACGGGAGCCTGCTGGACGACCAGGCCCGCACCGCCCTCTCGAACGGCGACACGTCCGACGAATCGCTGCTGCGCGCGGTGCGGGGCGTGGTGCAGGCCGAGGTCGAACGGGGCGCCTGACCGCACGGCCGGCCGGGCCGGTCAGTCGTCCCGGCCGCGTCCGCGGTGCCCGTGCTGCTCGCGCCACTCGCGTGCGCCGTCACGGAACCGGTCGACCTCCTCGGCGAGCTCCTGCAGCCAGCGCCGGAACTCCTCCCGCGGGTCGGCCGCCGGCGGCACCGGGGGCGGCGCGGGCACGGGCACGGGAACCGGCACAGGGACTGGCGCCGGTGCCGGGACGGGCGCGGGTGCCGGGGCCCGGTTCGGCGCCGGCCGGGTGGCAGAGGCCGGCGCAGGAGCCGGTGCAGGCCGGGTGGCGGGAGCCGGTGCAGGAGCCGGTGCGGGAGCCGCCGGAGGTGGCGGTGGCGGGGCAGCGCCGTGGCTCAGCTGCCGCTGCCCGCGGTCGACGGCCGCCCGCGCCTCCTCGGCCGCCGACGCCCAGGTGTCCCACCGCGCCGGCTGCAGCACGTGCTCGGTGACGGCCCGCACGGCGTCCCCGGGGATCCCACCGGCGAGGGCGCGGGCGATGGCGTCCGCGGCGTGCAGGTCGCAGGCGACCCGTTCGATGACGCTCTTCCCCTCGCTGCACGCGACGCGCGCGGTGACGGCGGCACCGATGTCGACGGAGAGCTCGGCCAGGACCTGCTGGGCGGCCGCCTCGTCCTCGCCGAGGCGCGGGAGCAGCGACCGGAGCGCGGACACGACCGGGGCGACCGGGTCGAGCGGGCCCACGACGAGTTCCCCTGCACCGGCGCCCCGCGGCCACCACGCGACGTCCCCGGGCGCGAGCACGAACGCGTCCGGCAGGCGGCGCAGGACGGCTGCGGTGGCATCGTCGGCGGCGACGCGCCGCTCCGGTGCACCGACGTCGCCGCTCCAGCGCACGGTGACCGGGACGGCGAGGGAGTTGCGCAGCACGATCCCACCGGCCTCCACGCAGGCGTCGAGCACGAAGTCGGCCGGCACCGCACCGCGTGCAGGGTCCGGGGCGCACAGCCCCGGGGCGGGCGCCGCGGTCGCGACCGAGGGGGTGCCGAGCACGCCCGCGCAGACGGCGAGTGCGAGCGCGCTCCCGGCGAGCCGCCTCACGCCGGGAACCGGCAGGTCGACTGCAGCCGCGCGACGAAGTCGTCCATGCTCGCCAGCACCGCGGTCCGGGCCTCCTCGGTGAGCGGTGGGTCGAGGACCGCGAGCAGCGCGGTCAGCACCCGATCGGCCGCCGCGCGCAACTCCGGGTCCTCGTCGACGGGCATGTCGGCGACCAGCCCTCGCAGCTCGCCACGGGCCGCGGCGAGGTGGCTCCGCCCGTCCACCACGGCGACGCCGGAGGCGAGCCGGCCCATGGCCACCGGGATGTCGAGGAAGTGCCGGGACCCGGCGACGCCGGCGCAGAGGTCGGGCGCTCCCGCCGGGGGCGTGTAGCCGGGGAGCGCACCCGGCGCCACTGCGGCCGGGGGCGGGGCCGCGTCGGAGGCGCAGGCGGCCAGGCAGCAGAGGACGGCGAGCAGACCCACGGACACGGACCTGCCGGCGAACACGTCGCTCAACGTAGGGCTCGCCACCTGTCTCGAGGCAGCTGCTCCACCCGACCGGGCGAACCTGGTGTGCACGACCTGACCGTCCGTGACCACGCCCCGCTCCCCGGGCGACGGGCGCCGCCCTGCCCGGCGGCACCGGAGCCGTCGGCCAGATCCCCGACCCGCGTGCGGCCGGCCCGCCGCGGCCTCCACGGGTATGGGAATCACCCTCTCGCGCTGGGGGCGGGGTCAGCGGCGGTGGCTCACCGCACGTAGCCGTCCCCGCCGGCGAGCATCGTGAGCACCACCATGGCGGTGAAGACCAGCACCACCGCGGCGAGCACCCCGAGGCCCAGCAGCCAGGCGTGGTCCTCCGCCGCCTGCTTCTCCACGGGGCGCTCGGTCGCCGGCGGCTCCTGGGCGGCGGACGGCGGAACGAGGCCGGGGTGGTGTGCGTGGACGCTCATGACCGCTCCCTGTGCAGGACCGACGGGCGCCGGCCGGCGCCCGGACGGGTCCTCTCCGGACCCGCTCCCAGGCTGCTCCCGGCGGGACCCCTGCACGAGGGTCGAGAGTCCCCGTCCCCCGGGCCGGGATGTCAGGCGGGCGGAACGGGGACGAATGGCTACGGAAGCAGAGGTGGCGTGACGGCGGTCTCCCGGTACAGGGCGGCCAGAGCGTCGTTCCAGGCGACCTGGGCCTCGGCGCGGACCTGGTCGAACCGGGCCAGGGACGAGGTCCGCCCCACCCCGTCCGCGCTGAGCAACGTGCGTGCGGCGTCGGCCCACTTCGCCGCGGCGGCGGTGAGGGCCTCGTGGGTGCCGGCTCGCCGACTTCCGGTCGGCGGGACCAGCTCCGCCACCCTCAGTCGAGCCAGGTCGGCCGCAGCCACGGTCTTGCTGACGACGAGCGACTGGCCCGCCCCGTACTCGCCCGCCCGGATCCCCCGCGCCACGGCGTCGATCTCCGCGTACACGTTCGTGGCCAGCCGGAGCATCGGGTCGGCCCGGTCGACGTAGCTGCTCAGCAGCGCGGCCCGCTCTCGAGCTGCAGCCGCCTCCGCCGCCGCGTCCTCTGCCTGCCGTGCGGCCTCCTCCGCCTGCGCGCGGGCCTCCTCCGCGGCGAACTCCACGGCCACGGGCGAGTTCGCGGGCAGGAGTTCGACGGCTCGTCGCTCGTCCCGCTTGCCGACCTCCAGGGCGACGGTCTCGTCGACGGCGACGCTCGCGCCGGGTGCGGGCTGCGACTCGACCACCACCCAGTTGGCGTCCATCAAGATCGCCCGGTCCTCGAACGCATCGCGGTCGTCGAACTCCTCGAACCCGAGCTCCTCGAGCACCCGGTGCGCCTCGTCGAGCGGCAGGCCCACGACGTCCGGCAGGTCGACGGTCTCCGCGCCGCAGCCGGTCAGCCCGACGCCTCCGAGCAGGAGCACGGCGAGGAACATCGGGACGCGGCGTGAAGGCATTCCGGCACGGTAGGTACCGGATCGCGGCAGTTGCGGAAGGATCGGCCGGACACGTGACGGCAGTGACGGGCGCGGAGGCTGTGACCGGGGCGGCACGCGCAGGCGGTTCAGCGGTCGACGTAGCGGTCGCGCTCGACGACGAACTGGCCGGTCGCGGTGTTGGCGTCGACGAACTCCGGCAGCAGCGGGATGCGCACGGTGACGGTCACGCAGACGGAGAACTCCTCACCGGGCACCAGCGCCGGCGAGTAGCCCCCCGCGGCGTCGCAGCCCGCACCCGCCGGCACGTAGGCCACCCGCAGGTCGGCCAGGTCCACCGACTGGTCCTCCACCGCCAGCTGCGCGGCCCGCAGCGCCCGCTCGTGCCCGGTCACCGGGTCCGGGGCGGTGCCCATCGCCCGCCCGGCCTCCCGCGCCGCCGCCTGCGAGGCGAAGACCCCGCGCTGCACCGCCGAGAACCCCGCGACGACGTAGACCAGCGGCACGAACACCACCAGCGCGATGAACACGAACTCCACCAGAGCCGACCCGCGCTCACCGGCGACCATGCCCAGCCGGCGGCGCAGCCACCTCACGCGGCCTCCTTCATCGCCCGGCCGGTGACCTCCAGCGGCAGCAGGTTGCCCAGGACCGCCAGCAGCGCGGGCACCGAGCCCGAGCAGCGGACCACGACCAGCGTCGCGCCGGAAGTGTCGAGCTCCTCCCCCGACGTGCATGCCAGCCCCCGCGCCGTCTGCTCCGAGGTGGCCCGGGCGACGATCTCGATGGTGCGCCCGGCCCCCGCCGATGAGTCGACGTCGGCGTTGGCCGCGTACCGGGCACCCTCCTGGGCGCCGGCCGTGACGACGTTGCGCACGTGCACGTAGACCGCCACCTGCAGCACCGCCAGCAGCAGCGTCATGATCAGCATCGAGACCATGACGAAGTCGACGACGGCGCTGCCCCGCTCGTCGTCCCGCGCCCGGACCTCCTGCTCAGCCGGCACCGGTGACGGAGTTCAGCGCGTTCTGCACCGCCGTGACGACGGCCTCCTGGAACACCGTCAGGATCCCCAGCACCAGGGCCGCGGTCATCACCGTCACCATCACCCAGCCGGGCACGTCGCCCCGCTCCGGGTCCTCTCCCCGCAGGCGGGCCGCCACCGAGGTGAGCGCCGCGTCGAGGTACGCGAGTGCGCGCATCGTCGTCCTTCCTGTCGTTCGTCCGCTGCTCACTGCGACAGCGAGACGATGCTGATCAACCCCGGGAACAGGGCGAAGAGAACGGTGACCGGCAGCACCAGGAAGACGACCGGCACCGCAAGTGTCAGGCTCTCCTCGTGCACCGGGCAGGGGTCCCGGCCAGCACAGGAACTGTCCCTGGCACCCGCTAGGAACAGGGCGGGCCCGCTCGCAGCGGCAACTGCGGACGGGCCCTTGATCCCTCACCTGCATGGAGGCGAGAGACCCGTGAACGACCGTAGCCGTCCCCTGCCGCGACTCCTGAGCCCGCGTCTGCCCATCGGCACCCGGTGGGCGCGGTTCTGCCGCTCTGAGTTCGCCGCGCACCTGCGCGCGTCGGTCCGAGGCGCGTACAGCACCGTCCTGGTCGTTTCCGCGGCCCTCACCTTCTACGTCGGCATCAACGCCGCCGCCGGCCTCTACATGGCGTTCGGCGGCACCCTGTGAGCGCCGGACTGGAAGCGTTCCCCGTCGACACGTCGGCGGACCTGCCCGCGTGGGCGCTGCGCTCGCTGGTGGAAGCCATCGACCGGAACTTGACCAGCGCCGAGCGGCTAAAACAGCAGTGGGCAGGCATGTCGGCCGGCGCCCAGGCGGCCGGCGAGGCCTCGGCCTTCCGCCTCGTGCTGGCCATGCTGTCCGGGACGACGACGTCTTCCGGCAGCCCACTTGCGGACCGTCTGTAGGCGTCCGACTACCGTCGGAGATGCAAGACGGGCCCGCCCGGTGCGTCAACACCGGACGAGCCCTTGATCCCTCACCCTCCCTGGAAGGACAAGAGACCCATGATCAACACTATCGACCGCCCCTGCCACCAGTACCGCGTCGGGGCGCTGCTCGTCGTCGAGATGCCCACCCTCGCCCACGACCGCGCCTGGCGGGCCTACCCCGAGCTCGGCATCGTCGGCATCCTGGTGGGCCTCTCCGAGCAGGACCGCCGCCGGGCCCTGTCCGAGGCGCTGGCGCACCTGGTGGCCATCCAGGACGGCCGCCTTGATCTGCAGCAGGTCGACGAGGACTTGGTGCGGTCGGCGGACGCCCTGACGGTCGGCCTGGACGAAGCGGACGCCCCCCGCGCGCGCGGCTGCTCCGAGCACTGAGCGGCGGCTGAGGGGCCGGCCGGAAACGGCAGGTGAGCACCCGGGCGACGACGCTGGCCGTGTTGGGCGTCGTTCATGCCTGTCGCCCGGGTCGCCGGTCCCCTCGCCTCCCCCACCAGGGAGGGCTAGCCTGCCGCGCGTGACCGGCCGCGCTTGCCCTCCCTGGTGCACCAACGACGCCTGCGACGGCAACCACGCCGGCGAGACCATCCCGGCAGCCCGCGGGGTGTCCATCGCTGCAGGGGTCGACACGGGTCTGGTCCTGACGCCGTACCACGATCAGGCTGACGGCCTCGATCCGGTGATCTTCCTCGCCGAGGACTGGCGCTCCTCCGACTGGGCGTTCCAGCTGCCGGCCGAGGAAGCGAGGCGGCTGGGCCAAGAGCTGATGCAGGCCGCTGACTTGATCGACGCCCGGCCGCGGGACGGCGCCGAGCCTCAGTAGAAGTGGACCTGCCCCGGCGGCTCGTAGGTCACGGCCCACACCCGGGAGAAGTTGATCCGGGCGCCACCGTCGCTGCCGAATGGCAGGTCCCGGACCTCCCCGGTGCGCATCCAGGCCGCGAACTGCTCGAGCCAGGTCTCCGACGTCGCCTCGTCGGTCGCTTCGATCTCCACCGGAAGGGGCTCGGAGCTGGGCCCGTGGAGCTGGAATCGCAGGATGTTCGCCATGCCGAGCACTCTGGCAGCGGGGGGTGACGAAACGTCAGGCGACGCGCCCTGGGGGCAGTTCCCCGGCGGCGACGGCCTCGGCCACGATCGACCGAACCTGCGACACCTTGACTCCGGTGGCCCGGAAGACCGCCCTAGCCGTGACCGGCTCGTCGGCGCGCCGCACCGCCCGCAGCACCTTCGCCCGCGGATCCGCGGACCTCCGGGCCAATGGCGTTCGCACCTCGAGGTCCTGGGCGCGGCGGGCCTCCATGTACCGGCGCTTGGCCTCCCGGCAGGGGGCGCACTTGCCCGCGCGGTCCCCGGCCGTGCAGGAGACGTACCGGGCATAGGTGCCATGAGCGGCTGCGCCCGGTCTCTCGTAGCCGTACCCCGCCGCGATACGCCGCCGGTCAGCCGGGTCGAGGCCGCCGAACATGCCGTGCGGGATCGCGCCTTCCAGCGCCTCCAGCGCGCAGGGGTGGCGGACGGGGCATTCGGCGCAGACGCGGCGAGCCACCGCGAACTGCACGGCCTTCTTCGCGGCCGGCAGGTCGTCGTGCGGGTGCCAGAAGTCCAGGTCGCGGGTGACCAGGCCGGCGCACGCGGCCGAGCGGGTCCAGGCCGGGGGCCGCAGCAGGGAAGGGGCCTTGTCCACGACGTGACGGTCCGCCAGGATGTGGCAGGTCAGGCCGCTGCGGTGGACTGCCCGCGGTACCGGGAGTTCAGGTGCTGCGACACCGCAGACAGCCGCCGATAGGACAATCCCGCGGCCAGCCATGCGTCGACGTTGGTGTCGCCGGCGAGCTGCCGCAGGATCGACTCCGGCGAGAGGCTGTCGTCGATGACCAGGTCATCGGGGACGTCCCCGGCCGTGGCGGCGAGCATCAGCCGGTCCAGGCGCAGCAGCAGCGCCGCCGGCACCTCGGAGGGGCGTTTGCACTGCCACTCGCGGTCGAGGAGCTTCACGACGATCGGCTCGTCGTCCTCCTCAGCCCAGGCGGCGTCGAAGTCGTGCGGCTTGCGGTTCACGTGCGAGTCCTTCCGTGATGGGCTGTCAGGTCAGAACCCGCGGCTGCGGGCCTCGAGGTTCAGCTGGCGCGCCAGGTCGGTGGGGGTGCCCTCGATGACGTTGATCGTGTCCGCGCGGACCATCGAGTCGAAGCCGCCGAGCCCGCCACCCGCGGCCGCCCCTGCCTGCGCCCCGCCAGCCACCCCGCCACCCACCATGACCGGTGGGCGGACCGTGAACGCACCGGCGGCGACCGGTGCAGTCATGCTCCCGGTGAGGTGGCCCATCGCCCGCACGACCTCGGCCTCGCTGCGGCGGATACCGAGCACGAGGCCCTCGCCGAGCATCTCACCCATCCACATCGTCCACCGCGACGGGGAACGGACCTGCAGCCCGCCCTGCATCTGCCGGCCCGCCGTGATCGCCAGCACCTGCGCTTCCCTGGCCACCGCGAACTGCTTGGACCGCAGGCCGTCGACCAGTCCCTGCCCGGCGTTGGCGCCCACCCCGTAGCCGGAGCTGTAGGCCATGCCGGAGCCGGCGCCGACACCGCGGCCCATGTCGTCGGCGACCTGCTGGCCCGCGTTGAAAGCCTCCTGCTGGGTGGAGGACAGGCCCCGGGCGGCGTTGCGGCCGGTGTTCTCCCCGAATCCGTACGCCGACTGGGCGGCCTCGTCCAGGTCGGCGAGGATGCCGTCCTTGAAGTTGTCGAAGGCGGTGTTGGCCGCCTCCAGCTTGTCGCCGATGCCGGGGATCCAGCCGAACGCGGTCGCGGCACCGGACACGATGCCGTCTGCGATGGTCAGCCAGACCGTGAGGATCATGCGGAAGCCGTCGATGAGGAACCCGACGACGTTGCCGACGACGCTCTGCACGGACTCGAAGGCGCCGTTGACGACGTCCCGGAACGTCTCGGAGTTCTGGTAGGCGGTGACGAACGCCGCCACCAGCCCGGCGATGACCGTGATGACGATGCCCAGCGGGTTGGCCCTCATGGCGGCGTTGAGCAGGAGCTGAGCGGCCGTCCACGTCTTCACCACCCCGACCACGGTGAGGACGCCCCCGGCGAGGGGCAGCAGCCAGCTGGAGTTGTCCTTGATCCAGCCACCGAAGCTCTGCAACGCCGGAATGCCGGTGTCCAGCATCCAGCCGGACAGGGTGGTCAGCGCCGGCAGCAGCTTCTCCCCGAGCTGCCCCTGCATGTCCTGCCACTGCCCGGAGAGGGACTTCTGCTGGTTGGCCAGGCTGCCGGAGGTGCGGGCGAAGTCGCCCACCGCCGCCGCCCCGTCCTTGTGCATGATCGCGAGGACGGCGGCGGCCTTCTCCTGCGCCGTCAGCTCCGACGTCGCCTCCTTACCGGTCGCGGCCAGCGCTTCCTGCTCCACACGGGCGGCGTTGATGTTCGGGATGAGGGCCTGCAGAGAGTCGTACTCGCCGCGGAACGCCGCGGACATGCGGTCGGCCACGTCGGCGGTGTCCAGGTTGTTGAACGACCCGAAGTCGGCGGCCAGCTGCACGACCTTGGTCGACAGGTCCGCGGCCTGGTCACCGGTGTAGCCGATCTGGGTGAACATGTTGCCGAACCCGGCGGCGGACTCCAGCGCCGCCTGCCGGGACATGCCCATGTTGCGGGCCGCCCCTCTGGCCCAGGCGTTCACCGCGGCCGCGTTCTGCCCGAAGATCGTGTTGGACTTGTTGACCGTCTCGGACAGGTCGGAGGCGGCGTTGATGGTGCCGCCGATGAAGTCGGTGACCGCCCCGAACGCGAAGGCGCTGGCGATGCCCGCTGCGGCGCCGCGGAACGCCGAGGTGAGTCGCCCGGCGCCCTTCTCCGCCTGCCCGACGGCCAGGTTCACGCCGGTGGCGTCGCCGTCGATCTTCACGCCGGGCGGGCGGACTCGTCCGACCATGCCCGGAAGCGCGGCCAGCGAGCGCTGCAGCGGCGTCTCGTCGACTGAGTACTGGGCGCGGAGCTCGGCAACCGTCAGCGACATGGGAGCGCTCCTGTCGTGTGGACACCCTGGCCCCAGCCCTGCACCAGCTGGTGGTGCGCGGCCAGCCGTGCAGCCTTCCCGCATCGGCGCAGGCGCTCCGCGCGCCGCCGGCCGAAGGTGATGACCTCTACGGCCGCGATGTGCGGCCAGGCGGCGGAGAAGTCCGCCGAGGCGTGACCGGTTGCGACAGCGACGTCGGCCAGCACGGTGAACGCCTGAAGCTCCTGAACGTGCTGCCGCGCGGCCTCCGGCATGGTGTCGGGGGCGCGCAACGTCAGCCCGCCGGCGCGCACCATCACGACTGGCGTCCCTGGACGGTGCCCACGCCCACCTGCACACCGCCGGCACCGGACACCATCCGTGCCTGCACCTCGATGGACAGGGTCGACAGGTGGTCGCCGGACACGGCCGCGGGGCCGAAGTTGAAGCCGCGCACCACCCCGCTCGCGGTGTCGCCGGGCGTCGCCAGTTCCGTGCCGTTCACGAGGACCCGCACCTGACCGGTGGCACCGTCGGTGTTGTTGGCCCCCCAGGTCTCCACGTACAGCTTCGGCTGCTGCTTGGGGCCCTTGGCCCGGTACACCGTCGTCCAAGCGGTGGAGGTGACCACCGGCCAGTCCTCGTTGCGGGACCGGTAGAAGGCGAACGGGATGTAGGGCAGCGCGATGCCTTGCCCTGAATCGGTGTCGTCGGAGAACACGACATGGCCCTGCCGGTCCCGCCAGGCGAGGAACTGGTTGTAGTCCCCCTCGGAGGGGATGGGGTCGTACAGGTGCAGCGCGATCGTTCCGTCGTTGCGGCGGATGATCACGCCGGGCTGCTTGGAGCCGTCCGGCAGGTCGGGTGACACCGGGCCGACGTAGAAGGTCTCCACGCCGTCGCCGTCGTGCTTCAGCCGCAGGAACCCGCCCCGGAGGGTCAGGCCGCCCTCGCCGATCGACGCCGACCGCAGGAACCCCGACCGCAGCAACTTGCCGACCTCGTCGCGGACGACGGCACGTATCCGCTCCCAGAGGCCGGGGGGCAGGGGGATGGTGCTCATCAGGCGGCCCCGTGCCCGCGCAGGGAGGCGTTGACGGCGTCGATGTTGACCGCCATCTCCTCGGCGCTCATGGCCTGCAACTGCTCCACGGTGAACGTCGTCGCCGGGGTGGGCGGGGCCTGCCCCTCGACGGCGCCAGCGGCGGCCCACGCGTTGATCGCGTCCGCGTTGGCCGCGAGCTCCTGCGGGCCCATCGTGTCGATCTGGGCGCGGGTGAACGCGCGGCTCACTGGCTGCGCCCGACCAGCCCGAAGGGGTTCAGCACCCGCCGCACCGGCTCCGCCAGGGCTGCGGGCAACGCGTCGGCGACCTCCGCCAGCATCATCCGGTCCACGGCCAGCGGCTCCAGCGACGTGCCATCCACGATCACCGCGGCGACCCGGCCGCCGCCGCCGTTCACGATGCCGTCCCAGCGGACCCGGACCCCGGCGACCTCGTCGTGCACCCGCTTGGACTGGAACACCTCCCGGCCGTCGACCGTCTCCGCGACGGCCACCGTGAAGGTGCCGGCGGCTTCGGCGAACAGGTCGGTGAGGGCGGCGTTGTGCTCGCCGGCGACCTCGCGCAGCTCGGCGACCGCGGCGGCCAGCTTCCGACGGGCCTGCTCGAGGCGGCTGTCGTCGCCGTCCAGGGTGGCGGCGACGGCGCGGGCACGGTCGGCGACGACGGGCATGTGTGCCACCGAGGCCTCGTTGCGGCGGATCCGCTGCCGGTTCTGGATGCCCATCAGCCGCACGTGGGCCATGTGCTTGCGGGAGGTGGCCCGCTCCATCTCCAGCGGGTCCACCTGGCCGCTGCCGTGCAGCAGCTCCCGGTACAGGGCGTCGTGCTGGGTCTCGGCGGCTTCGGCTTCCTGCTGGATCTCCTGGTACTCGCGCGCATCCTGGGCGCGGAGCCGCTCGTCGACGTCGATCCACGTCTCGGCGGCGGTCTCGGTGCTGGTCATGCGACGGCGGTCCTCTCAGCGGCGGTGGTCGGCTGTGACCGGCGGGCGAGAGCGGCGGCGACCGCCGAGGCAGGGACATGCCAGTCCCTGCCTCGGACGACCGCACCAGGCAGCTGGCCCCGTCGGGCCCGCTTCCGCACCGCAGCCGGCGACACCTGCAAGAGGGCCGCCGCCTCACCAACCGTCACGCCACGAGCCTGGGCGCCGCGGTGTCAGGCGGTTACGCACGCGTAACCGCCTGACGGCCGGTGAGGGCCTACGGTGCCGGACATGGAGCCGACGCAGCAGCGCCCCGACCAGTGCCCGCAGTGCGGCAGCCGCGTGCGCGAGAGGCGCACGGTGATCCGCGAGCTGGACAGCGATCTGAACTCGACGCTCACGCGGTGGGAGTGCGTCGACCAGCAGCTGTGTGGCTGGCCCGGCTGATCACCAGCCGCCCTCAGGGCGCACCCCTCCGGCCGAGCGGCCCTGGGACTCCTCGGTGACCGCTCTGTGCACCGCCTCCGCGTCGAACCCGTCGTCGGAGTCGTTGACCACGAGGCCCTCGCCTCCCAGTTCGGTCACGTCGCGGCCTAGCCGAGGCTCACCAGTCGTCGTCGCCGTCGCCGGCACGAGGGGCACGGAAGGCCTGCGAGAAGTCCAGAGGCACCGGCTTCGACAGCAGCCGTGTGCCGGCCGCCGTGGCCAGCTCCTCGCCGGATGAGCGGGTGGAGAAGCCCTGCTCGTTGAGCTCGGTTCGGCGCCACATCGGCCCGGTGCGCACCGACGCCATGCACTGCATGAGGCCGTCCGCGAGGTCGTCGTGGCCGACGTTGTCCGGCACCTCGATGCGCATCCCACCGCCGGGCAGCATCTCCGTCTGCAGGGCGTGCAACTGCTTGAGGAGCTCCGGGTGCCGCGGGAGCACCATGCGGCCCTGCTGGATGAGCAATCGCAGCGCCCCGTACCCGTTGACCTTCAACCGGTTGGTCGTCCACACACCGCGCACGGGCGTCGACCGGCCCCAGCGGGCGCGGGCGGCCTGCCGGAGGGCCTGCACCGCCGGCTCACCGGGCCCGTTCTCCTCCGCCAGCACCCACGGCAGCCAGTAGCCGTTCTGCCCCGTCCAGGCGCCCGGCCGGTACTCCCCGACCTGGACCACCCGGTCGACGAACTGGGCGTAGGGCAGCTGGTGCTCCTGCTCCAGCCACGGCACGTAGAACACGGGGCTGTCGGGGAACCGGTCGACGTTGAGCCCCCCGTCGTCGAGCACGCTGACGAGGACCAGGGCGTTCGCGTCACGCTTGAACCCCCAGTCGACGCCGGCGACAGCCGGCCAGCCCGTGGCCTCCTCCGGGGCGAGCAGCGAGTAGTCCGCGACCGCGGCCTCCAGCTCGGCCACCGGGAAGTACGACGACCCGTCGTCGGTCCACTCGGCCAGGTACTCGCGGGCGAAGTAGTCCGGGGCCGACCGCTTCCGGATCTGCTCGAGAAACTGGACGTCGACCAGCGGGGACACGCTGGAGGGCCAGTGCCAGGACTGCACCCACCGATCCGGCGAGCTCATCCCCTGCCGCCACAGCTGGCGGAAGAAGTGCCCCAGCGCCCCCCAAGGCGTGGACGACAGCAGCACCCGCGATCCGGGGCGGGCCAGCACCACCGGCTCCGCGGACTCCCAGATGTCCTGCGGCACGAACCCGGCCTCGTCGACGATCAGCAGGTCCGCCTCCGCCGACCGCACCTGCTTCGCCGACGCCGGCACGCACTCGACCGTCGACCCGTTCGACAGAACCAGCGTCGACGTCGTCTCGTCCTCCGTCGACCCGCCCAACCGCGGGGCCTTCGCCATCTTCGACACCTCAGCGAACAGGCGCTTCGCCGCCACCTCACCCGCCGACACGATGAGGACCTTCATGCCCGGCCGGGAGAACGCCGTGTGCAGAGCCAGCACCCCGTACACGTGCGACTTCCCCGCCCGACGCCCGGCGCAGATCACCCGGTAGCGAGCCTGCGACCGCACCACCTCGACCTGGTGTGGCCACAGCGGGCGGCCGATCATCACGTCCGCGAACACCACCGGGTCCCGGCGGGCCGCCTCCAGCTCTGTCACCGACATCGTCACGACTGCTCCCCGTCCTCGACGGCCTCGCCGTCGACCCGCTCCGACTCCGCGGCCAACCGCTCCCGCTCCTGCTCCTGCCGGTGGAGCTCCGCCATCAACCGGGCCGTGTCCACGTTCGCCGCCGCCTTGTCACGCCCCAGCCGCGCCGCCGCCA
Source organism: Blastococcus carthaginiensis (assembly GCF_030731085.1). Lineage (NCBI taxonomy): Bacteria > Bacillati > Actinomycetota > Actinomycetes > Geodermatophilales > Geodermatophilaceae > Blastococcus > Blastococcus carthaginiensis. The sequence goes on along the minus strand of NZ_JASNFN010000031.1, from coordinate 14,811 downwards.
ACGGATCCAGGCCCAGAGCCCGCCGCCCCGACAACGCCCGAGCCTCTGCCCGGTGCAGCAGCAGGTACGCCGACCGCACCCGGTCCTCGGCCAGGTCACCGACGCCGTCCCCGGTCGCCTCCGCGGCCTTCGCCAGGTACTCCGTCAGCACCTGCACCTGCGCCTCCGCCCGCGACCACGCCCACACCGCCGGCGCGAACCTCGCCGCCGCCAAGTAGTCCGTCGCCGGGTCCTCCAACACCGACGCCCGGATCTGCGCCGCCAACGGGTCGATCACCCGCGGCGAGTACGCCCCGTGCTGCAGCGCCAGCGTGTTCCCCGGCGGCCCGTTCAACGGCGGCCGCTGCCCAGGGAACTCCGGCACCCAACCCTCCGGACCGCTCACGACCCCACCGCCCGCACCGTCACGCACGCCCCCGGGACGTGCAGCGACCACGGGTCCCCGACGTGCACCTTCGACGCGGCCAGCCGCACCACCTGGCTGTCGTCCCGCCACACCCCGGCATCCGTCAGGGCGTCGAACACCGCCCGGCACAGCTTGTCCAGGTCACCGCTGCTACGGGTGACCGGCCAGCACCGCCGCGACTTCGGCGCCGACTTCGGCGGGTCGAAGGTGAACACCACCGACACCGACACCGGACCCTCGAGACGCTCCCAAGGGTGTGCGGAGTACGCACCACCCTCACTACTGGTGAGGATGTCCGTCCCCGTGGACACCCCGAGGGGGTCAGCAGTACCGACCCCCTTCTTCCCGCCCCCGGGAGAAAGGGGGTCCACACTCTGGACACCCTTCATGGGGTCGGCAGCACCGACGGCATCCAGCGCCGCCTGCTTCACCGCCTCCCGCCACGGCCGCAACCGGTCCCCGTTGTCGTCCCGCACCCCCCACCGGGTGCGCGTCTTCGACCCCTGCGTCACCGGCCTCCCGAACACCGTCACCACCAGGCCGTCAGCCAGCCGGCGACCCGCAAGGGGTACTCGTCCAGCGCGTACCCCCTCCTCGACCAGGGCGCTTCCCGGCTCCGGGAACCGTCCGGCCGGGATCATCGGGCACCGCCAAGGGAGTCGGTAGTACCGACACCCTCAGCCCAGGACAGCAGCCGCCTGGGACTCGCACACCGCCTTGACCGTCGAGGCGTGCCAGGTGGCGCCACCTCGAGCGGTCGGCACCCCATCAGCCTCCAGCTGCGCGGCGATCGCCCGGAAGCTGGCACCGCCCCGTCGCAATCCCACGATGCGGGCCACCACGTCGCCGCTGAGCACCTGCGGGCGACCGAGACGGGTGCCCCTGGCCCTGGCCGCAGCGAGCGCGTCTCGGGTCCGCTGGCCGATGAGCCGGCGTTCGTACTGCGCCGCAGAGACGACGACGTTCGCGGTGAACTCTCCGACCGGTGTCGTGGTGTCCACCCCCAGGTCGAGGCAGACCACTGACCAGCCGCGGCGGGCCGCCCGGTCGAGCAGGGCGCCGAAGTCGCCGACGGAGCGGGACAGCCGGTCGAGCTTGGCGACGACCAGGACATCGGCCTGCCGGCGGTCGAGCCGGTCCAGTGCCTCGGTGAGCGCCGGGCGGTTGAGGTCCTTCGCCGACCGCCCCTCGTCAGCGAGGACGTGGAGGTCCCAGCCGCGGCGGCCGGCCTCAGCCTCGATGGCCGCGCGCTGGGCTGCGAGGCCCAAGCCGCTGCTGACCTGCTCGTCGGTCGACACCCGCACGTAGCCGATCGCGCGGGGAGGTTGGTGCTGCAGAGCTGGCGCCATGCCCCGGACCGTACAGTAAACAGGCGTATCCCGTACACACCTTCCCGAGGCTGGGGCGCAGGTGCTGTGCGCGCGTGCGTGCGGGGGTTCCGGCAGATCGACAGCGAGATGACGACAGACCGGTTGGCCATCTCCTCGACCCGTTCTGGGGCTTGCAGTGGGAGCAGCTCGCGCGGGGTGCGCGCGCACTGCACCGACTGCGCTGACTGCACCGACTGGGCCAGTGGGAGCAGTGAGTGCAGTTGGAGCGCTCTCCCCTGACTGTGCTCTGACTGGGTGCTCCGACTGGGGGTCACGCGTCGTCTCCTGTCTGGGTGTTGGGCAGCGACCAGTAGGTGCGGCGGGGGAAGCCGCTGTTGGTGGACTCGATGCCGTGGCGGGTGCGTGCTCGCTTGAGGGCGTCGTAGGAGTGGCCGTTGCGGGCGCCGTCGGTCTTGATGTCGGCGCTGGGGGCGGTGCCGCCGTTGTCGGCGAGGTAGCCGAGGAGCCAGTCGCCGGCGTCGGTGGTGGCGGTGCGGTTGTCGCTGGTGTCGTGGCTGTCTTCGAGGACGGCGGTGAGGGAGCGGGGGTCTTCGCCGGCCCATGCGAGGCGTCCGGTCCAGATGGGTCCTTCGTCGGTGTCGGTGACGTGGTGGGACTCGATGCGGAACCGCAGGGTGGGCAGGTCGCCGCGGCCGAGGTTGTTCTTGGCCAGGCCGAGGAGGCGCAGGCCGGGGTCGTCCTGGTCGGCGACGACGTAGAGGACGGAGCGGGCGACGGCGGCGAACGCCCGGGAGCCCATGAGGGAGGTGAGCGGGTCGCTGGTGCGGCCCTTGTTGACGTGGATGAGCCCGAGCACGGTGGCGCCGGTGCGGTCGGCCAGGGCGGTGAGGGGCTCCAGCGCCTGCCGCACCTCGGAGTCCTTGTGGGTGTCCAGCGCCGAGTCGAGCCGGGACATGAGCGGGTCGAGGAGCAGCATCGCCGCACCGACCCGGTTCATCTCCCGCTCCAGCCCGGTGATGTCGGCGGGCAGGGACAGCCCCCCGTCGACGCCTTCGCTGGTGGTCACGTCGACGCGATACACCTGCTCGAGGTCGGCGCCGGCCGCCAGGAGCCGGGGGGCGATGGTGTGCCCCCACGAGTCCTCGGTGGCGCAGACGACGACCGCTCGCGGGGTGCCCTTGTGGTGCCCGTCGAGCTCGCCGCGGGTGATGTCAGCGGCCAGGGTGTAGGCGGCGGTGGACTTCCCGATGCCCTCCCGTCCGCCGATCAGGGCGAGCGAACCGAGCGGCAGCCTCCCGTCCCACAGCCAGCGGACGGCGCGGAGCTGCACACCGGATGCCGCGGTGAGTGTGACCTTCCGCCGACCGGTCGGCGGGCCCTCACCCGGAGGGTGCTCGGGGGCCGGCACGCCGGCGTAGGGGTCGACCAACCCCAGGGCGGCGGTCACCGGTTCACCGCCGTCACTACCGTCCGCCAGCGCAGCGCGTGCTCGGCGACGGCAAGCATCTCCGCCGAGTCCTCGACGTGCACGCAGAACGTGCGGGTGTCCTCCATCCACCGGGCGACCCCGGCTCGACGACACAAAGCGATGAACTGGCGCCGGGTCAGCCCGTAGAACCACGCGGTGCGCTTGCCGACCTCCACCTCGAGCACGACCTGGTGGCGCGGCGGGGCGATCGGGTCGCGGCGCCCGTCAGCCAGCGGAGGGAGCCGGCGCGCGGCGGCCTGGCGGCGACGCAGTGCCGCGGGCACCGACGCCGCTTCCGAGCTGGGCTTCGGCCACAGACCCGGCAGCGGCGCGGCCGAGATGCGCTGCTCGTTGCGCCGTGCACGCTCGGCCCGCTGGACCTCCCCGCGCGCCGAGCACAGCTGCGAGTAACGGCCGGGGGCGCTCATCGGGCACCTGCCTGTGGCAGGGCCGAACTGTCGCCAGCGCCGCTACCATCGGCGGTGAGGCGCAGCAGCTTGGTGGCGGCAGAGTCTCGGGAGGGGCGGCTGGCGGGCCGCCCCTTCTTCGCGTTCACGCCGCGGTCCCGCTGGACTTCGGGGCCAGCATGGCGGCCAGGCGGGCGCGCTGCTCGTCAGACAGCGGCGGCGCCGAGTCGATCAGCCGCTGGATATACCGCTCGGCGGCGTAGACCTTGCGGGCCGTGAGCGCCGGCGCCAGGCGGGCAGCTCGGTCAGGAGTGCGGGCCCAGCTCTCGCGGGCGCGCTCGGATGGGGATGCAGCTGGCACGGGACTCTCCCAGGCAGCAGCCAGCAAGCCCTCTCAGGGCCGTGCTGGCCGGTGCTGGGTGTCACCGAGTTCTTCCCCTGACGGTGCCCGCGCTGACCGCCCCGGGTTGTGCGGCCCGTCCGCTTGGCGTCGACGCCGACCGCGGGATCGACGTACGGCAGCACGTTACATGGGCGACGTGTCAGCTGCCGGTGACGACACGCCGGAGCGCCACTCGATGTGGACCTGCTCGGGGTCGAATGCGCGCCCCTTTCCTGCGGGCAGGATCGTCACGGCCATCAGCAGATCGACCACGGTGCGCCGCTCCCGGACACTCATGGCCGCCCACGCCTCGGCCACATCCTCGGCGGACGCCAGCTGTGCCGCCGGCGAGTCCCCGAGCGCGGCACTGATCCGCCCCTGCAGCGCCTGGATGCGGCCGGTGAGCTCGGAGGAGCGTTCCCGCACCACCTTCGCGGACATGAGCCCATCAGCAAGCAGCCCGGCCAGCTGGTCCCGCCGCTCGAGCAGGTCGCCCACCTCCGCCCGCAGCCCGGCGACGTCCTCGGCCGGGGAGAGGAGGTCCGCGGCGTCCGGCAGGGCCAGGCGCCCCAGCACGACCGCCTCCACCACGCCGTCGACCAGGTCCAGGCGCCGCGAGAGGTAGCACGCCGGGCACCGGTAGCCCATGTACGGGGTGCCGCGGTTCTTCATCGGGGTGGCGAACATGACGCCGTCGCACCGCCCGCACCGAGCCAGCCCCGAGAGCAGGTAGCGCAGCGCCGTGCCCTGCTGCACCCGGCGCTTCACGTCGCGCAGCACCTCGGCCAGCCGCTCCTGGGTGCTCTCGTCGAGGATCACCGGCCACTTTCCCGCGGCGACGTCGACACCGCCGTAGGTCACCCGGCCGGCGTACCGCGGGTTGAGCAGCGCGCGGCGCAGGCTGGTGACGTTCCACGGCTTGCCTGCCGTGGTGGCCAGCTCCCGCTCGTCGAGGGCCCGGACGGCGGCGGCCAGGGTCCCCCCGGCGAGCACGGTCTCCGCTGCGGCCTTGAGCGCGGCGGCCTCGTCCTCGACGACCACCACCCCGACGTCGGACCGGTCGTAGCCGAAGGGGCGGCGAGTCCAGCCCATCACCCCTGCGATCGCGCGCTGCTCGTTCGCGCGACGCTGTCGGGCGCCCTTCCGTTCCACCTCGCCGCGGGCCACCGACGCCAGGATGCGGGCGAGCATCCTGCCGGTGTCCGTGGACAGGTCCAGGTCGCCGGTCACCGTGGCCAGGCGCACCCCGGTGCCTTCGCAGAGCGCGATGACCTGCTCGAGGTCCACCAGCCGTCGTGTGAGCCGGTCCACCGCCCACACGATGACGACGTCCACCGTCCCCGCGCGCATCGCCGTCAGCAGGCGTTCGTACCCCGGGCGGGCCTTCCCGGTGCTGGCCGACAGGTCGTTGTCGGTGATGACGTCGGCGACCGTCCACCCGCGCTGCTCGGCGAGGCGCCGGCAGTCGATGATCTGCCGGTCGACGGCCGCTCCCTCGCCGGAGCGGTCCAGACTCTGGCGGGCGTAGATCAGTGCTCGGCTCGACACGCTGAAAAGTTAGCAGTTGACGACCGGCACCATCATGGCGATCTCCTTCCGCCCGCCGGCCTCGAGCAGCCGGCGCTTGCCGGCCTCCCGGACGTCCGCGGCCTGGGCGCGCAGCACCTCGGCCAGCGGGGTGCCGCGCTCGATGGCCACGAGCAGCCCGTCGATGAAGCGGGCCAGCGGATCCAGCGACGTCCGGTCGGCGACCTGCTGCAGTGCATCGGTCAGCGGTACGCCCGCCCGTGCCCGGCCCAGCGCCGCGGCCAGCTCGCGGGCCAGCTCGCCACCGGAGAGCCGGGTGACCCTCGCGATCGCGGCGGTGGGGCTCTCCCCCGCGGTCACCGCGAGCGCCAGCAGCTCGGCGACCACCGGGAACTCGGCGAGCAGCAGCTCCTCGCGCCGGTTGACCTGCTGGGTGAGCCACCAGTCGCGGCCGAGCACCCCGCCGACCAGGCCCGCGACGCAGAACAGCCCGGCCGAGAGCACATCGAGGTCGCCGGCGGCCACCGAGCCGACCGTCACGACGAGCGCCGTCGCGAGCAGCCCGAGCCCACCCCAGAGGACCTGCTCGATGCGGAAGTCCTCGACCGTGAGCTCTCCGCCGAGGGCATCCAGCCGGCGGCGCACCGCGGCCCGGCCGCCGATGAGGCGGTCGACCACCCGGGCGCCGTTGCTGATCGACGGGCCGGCGATGCGGCGCACCGCGGTGAGCAGCCCGGGCTCGGTCGCGGTGCCGAGCAGCCGCGACGGCGGCGGGGTGTCGTGCACGTAGGGCGCCAGCCGGTCGACCAGGCGCACCGACCGGAACGGCGGCGCGTACGTCAGCACGAGGACCAGCCCGGTCGCGGCCAGCAGGCCGAGCAGCATGCCCACGACGGCGGCGCTCACTGCAGCACCCCGCTCACTGCAGCACCCGCACGTCCTCGGGCAGCCGCCCGATCCGCAGCATCAGGCGGTAGGCCACCAGGCACACCGCCCCGCCGCCGAGCAGGATCACCGTGCCCATCGCCGAGTCGTAGGCGGCCAACGTCGTCGACTGGGTGGCCAGCAGCAGGAGCACGACCCACGGTGCAGCGACGGCCAGGCGCGCGGCCGAGACCACCCAGCCCTGCCGGGTCTCCAGCTCCGCCCGCGCCCGGGCGTCCTCGCGCAGGAAGGTCGAGAGGGTCCGCAGCACGCGGCCGAGGTCGGTGCCGCCGACCTCGCGGGCCACCCGCAGCGTCTCCACGATGCGGTCGCCGACCGGGTCGGCGAGGTCGTCCTTGAGCCGGTCCAGGCACGGCCCGAACCGGCCGCTGGAGCGGTACTCCGCGGCGAACCGGGCGAACGGCGGCCGCAGCACCTCGGGCCCGCGGGTGGAGAGCGCCGCCAGCGCCTCGGGCAGCGACAGGCCGGCCCGCACGGCCGAGGCGAGGTTGTCGACGACCTCGGGCCACACCTCCCGCAGGTCGGCGCGGCGCTTACCGGCCAGCCGGCGCACCTGCACGTGCGGGAGCAGGAAGCCGAAGAGGCCGAACGCGAGGCTGACGGTCACCGTGCCGGTGCTGACCAGGACGACGACGGTCGCCAGCAGGCCCAGACCGATCTGCAGGGCGAGCAACTGGGCGCCGTTGATGCCGGTGAGCCCGGCGGCGGCCAGGAGCTCCTGCCGGCGCCCGGGCCGGCGCGGGTCGGTGCGCGGCTTGGGCGCGCGGGACCCGCTGCGCCAGATCAGCAACAGGCCGACCCCGAGCAGCAGCCCCAGCATCGCGCCGGACTCCGTCATGCCAGCAGGCCGGCGAGGTCGAAACCGGCGGCGGCGAACCGCTCGGGGTGCGGCGGGTAGCCGTCGGCCCGGACCAGGCGACCGTCCCGGCTGGTGAAGACGTCGGCGGTCTCGATCACCCCGTCCTCGGCCCGGCCGGGCAGCGCCACGATTTCGCGCACCCGGCGCCGGCCGTCGGCGTCGGTGCCCGCGTGCACGACCAGGTCGACGCTCGAGGCGACGGTGGGGACGACGAACGACGTCCCGATGTTCTCCCCGGCCAGCAGCGGCAGCGTGCACATCTTCACCACGGCCTCGCGGGCGCTGTTGGCGTGCAGCGTGCACATGCCCGGCAGCCCGGAGTTCAGCGCGATCAGCAGGTCCAGGCACTCCTCCTGGCGCACCTCGCCGACGACGATGCGGGAGGGCCGCATGCGCAGCGCCTCCTTCACCAGCCGGCGCAGCGGGATCTCCCCGGCGCCCTCGAGGTTGGGCTGGCGGGTCTGCATCGAGACGACGTCGGGCAGCGGCACCCGCAGCTCGAAGACCTCCTCGCAGGTGATCACCCGCTCCCGGGCCGGGACGGCGGCGCAGAGGCAGTTGAGCAGCGTCGTCTTGCCGGCCTGCGTGCCGCCGGAGACCAGGATGTTGAGCCCGGAGGCGACGGCGGCCTCGAGGAAGCGGGCGGCCTGCGCGGTCAGCGTGCCCAGCGCGACCAACTCGTCCAGCGAGTGGGCCTGTAGGACGAACTTGCGGATGTTGACCGCCATGTGGCGCCGGGTGATGTCGGGGATGACCACGTGCAGCCGGGAGCCGTCGGGCATCATCGCGTCGACGAACGGAGTCGACATGTCGATCCGTCGACCCGAGGTGCGCAGCATCCGCTCGACCAGGTCGGCCAGCTCGCCGGGCGCCAGGATCGTGGTGGTCAGCTCGCTGCGCCCCCGCCGGGCGACGAACACCCGGCCGGGCTCGTTGACCCAGATCTCCTCGACCTCCGGGTCGTCCAGGTAGCGCTGCAGCGGCCCGAACCCGGCCACCCGGTCCAGCACGTCCCGCACCACGGACTCGACGTCGCCGATCGGCGGCAGCGCCGAGGTCAGCGACCGCTCGGAGTAGTCGGCGACGACGTCGCGCACCAGCAGCCGCACCGGGCCCGGATCGGTGAACGGGTCCAGCCCACGCCGGCGGATCAGCTCGCGGACCTCACCGTCCACGACGTCCAGAGCAGTCGGCACGCCCATCCCCCGTCGAACCGCGAGCAGTCGAATCGCCCGGGACTGTAGGGAAACGGATCAGTCCGATGGGGTGACGTCAGGCGATCTGTGGACAGAACACGGCCCGATCGGGGGCACGAGCACCCGGTCGGGTGACCTACCACGTCTTCTGGGTCAGGAGGCGCACCTGGACCTGCGGCAGCAGGAAGCCGAACAGGCCGACGGTGGTCGACCGGCAGCTCGCGGACGCTGCCCGGCCGAGCCCGGGCACCGCCCCCGACCGGTGGACCGTCCGGTGTGCCTCCACCGAGACGTAGATCCGCCCGGGCCGCCCGCCCGGGACGCCGTCCGCCCCGACGTCGGCCCCCACCTGCTCGTAGGCCCACTGGCGGGCGGCGCCCAGCGCGACGAGGTTCGCCGTCGACCCGCCGCTGGTGAAGACCCCTGCCACGACGCCGACACCTCGCAGAGGTCGGCCAGCCAGCGCAGCGCCGCGTGCTCCAGCGCGTTGAAGGCGTGCAAGAAGTAGCGCTGTCCCCCGGCGGCGGCGGTCACGACTGCCGCAGCCACCGCCGACGTCGTCCCGCTGGGAGTGATGTAGCCGGTCCAGGCCGCCGCCGTCCTCGGGCAGCGCACCGTCCACCCGCCGCCCGGTCCCGGGCCCGCCGCCGGGCGCCATCCTGGCCTCTCCGGGGCCCGTGGGCAGGCCCTTCACTCAACGCCTGCGGTGGACGCCCGCGCTCTGCCGAGCCCGGGCGTCGAGCAGCGACACGGCGCTGGTGGCGACGACGAGGTGCTCGTGCGACGTCGGATCGTCGACCGGCCGCCCCAGCAGCGCCTCGATGCGGGCCAGCCGCTGGTAGAGCGACTGCCGCTGCACGTGCAGCGCCTCGGCGGTCCGCGTCCTGCTGCCGCCGTACCGCAGGTGCACCGCCAGGGTGCGCACGAGGTCGCTGCCGTAGGCAGCGTCCCAGGCGGTGAGCGGCGCGAGTGCGTCCTCGACGATCCGGGTGAGCGCCCGGTCGTCGAGCCGGCCCAGAAGCCGCAGGAGGGTGAGGTCGCGGGTGACGACGGAACCTCGGCCGAGCAGGGTCGCCATGGGCAGCGCGTCGTGCGCCTCGCGCAGCGAGTGACCCGCCTCGGCCAGCGGCACCACGGGCCCCACGGTGGTGACCGCGTTGTCCTCGGGCAGCGCTGCGGCCAGCCAACCCGCCGGATCCGGCCGGTTCGCCGCGGCCGGCACGGCGACCAGCCCCAGCGCCTCGCCCCGGACCCGGTCGGCCAGCAGCTCGAGGCCGGCCGACACGGCCAGGTGCGCCCAGGACGCCAGCACCTGCCGCGGGTCGGGCGCGGACGCGGCGATCCCCAGCACTCGCGCCTCCGGTGAGGGATGGAAGCCGGCCAGCCCGGCCCGCACCAGCAGCTCGCGGGTGCCCGGGACGGCGTCGGCGAGCAGGTCGGACAGCAGCGGCGCCGCGACCGCGCCGGGTGATCCGGCGCCGGACTGGCCGACGGCGACCGCCGCCACGCTCGCCAGGCGGGCGGCGAGCAGCTGCAGCCCCGCCGGGTCGGTGCCCGGACCCGTCCCGAGCAGCACCGCCCCCCAGTCGACGTCCCAGAGCCGCACCGGCGCCGAGGCCGCGGGGCGGCGCAGCAGCCGCTCGGCCGCCCGCTGCCCGCCGACACCGGCGGCGGCGACCAGCTGCCCGGACCGGGTGACCAGCGCCGCCGGCCCGCCGGTCGCGGCGGCCGCGCAGGACACGACCTCCGGCGTCCCGCCGCCCGCCGCGAGCGCGGCGTGCACCTCGCCCAGCACCCGGTCGACCATCCGCAACCTCGGCGCGTCGGCATGCAGGATCGCGCCGTTGGCCTCCTCGCAGATCCGGATGAACGGCACCACCTGCCGCAGGACGTACAGGGGCAGGCCTTGCCGCGCGGCCTCGTCGCGCACCTCCGCCGGCAGGTCGGGCAGCGACCTGCCCAGCTCCACCGCCACCCCCGCGACCCGGCGCGCGGCCAGCTCGCGCACCCAGTGCCGGCGCGCCCCGGCGTCCACGCCGGCCAGGCCGAGTCCCGTGGTCAGCAGCAGGTCGCCGCACGACAGCAGCGGACCGATCTCGTAGATCTCGCTCGAGTGCACCCACCGGACGGCGAGGTCCGGCGCACCGGGCGCGACGGCCTCCTCCGGCCGGGCGTCGCGGACCGACGGCAGGTCGAGGAACCCCTGCAGCGTCAGGCCCATCAGCGACACCTCCCGACGTTCTGTCGTGGATCTCTGCACCGATCTCTGACGGCCGCAGCATTGCCTACCGGGTCGGACCTCGGCCAGCCTCTTGCTCGTCGGCGCGGCGGAGAGCGCAGGCGCCCGGGTGAGAGGACGACGGCACGTGACGGTTCCCTTGGGCGACGCGACGGCCCGATCGTGGCTCGCGGTGGCGGTGGCGGAGGCTCGCGCCGGGCTGGCCGAAGGCGGCATCCCCATCGGCGCGGCCCTCATCGGCCCCGACGGCGCGGTGCTCGGCCGCGGCCGCAACCGGCGGGTGCAGGACGGCGACCCCTCCATGCACGGCGAGACGTCGGCCTTCCGGGCCGCCGGGCGGCAGCCGACCTACCGGGGCACCACCATGGTCACCACCCTGTCGCCGTGCTGGTACTGCAGCGGGCTGGTGCGCCAGTTCGGCATCTCCCGGCTGGTCATCGGCGAGGCCACGACCTTCTCGGGCGGGCACGACTGGCTGGCCGAGCACGGCGTGGAGGTCGTGGTGCTCGACGACCCGGAGTGCGCGCAGCTGATGACCGGATTCATCGCCGCGCACCCGGCGGTCTGGAACGAGGACATCGGAGAGGACGACCTCGGCGCCGCCGAGGTCGCGATCGGGGCCCACGACCCCGTCAACTTGGAGGTCGGCAGATGAGCAGCACCCGCAGCCGGGACGACGTCGCGCAGGTGGCCGGCGAGGTCGATCCCGACTACCCCATCGACCCGGTCCCCCGGCACGCCCGCAAGTCGCTGTTCTCCCTGGCGATCGTGCTGCTGGGCTTCACCTTCTTCACGCCGACGATGCTGGCCGGCGCCCAGATCGGGGCCGCCTTCGAGGTCGGCACGCTGATCTGGGTGCTGCTGCTCGGCAGCGCCGTCCTCGGCGTGTACGTCGCCGCCATCGGTGGCATCGGCGCCCGCACCGGGCTGACGACGGTGATGATGTGCCGCTACTCGCTCGGCACCACGGGCGCCAAGTTCGCCTCGCTGCTGCTCGGCGGCACGCAGGTCGGCTGGTACGGCGTCACGGTCGCGACGCTGGCCGGGCTCACCGCGAGCGCGCTGGACTGGTCGGGCCGGGGCATCGAGATCGCGCTCATGATCGCCGGTGGCGCCATCATGGGCGTCACCGCCTACTACGGCTACAAGGGCATGTACGCCCTGTCGGTCGTCTCCGTCCCGCTGCTGCTCGTCCTCGCCGGCTGGGTGACCTGGCGGTCGCTGGACGAGGTCGGCGGGTGGAGCGGCCTGTCCGCGACCGTGCCGAGCGAGACGATGACGATCGCCGCCGCGGTCACCATCGTCGTCGGCACCTTCGCCTCCGGCGGCACCCAGGCCCCGAACTGGACCCGGTTCGCGAAGACGCCGTCGGCCGGCTTCTGGGCCTGCCTCATCGCGTTCCTGATCGGTGAGCTGCTCATGCTGGGGTTCGGCGCGATCGGCGCGATCTCCTTCGGCGAGGGCGACTTCGTCGAAGTACTGTTCCAGCTCGGCTTGGTCGGCTGGGGCCTGGTCTTCCTCGTCGCCAACCTGTGGACCACCAACGACAACACCGCCTACAACTTCGGCGTCGCGGGCGCGGAGATCGCCAACTCCCGGTCGAAGAAGCCGTTCGTCATCGGCGGCGTCGTGCTGGGCACGCTGCTGGCCATCACCGGCATCTACGACAACCTCATCCAGTACCTGGTGTGGCTCGGCATCCTCATCCCGCCGCTGGGCGGCGTCGTCATCGGCGACTTCCTGGCCCGCTGGCGGGCCGGCATGCCGGCGGCCTCGACGCTGCCCGCGTTCGAGTGGCGCAACCTCGCCGTCTACGTGCTGGCCGCGTTCGCCGCCTGGTGGAGCAGCGAGGCCGGGTGGTTCATCCCGCCGGTGGTGGGCGTGCTGGTCGCCGTCGCCGGGGTGCTGGCGGTGCAGCGCGGACGGCGACCGGCGCAGGAGCCGGCCGCCGCCTGACCCGGCCCGGGACCGGTCAGCCCGTGCGGCGCACGGTGAGCCGGGGCGGAGCGGCCAGCGACTGGGCCACCACGCAGTACCGCTCGGTGAGCTGGGCGAGTCTCGCCAGCGTCGCGTCGTCGGCGTCGGTGTCCAGATCGGCGTCCACGGTGATCGGGCCGAGCCCGACCGGTGCCTCCCGCGAGACGCCGAGCGTGCCCCGGGCGTCCATGGCGGCGCGGGCCGTGAGGGATGACGACCGGATCTCCACGCCCATCGCCGTCGCCACGCTGCGCATCGTCACGCCGGCGCAGGCCAACAGCGCCTGCAGCAGCATGTCGCCCGAACAGGCGTCCGAGCCGTCGCCACCGGTGGCGGGGTGCAGGCCCGCGCGGGCCGGCCCCGCCCACGTCTGCACCGTGCAGGTGATGCCGGGGTCGGCGAAGTCGGCGCGCGCCTCCATCTCCGCGCACGCCGACGGCGGGTCGTCGCGGTAGCGCTGCTTGAGCGGGGCCTGCATCTCGCGTAGTCGTGCGGCGTCCATCCGACCTCCCGGTGCGTCGCCGACCTCTGCGGGCGGCGCTCCCATCGTCGGGGGTGAGGAGGTGCTCCGCCAGGGGGCGGCCCCAGCGCCCCCCGAGGATCACCCGGCTCGGGCCGGCTGCGCCGCCGACCGCCCACCGCAGCCCCACGAACCGGGCAACCCCCACGACCGCGGTCACCGCCCACACCACGCCCACCGCCCCCAGCGGACCGGCCGAGGCGGTCCACGGGTCCAGCGCGGCCAGCGCCAGGCTGGTGGCCGCCAGCCCCGCGAGCGCCAGCCCCCCGCCGGCCCACTGCGCCGTCGCCCAGCCGGCGCGGTCGGCGGCGCGGAAGGTCAGCCGGCGGTGCAGCTCGTTGGCGACGGCGGTCGAGACGACGACGCCCCCGAGGTTGGCCGCCTGGTCGCCCAGGCCCGCCAGGAACAGGAACAGCCCCAGGTAGACGAGGTTGGCCGAGCCACCGACGAGCACGAACCGGGCGAACTGCGCCGGCGTCCGGTCGCTCCGCAGCCACACTGCGACCGGCGCGGGTCGGACCTCGATGCCGATGTCCGCCCGGGGAAGCGGGGAGCGCTCGAGGACCGCTGCTGTCATGCCTCGAGCCTGCGCGCACCGGCCCCTCCGCCACATCGGGGAAGCCCCTGACCGGACCCTGATTCCGCTGCCGTCTCCCCTGATCCGGACGGCGCTCGTCCCGGGCTGCCGATACCGTCCGCGCCGTGAGCGAGGACGACGCAGCAGCCGGCACCACCACTCTCGGCGACCCGGCCGGCCGGATCGCGTCCGGCTACGCCACGGCGGGGCCCGCGGTGGAGCTCGGGTCGGTGGTCCACGACGGCGTCCCGCACCCGGGGGCAGGCGTGCGGGTACCGCTGGCGATGCTCAACCGGCACGGGCTGATCGCCGGTGCGATGGGCACGGGGAAGACCAAGACGCTGCAGCTGGTCGCCGAGCAGCTCTCCGCGGCCGGGGTGCCGGTGGTGCTCGCCGACGTCAAGGGCGACCTCAGCGGTCTCGCCCGGGCCGGCACCCCCGGCGACCGGATCAGCCAGCGCGCAGCGCACACCGGGCACCGCTGGCAGCCCACCGCGTACCCGGTGGAGTTCCTCGCGCTCGGCGGGCTCGGGACCGGCGTGCCGGTGCGCTGCACGCTCACCGACTTCGGGCCGCTGCTGCTGTCCAAGGACCTCGATCTCAACGCCACCCAGGAGAGCTCGCTCGGGTTGATCTACCACTACGCCGACGGCGCGGGCCTGCCGCTGCTCGACCTCCAAGATCTCCGGGCGGTCGTCCAGTGGCTGCTGTCCGACGAGGGCGAGCCTGAGCTGAGGAATCTCGGTGGGCTCTCCACGGCCACCGCGGGGGTCATCCTGCGCAAGCTGATCGCGCTGGCCGAGCTCGGCGGTGACGTCTTCTTCGGCGAGCCGGAGTTCGAGCCCACCGACGTCCTGCGCACCACCGAGGACGGCCGCGGCGTCGTCACCGCGGGGGAGCTGACCGCCGTCCAGGACCCGGCCGGCGCTGTTCTCGACCTTCCTCATGTGGCTGCTCGCCGAGCTGTTCGAGGAGCT
>NZ_JASNFN010000030.1:0-66131 GCF_030731085.1 Blastococcus carthaginiensis | reverse complement strand
CCCCCCCCCCCCCCCCCCCGGCTGCGTCCGGGCCTCTGCGGTCGCCCCGAGGGGTGAGGACCGGCCGTTCGCCGCGCCCCGGTGCGGGACCTGACCGACGATGTCGCAGAATGCTCAACCAGTCGGCCGGGAAGGCTCCGGTCCGAGGGTGCAGGAGACCGGATGGAGCAGGGAACCGGCGAGGGCGCGGCGACGGTTGCGCCCGACCGTTCCCGTGCCCGCCCGGTGGACACCCTCCCGGGCGTCGCGCACCTCGCCGCGCCGGTCGGCTCCGACGAGGAGCTGCTGGCCGCCGCCCTGCCCTACCTCGACGAGGGGCTGCGGGCGGACGACC
This sequence comes from Blastococcus carthaginiensis, assembly GCF_030731085.1. Classification (NCBI taxonomy): domain Bacteria; kingdom Bacillati; phylum Actinomycetota; class Actinomycetes; order Geodermatophilales; family Geodermatophilaceae; genus Blastococcus; species Blastococcus carthaginiensis. The sequence continues at coordinate 65,797 of NZ_JASNFN010000030.1, read as the reverse complement.
TGGTCGTCCTCTCCTTCCCCCCGGAGACGGCGGCGCTGGTCACCGGTGCGCTGGGCGAGCGTGCCGGAACGGTCGAGGAGGACACCCGGCTGTGCCTCCTGGGCACGACGGTGCCCGACGCCGTCGCCGCCGGCCGCGACCTGGTGCGGCGGGCGCGGGGCACCGGCTCGGGCCGGTTGCGGGTCGCGGGTCAGATCCGGTTCGGGGCGACGCCGCGCGACTGGCGCGAGGGGCTGCGCTACGAGGCCGCCGTGAACCTGCTGCTGGCCGCCCGGCCGGTGTCGGGTCTGTGCCTGCTCGACCGCCGCGAGCTCTCCGCCGAGGTGCTCGCCGGCGTGGCCGCCACGCACCCCTGGGTGCTCACCGACGGCCGGGTGGTCCCGAGCGGGGCCTTCGAGGACCCCGCCGGCTACGCGCGCCGGCTGCCGGTGCCCCGTGAGCCGCTGGAGGAGGAGACCCCGGCGCTGGCGGTGGACGACGCCCCGTCGCTCTCCGAGCTGCGCCGGCTCCTGCGGGCGGTGATCCAGGCCCGGGTGCCCGATCCCGACCAGGCCGCCGACCTGCACTTCGCCGCCAGCGAGATCGCCAGCAACGCCTTCCGGCACGGGGCCCGCCCCGTGTCGGCCCGCGTGTGGGGCGACGGCGAGCGGCTGGTGTGCGCCATCACCGACCAGGGGCACGGCACCGACGTCCCCTTCCCCGGCTTCCACCCGGCGCACGGCGTGGACCTCGCGAAGGGCGGCATGGGCCTGTGGCTGACCCGCAAGCTCTGGGACCACGTCGACCTGGCCCCGGGGCCGGCCGGTTTCACCGTCCGGCTCAGCTCCCGCCTGCGCTGATGCGCGCCGATCCGTCCGCGCCGCCGGGGCCGTTACGGTGAGCGACGTGGAGGACGCCGTCGACCTGATCCTCGATCAGTGGGCCCGGGAGCGTCCGGACCTCGACTGCTCGCCGATGGGGATCGTCGGGCGCATCACCCAGCTCCAGCGCGAGGTCCACCTCGCCCAGCGGGCCACGTTCGCCCGGTACGGCCTCGACGCGCCGTCCTTCGACGTGCTGGCGGCCCTGCGGCGGGCGGGCGCGCCCTACCAGCTCACGCCGACCGCCCTCATGCGCACGGCGCTGGTCACCTCCGGCGCGATCACGCAGCGGCTGGACCGGCTGGAGGAGCGGGGCCTGATCACCCGCGAGCGCAGCGAGGCCGACGGCCGGGCCGTCGTCGTCACGCTCACCGACGCGGGGCGCGCGGCGCTGGACGCGGCGCTGCCCGACCACCTGGAGACCGAGCGGCGGCTGCTGGAGGCGCTGCCGTCGGAGGACCGGGAGCAGCTGGCGGCGCTGCTGCGCCGCCTTCTCGTGGGCCTGGGGCGGGTGCCGCAGCAGCCCTGAGCCGCCCGCTCCGTCAGGGCAACGCATCCTCCGCCGCCCCCAGCAGGGCGTGCGAGTCCTTGCCCGTCCGCTTCGCGGCGTACATGGCGGTGTCGGCGCGGTGCAGCAGCTCCTCGGCGGTGCAGCCGGCCGTCCCGAGCGCGCCGCCGATGCTGGCGGTCACGGTGATGGTGCGGGTGCCGACCCGGACCGGCGCACGCAGCGCGGTCAGCAGCCGGTCGGCGACCTCGCGCAGGCGGATCCCGTCGGCGTCGGCCAGCAGGAGGGCGAACTCGTCACCGCCCAGCCGCGCGACCACGTCCTCCCCGCGCACGTCGGCGGAGAGCCGGGCGGCGACGGCCAGCAGCAGCTCGTCCCCGGCCGCGTGCCCCAGGGTGTCGTTCACGTCCTTGAAGTCGTCGACGTCGACGAACAGCACCCCCGGCGAGGTGCCCGGTCCGGCGTCGGCGGTCGCGGAGACGAGCCGCTCGTTGAAGGCGGTCCGGTTGAGCAGCCCGGTCAGGGGGTCGGTGCGCGCCTGGCGCCGCAGCTCGTCCTCGAACAGCTTCCGGTCGGTGACCTCGCGGAAGTTCACGACCCAGCCCTCGATGCCGACGGCGTCCACGCGGCCGCTGATCCGCATCTCCACCCACCGGGTGCCGCCCGAGCTGTGCTGGACGCGGATGTCGGTGTCCACGACGCCGGAGCCGCCGCCCGGCGAGCGGCCGGCCGCGGCGACGGCGGCCTGCAGGCGCGGCTGGTCGCGGGGATCGGCCAGCGAGATGGCGTCGCGCCCGACGTAGTCCGCCGGGGGGCGGCCGAGGAGCGACTGGACCGCCGGGCTCATGTACGCGACCGACCCCGCGGCGTCGACGATGGCGATGACGTCGGCGGCGTTCTCGAGCAGGATCTGGAGGCGTGCCTCGCTGGCGGCCAGAGCGGCCCGGGCCCGTTCGCGTTCGCGGGTCAGCGCTGCCAGCCGCCACAGCGCCAGCCCGGTGAGCAGCGTGCTGCCACCGCCCAGCGCGTAGCCGATCACGCCGTGGTCCGCCGTCCACAGGACGAGCACGGCGGGGTTCACCAGCAGGACCGCGCCCACGGCGACGACGCGACCGAAGGTGGTGTCCCCCTCCGCGGCCGGGCCGGGTCCCAGCGCCGTGACCGAGGGGTGCCGGCCGGCGAGGCACAGCGCGGCGAGGGGGAGGAGGGACAACGGGTCGAGCACCGCGGAGCCCCGCGGGGCGGAACCGGTGAGGATGGCGCCCCCGTACGCCGCCACGGCCAACGTGGCGGCGGCGAACAGCGCCGTCGTGGTGGCCGTCCGGCCCCGGGTGAGGGCCAGCGGCACGCAGACGATGAGCAGGACGGCGATGAGCACCGGGGTCCCGACGCTGACCTCGATGACGTCCCCCGCGGACTCGTGCCGGTCGCCCTGCACGGCGAGAAGGATGAGCCCGGCCGCCAGCAGGAGGGTCAGGGTGTCGGTCCAGGACGCCCAGTCGCGGCGCCGCCGGCCGCCCCGGACCACGCCCACGGCCCCGACGGCGAGTGCTGCGTAAGCCGCTACGTCGAGGGCGGACTCCAGGGGCGCGCTGATCTCTGGCGCCAGGCCGGCCAGCGCGGCGACGTCCGCGACGCAGCTCAGCGCGAACAGGGCGAGCCCGGCCGCCACGCCGAACCAGGCGACGACGAGCGGGGTCCGGTGCACCCGCAGCGCGGTCAGCACCCCGGCCAGCCCGAGGCCGTAGAGGACGATCTCGGCGGCCGGGCGCCACGGGCCGTCCGGGACGACGGTGACCACCAGCGCGATGGCCAGCACGACCAGGGCCGCGTGCATCCAGGCGGCACGGGCGGTCGGGGCGTAGGGGCCGGTCACGCGACCCCATCGGCACGGGCGACGCGGTCCTTGATCACCTCATCTCGTCGGGGGAGAGCCGCTCAGATCGCGGGGAGGTCCTCGGGGCGCAGGTCGGGGCGCACCCGGACGAAGCGCAGGGGGTGGCGGAACACCCCGGCCTGCAGGGCGGCGTCGGCGCTCACCTCGACGACGGCGCTCGGCTCCACGCGGGTGAGCGGGACGGCCAGGCGGCCGCCGCCGAACCGGCCGGTGCCGATGCGCTCGGGCCAGGGGTGGTCCGGGCCGGCGGGGCGGAGCACGGCGGCCAGTTCGGCCGACTGGACGGGCGAGAGCGGGCTGCTGCGGCCGACGACGACGAGCTCGCCGTCGCGGTACCGGCCGGCGACCAGCTGGCCCGGCCGGTCGAGGTCGCCGATGACGCCGCCGGCCAGCACCTCGGTCGTCTCCCAGCTCTTGACCTTCAGCCACTCCCGGCGCCCGGGGGCGTAGCGGGTCGCCGCCCCCTTCACGACCAGCCCCTCGACGCCGGCCGGGCGGAAGTCGTCGAACCACTGCCGCGCCTCGGCGGGGTCGGCGGTGACCGGCGAGAGCTGCATCGGCGGCGCCCAGCGGGCGGCCAGCTGCTCGAGGGCGGCGCGGCGCCGGGTGAACGTCCGGCCGCGCAGGTCCTCCCCACCGGCGGCCAGCAGGTCGAAGGCCACGTAGGAGGCGGGCGCGGCGGAGACCTGCGCCGCGATGCGCCCGGCCGAGGCCACCATGCGCTGCTGCAGCAGGCCGAAGTCGAGCCGGTCGTCGTGCCAGATGACGACCTCGCCGTCGACCACGGTGCCGGGAGGAACCTGGGCGAGCGCGGCGGCGGCGACGTCAGGAAAGCGGTCGGTGAGGTCACGCCCCTGCTTGGACCACAGCCGGGTGGCGCTGCGGTCGCGCACGACCACCAGCCGGTAGCCGTCCCACTTGGGCTCGTACCGGCACCCCCCGCTCAGCGCGGCGGGCGACGGGATCTGGCGGACCGGCTTGGCCAGCTCCACGGCGACCGGCCCGGCGAGCTCGGGCGGCAGCGCGGGCAGACCCGGGGCGGACAGGGGCACCGGGACAGCCTGCGGGGCGGCCGGGCGCCGCGCACGCCGGAAGCCGCAGGTCACACTCGTTAGAGGGCCGGTCGTGACCGGGTGTGGTCGACCGGGCGGGTGGCCACGTGTCGGGCATGGGGCCGCGGCGCCACTCCTGTCCCTCGCTTCCCCCGCGACGCTGGGCTGGTGCCGCCCCCGCCGGACGGGGTGGTCGTCGCCTACCGTGCCCGGAATGGTGGACGCGGAGATTGCTGGGAGCTCGCTCGTCGGGGACGCGCACCTGGTGCTGCTGGCGCCGATCGATCTGACCCGGCCGTTGACCGGCACCGACCAGTCGTCGGTGACCGCCGTCCAGCACGACGCGCTGGCGGGGTGGGACGTCGCCCCGACCCGGCAGATGGTCGCTGCGCTGCGCGGCTCCCTGACCTACGTCGACGCCGAGCAGGACCAGATCGTGGAACTGCTGCGCGCTGGCCCCGGCCCGCTGGCGGACCTCCAGACGGCCCTGGAGGGGGCACTGCCCTCGACGGTGGACCCGGGCGGCTTCCGGGTGCTTACCTGCGAGGCGATCGTCCTGGCCGCCGGCCAGGCCAGCCTGCGCGTGATCCTGATGGTTGACCGGGGCTGGGACACCGGCGAGGTGCTGGCCGCCTTCGGTGCGACGGTGCGCGACGCCACCTGCGACGCGATCCGGGGCGCCCTGCTGCCGTTGATCCGTGAACTCCACGAGGCGTGCCTGGACTGCGCTCCCGACGACTCGCTGGACGTGCCCTACTTCCACCTGATGTACGGCGGCACGGCTCCTTCGAGCGTGGCCGAGGCCGGACGGGCCGACGTGCTGCGCACGCTGGTCTATCCGCCGGACGCGGGCGTCCTGCCCAACCACTCGCCCAGGAGTGGGGAGTTCGTCTTCCTCGGCTACGGCTTCTCGCTCGTCGTCTGCTCCAATGCCGGCACCGGGCGACTGTGGGACATATCCGTCCTCGTCTCGCTGTGCTCCACCATGTTCCGGCGCTTCGAGCGTGTGTGTGACGCGGTCGACGCCAACCTCCGCGACGAAGCGGTGACCTGCGACCGCCAGGCGCTGCTCCGGCTGCAGGAGGCCGTGCAGGTCGAGTACGAGGACCTGCGGTCCCCGAGCTTCGTGTACCGGCACGAGTTCCTGGTGATGCGCGAGGAGTTGCTGCAGGCGTGGCAGGTCGACCGCCTGTCCGGCCGTTCGCGCACCCTGCTCGGGCTGCTCGGCAGCCGCGTGGGCCGGCTGGACCGGGAGCAGAGCGCCACGGTCGCCCGGAAGCTGGAGATCCTCCTGTTCGCGGTCGCCGCCATGTCGATCATCAGCGTCGCCGGGGAGGCCCGGTCCCTCGTCCTCGACGAGGCCTGGGTGACCCTTTCCGTGGTCGCCGTGATCTTCTGCGCCCTGATGGTCTACGCCGTGAAGGGGGTGCGCCGGTGACGGCTCCCGAGGTGGTGGTGTGGACGCTCGACGGCCGGCCCCACGAGGGGATCGACTACGGCACGCGACTCGTCGAGCGACTCGCCGAGGCGGGCCTGCGCGTGGAACAGGTCGTCCAGGACGAGCGCCCACCGACCGACGCCGAGCTGGCCGCACCGGTGCACGTGCTCTCCGGGGGGACCACTCTGGCCACGAGCGGCGTGCCCTGGCTGACCGCGGTAAGGGCCGCCCTCGAGCGGCCTTTGCGACTTGCCGCCCAGGGGGATGCGCTGGTGATCGGCGTCTGCCTCGGATCGCAGTTGCTGGCCGAGCGGCTCTTCGGGCCGGGCGCCACGGCGCCGTCACTCAACGGTTTGGAGGTCGGTCTCGGACGGGTGTTTTCGAGCAGTCCCGGCTGGATGTCCTACGCGGCCGTCCCGCAGTTCCACTACTACGAGATCCTGGCGGAGTCCGTGGCGCGGCACCCCGATGCCGAGGTCGTGCTCACCGGGGACCATTCGGCGGTGCAGGCATTCACCGTCGGCGGCCACGTCCTGGCCATGCAGTTCCACCCGGAGCTGACCGTCGATGACGTCGACCGGCTGATCGACCACAACGCCGGGCTGCTGGAGGAGTTCGAGCTGCGGCCGGGCGATGTGCGGGGGCGGGTGCGGCAGCGCGCCGCCGACTGGAGCCCGGCGCCGGCCCAGGACCTGATCGTGACGCCGGTTCGCCGGTTCCTGGCCGACGGCGGGGGGCCGGGACGGCGGGCGTGAGGGCCCCGCGCCACGGAGAACTCCGGCTCCGGGAGTGGTGCACCCCGCTCAGCCCGCCAGGAGGAGCAGGCTGTAGGCCGCCAGGGATGGCGCGTCGGTGAAGCGGCCGTCGCGGATCATCGCCCGCAGCTCCCGCTCGGGGACGAACGCGGACACCATGTCGGCCTCGGTCGCCTCCCGCGCGGGAGGGCCGGGCACGAGCCCTGTCGCCAGCCAGACGTCGAACTCCTGCGTGGAGAGCCCCGGCGCCAGGTCGAGGTGGCCGAGGTGGGTCAGCGTGCCGGCGCGCAGCCCCGTCTCCTCGGCGAGCTCCGCCCGGGCGAGCTCCTCGGCCGAGCCCTCCGCGCCCTGGGTCCAGGCGCCCTGCGGGAACTCCCAGGCGCGGCGGCCGAGCGGGTGGCGGTGCTGCTGCACCAGCCAGAAACCGTCCCGCTCGGCGGGCAGCACCAGGGCGAAGTGGGGCTTCTCCACCACGCCGTAGACGCCGCGGGACCCGTCGGCCCGCTCGACGCTGTCCTCCCGCACCCGGATCCACGGGTTGCGGTACACCTCCCGGCTGCTCGTCGTCCGCACGGTGGCGAGCGTGCCAGAGACGTGGACCATGGACGGCGATGACCGAGCGCAAGCCGCCGGGGGTCTCCTTCGAGACCTGGGTGGACACCCAGATCGCGCGTGCCCGGGAGCGCGGTGACTTCGACGGCCTGGAGGGCGCCGGCAAGCCGATCGCGGGCCTGGAGCGCGACATCACCGCCTACGACTGGGCCGTGGCCAAGGCCCGGCGCGAGGGCATCGAGACCGCGGAGATGCTGCCCCCCGGCCTCGCCCTGCGCCGGGAGCGGGACGTGCTCCCGCAGCGCGCGGCCCGGCTGGGCACGGAGGAGGCGGTCCGGGCGCTGGCCGAGGACTTCAACGCCCGGGTCGAGGCCTTCTGGCGCACCCCGCAGCCCAGCCGGTGGTCGCCGGTGCCGGGGCTGGCCGACGTCGAGGCGCTGGTCGAGGGCTGGCGGCGCGACCGGCCCGCCGAGGAGCCGGCTCCCGCCCCGCCCTCGCCCCCGGTGCGCCGGCGCTGGTGGCGCCGGCGCGGCTGAGCGCCGCGCCGGTCACCCGCCGGCGATCACCTCGCCCACGCTGTCGGCGACGAGGTAGGGCTCGGACTCGAACGGGGCGAGCAGCTCGTCGTCCAGGTCGACGCCGAGGTCCGCCTCGGCCGCCGTGGTCGAGAACGACCCCTGGACGGTGCCGGCCACCTCGACGTCCGTCTCCGGCTCCAGCCCCTCGACGCCTTCGGACGCCAGCACCAGCAGGGGCGGCACGCCGCTGTCGGCCGCGCCGGCGATGACGAAGGCCTGGGGGCCGAGAACCGCCTCGACGCCGGCGGACAGCACCACCTCCTCACCGAGGTACTCGTCCAGCAGGTCGTAGACCCCGGTGTCGTAGAGCCCCTCGTAGGTGGGACCGGACTCGACCTCGGTGTCGCCCAGCCCCTCGTCCTCCTCCGGGGAGTCGCCGAGGGGAGCGCTGACCGGCTCCGGCGCGGCGTCGTCCCCGCAGGCGGCGAGGCCGAGGGGCGAGAGCGCCAGCGAGGTGGCGACGGCGAGGCGGGCGAGTGGTCGTGGCACGGTCGGTCCTCCTGGGTCGGAGTTCTCCCGGGAGCTGCTCCCCGGCGTCCGTCCCCGGTGGCTTTCCGGCGGCGTCCGGTCCCATGCGCGCCACGGCGGTCCGTCGTGCATTCGTAATGCGGCCTCACCGCCGGCGTCGGCACCGCTTGGTGCGGCGGAGGCGCTGCGGGGCCGGGCCGGTGGAGCGGGAGCCGCGCCGTCCGCTCCTGGCGGAACCCGCGTCGGGGCTGCGGGGCCGGGGTAGGGGCCGGGTCCACCGAGGAGGAGGCCGACATGACCGAGGTACCAGGGACCGACCGCGACGAGGCCCGGGAGAACGTGCTCGAGGAGACGCCGATCACGCCGGAGGGCGTCGAGCAGGACACCTCCACCGGGGGCGACGAGGGCCAGGACGGGAACCAGGCCAAGCCGGACGCCGGGACCACCGATCCCGTGACGTGAGCCGGGCGGTGACCCGTCCCGCGCCGCGACCTGGGTCGGACGGTGTCCCGTGCCGGGCGCAGTCGCTCTCGGCCCCGCCCGGCGGGGCAGAGAGCGACTGTCCTCGGGACCCCTGCACGGCCCCGCCGGCTACCCCGGCAGGACGTCGAACTCGTTGAACGCCGCACCGCCGGAGAGGGTGGCGTAGCCGGGCCCGCGGTCGAAGAACGGCTCTTCGCCGGTGCGGGCGCCCCGCAGGGTGGCCCGCAGCTCCTCGGTGGCGGCCAGGTCGGCCTCACCCGACTCGAGGACGACGACGCCGTAGTCCTCCCGGGCGCCGGCGACCGACACCTTCCGCCAGGAGATGTCGCGCAGCACCTCGTCGACCGGCCGGTCCAGCGGGTCGCCCCAGCCGCCGCCCCCCGTCGTCCGGATGCGCACCACGGTGCCGGCCTTCAGCGGCTCGGCGTCGGCGAGCGCGTCGACGTCGTGCTCGCCCGGGCCGCCCGGGTCGACGGTGATCTGGAACGGCCGCCCCGCCTTGCCGCCCTTGACGCCCCAGCAGGCGAGGATCGAGCGATCGGCGATCGACATGAAGTGGGCGTCGCGCAGCACCCGGATGTGCTTCTCGTAGCCGCAGCCGCCGCGGTAGCGCCCCGGCCCGCCGGAGTCCATCGCCAACCCCAGCCGCTCGACCCGCAGCGGGAAGCGGCCCTCGGTGAACTCCGTCGGCAGGTTCCGCGAGTCGGGGACGACGTGGATGGTGTCCTCGCCGTCGGCGTAGTAGCGCCCGCCCGAGCCGCCGCCGAGCACCTCGCGCATCAGGTACGGCTCGCCGTCGAAGTCCGTGCCGTAGACGCCGGTGTAGCGGATCGTCTCCTGGTCGGCTGGCATGCGGCCGCCGGTGGCCTTCGCGAGCACCCCGGCGAGCACGCCGAGCAGCCGCAGGATGACGAACGTCCGGGCGTTGGTCGGCGCCGGGAAGATCGGCGTGAGCAGCGTGCCCTTCTCCGGGAAGCGCATCTCGATCAGCGGGACGACGCCCTCGTTGACGTCGAGCTGCGCCATGCGCTCCGGCGTCTCGGCCAGGTTGCGCAGGATCGGCGCCAGCCACTTCTTGAGGAAGTTGCCGTCGGCGTAGTCGCCGCAGTGGTTGATCGGGCCCTTGGCCTGCGGGCCGGTGCCGGTGAAGTCGATGACGAGCGGGACGTCCTTGGTGGAGTCCATGATCAGCGTGATCCGCTGCCGGTGCAGCTGCGGTTCCTCGACGCCGTCGTGCTCGGCGTAGTCCTCCCAGACGTACGTGCCGTCCGGGATCTGCGACAGGATCTCCCGCCGGTACACCTCGGTGGAGCTGTCGAGGATCGCGTCGAAGGCGGCCTCCACGGCCTGCACACCGTACCGCTCGAACAGCTCCCCGAGCCGGCGGGCGCCCGCGAGGCAGGCCGAGCACTCCGCGTCGAGGTCGGCCGCGAGCGAGTCGGGCATCCGCGAGTTGCGGGTCATGATCTTCAGCGCGCTCTCGTTGGGCACGCCGCGGTCCCACAGCTTGATCGGAGGGACCATCAGGCCCTCCTCGTACACGCTGGTCGCCGCCGACGGCATCGAGCCCGGCACGGCGCCGCCGATGTCGTCGTGGTGGCCGAACGCCTGGATGAAGGCGACCACCCTCTCGGCGCCGTCCACGTGCGCGAAGACCGGCACGGTGACGCAGAGGTCGGGCAGGTGGCCGATCCCGCCCTCGGAGAGGTAGACGTCGTTGTGGAAGTAGACGTCGCCGGGGTTCATCGAGTCCAGCGGGTAGTCCCGCACGACCGGCTGCACCAGCGCGGAGTACGAGCGGCCGGTGAGCTTGCGCATCAGCCGGTCGTGGATGCCGGCCCGGAAGTCGTGCGCGTCGCGGATCATCGGGGAGCGGGAGGTGCGGCCGATGGAGGTCTCGACCTCCTTCTCGATCGCGGCCAGCGTGCCGGCGACGATCTCGACGAGGACCGGGTCGGCGGTCGTGGTGTCGGTGAGGCTCATCGGCCGGTCTCCTTCGTGAGCAGCAGGTTTCCGTAGGCGTCCACCGTGGCGGCGAAGCCGGGGTGCACCGGGACGGTGGAGCCGAACTCCTCGACGATCGCCGGGCCGCTGACGACGTCGCCGGGGGCCAGGCGCAGGCGGTCGTAGGTCGGCGTCTCCACCCAGTCGCCTCCGGGGGACGACGACGGCTGCACAGCGTCGAAGAAGACGGGACGGGAGCCCGTGACGGCCCGGTCCGTCCCGCCGTCGGCCGGCGCCAGCTCGACGAGGTCGGGACGCCGGATCGGGCCGATCCCGCTGACCCGCAGGTTCACCCACTCCACGGCCTGGCGCGGGTCGTCGGCGAAGTCGTAGCCGTACAGCTGGCGGTGCGCGGCGTGGAACTCCCGCGCCACCGCCTCGGTGGCCTCGGCGTCGAGCTCGCCGTCGGCGACCGGCACCCGCACCTCGAACGCCTGGCCGACGTAGCGCAGGTCCGCCGTCCGCTGCATGCGCTGCTGGTCGCGGCCGAAGCCCTCGCCGTCCAGGGCGACCTGCGCCTGGGCCTCGAGGTCGGCGTAGACCGCGCGCACCCGGGCCAGGTCCAGGTCGGCGTGCCGGCTGATCACGGTCTGCACGTAGTCGTTGCGGACGTCGACGGTGAGCAGGCCGAAGGCGCTCACGTTGCCCGGGTTCGGCGGCACCAGGGTGCGGGGCAGGCCGAGGATGTCCATGAGCCGGCAGGCCAGCAGCGAGCCCGAGCCGCCGAAGGTGGTCAGCGTGAAGTCGCGGACGTCGAGGCCCTTGGCCACGGTCACCTGGCGCAGCGCGTTGGCCTGGTTCCACGCGGAGATCTCCAGGATCCCGGTGGCCGTCCGCTCGAGGTCCATGTCCAGCTTCGCGCCGAGCTGCTGCAGCCCGTCCCGTGCGGCATCGACCGACAGCGGGATCTCGCCGCCCAGCAGGTGCGGGGGGATCCGGCCGAGGACGACGTGGGCGTCGGTGACGGTCGGCTGGTCGCCGCCCGAGGGATAGCACATCGGGCCGGGGTCGGCGCCGGCTGACCTCGGGCCCACCTTGAGCGTGCCCTCCGGCGAGAGCCACGCGATCGAGCCGCCGCCCGCGCCCACGGTGACGACGTCGATCATCGGGATCTTGGACGGGTAGTCGCCCACCGAGCCCTCGGTGGTGAGCGCGGGCTCCCCGTCGATGACCACCGTGACGTCGGTGGAGGTGCCGCCGCCGTCGCAGGTGAGCACGCGGTCGAACCCGGCGGTGCCGGCGATCAGCGCCGCGCCCAGCGCCCCGGCGGCCGGGCCGGAGAGCATCGTGGTGATCGGCTGGTGCACGACCTCGGCGGCCGAGAGCACGCCGCCGTTGCTCTTCATGACGTAGAACGGCACGCCGGGGGCGATCTCGTCGAGGCGGGTGCGGATGTTGGTGACGTAGGCGCCGACCTTCGGCTTCACGGCGGCGTCCACCAGCGTGGTCACCGAGCGCTCGTACTCCCGGTACTCGCGCAGCACCTCGGAGCTGATGCTCACGACGGCGTCGGGGTGCTCCTCGCGGATCACCTCGAGCATCCGGCGCTCGTGCGCGTCGTCGGCGTAGGCGTGCAGGAAGCAGACGCCGACGGTGGTGATGCCGGCGTCGCGGAAGAAGCGGGCGGCGGCGCGGGCGTCGTCCTCGTGGAAGGGGCGCACCTCCGCGCCGGTGTGGTCCAGCCGCCCGCGGACGGTGCGGACCAGGTCGGCCGGGACGATCCGCGGCGGCTTGACCCAGAAGTAGCTGTTGCCGTAGCCGTCGGGCACCGACTGGCGGGCGATCTCCAGCACCGACTCGTAGCCCTCGGTGGTGATGAAGCCCAGGCGGTCCAGCTTGCCCTCGAGCAGCTGGTTGGTGGCCACCGTCGTCCCGTGGCTGACGGCGGTCACCGCCTCGCCGGTCAGGCCCATCAGGTCCAGCACCTTGCGGACGCCGGTGAGGAAGCCCTCGGCCGGATCGGCGGGCGTGGACGGCGTCTTGGTGGTGGTCGTCCGCCCGGTCTCCTCGTCCACCGCGACGACGTCGGTGAACGTCCCGCCGGTGTCGATGCCGATGCGGACCCGGCGCTCGCTCATGGAGAGAAACCTTAGCGGTGAGATAACCGGATCGGAAGACTCCCGCCGCCGCGGGTGCGCCCCGCGCGGGCCCTGCCTACCGTGGGCCGATGGACACCGCCGACCTGCTCGCGCTGCGGTCCGACGACCGCGCGGCCCTGCTCCTGATCGGCCTGCGGGGCGACTGGTAGCCCTACTGCTGCGCCCAGGCGGTCCGCCTGGCCCCGTCCCTGCCTCGTCTCGCCGCCGCCGGCACCGAGGTCGTGCTCGCCTCGGTCGACCCGCCCGAGGTCCAGCTCGCGTTCGACCGCACCTGGCACGTGCCCTACCGCTGGGTGAGCGATCCCGACGGCTCCCGGCTGGCGAAGCCGCTGGACGCCTGGGACGAGGACGCCTCGATCTTCCGGCCGGTCGTCGTCGCGGTCGCCCCCGACGGCTGGGAGGTGTTCCGGGAGCTCTCCCGCGACTTCACCGACCGGACGGACGACGAGCCCTTCCTCACCGCGCTGGAGGGGCTGGGCCTGCCCCCGCTCCCCGAGCCCGGGCCGTGGGCACCGGAGGGCGTCGAGCCCCGGCCGTCGAAGCGGGCGTTCACGCCCGGCTCCTTCATCCCGTACTTCCGCGCCATCAAGTTCAACACCATGGCGCTGGCCGACCGGATGCGCGACGACCGGGACCGCGAGGAGGTCCGCACCGAGAACCGGATGGCCGCTTCCTTCCTGGAGGCGTTCGACCGCTGGCGGGCCGAGCACCCGCCTGAGCGGCAGTAGTCAGCCCGGTGCCCGCCGCGCGCCGGGCTCCTCCGCCGCCGCGTGGAGGCGCTCGGCGCCGGGCACGTCGGAGAACAGCCACGGGTCCAGCCGCTCGGACCTGCGCACCACGCTCACCGCCCCGGTGCGCTCGAGCACGACGCAGCCCACCTCGGCGAGGTCGCGGATGCCGGCCAGGCGCAGCTTCTGCCGCAGCTCGTCCTCGCCGACGTGGGCCGCCCGCATGTTCTCCCGCAGCGGCACGTCCCCGGCCATGAGCAGCACCGGGGGGCGGTTCAGCAGCCGGTCCACCCAGCGGCTGCGCCGGACCCGCACCAGCGCGATCTGCGTGGTGAAGAGGGTGACGATCGCGACGACCCCGGTGAGCAGGGTCGGGTCGAGCAGCAGCGCGGTCCGGCCGATCACCGCGCCGAGCGCGATGGCGCAGCCGAGGTCGAAGCTGGACATGGTGGCGAGGCTGCGCTGGCCGACCAGCCGGACGCAGAGGACCAGCACCAGGTACATGGACACGGTGGTCAGGACGACGAGGCCGGCCGTCAGCCAGTCGATCCCCAGCCGGTCCCTCATCGGGCCTCCCCGGACGGCGGTGTGGGTCGGCCCCATTCTCGGGGGCGTCCGCCGCCGCGGCTGCGCGCCTCCCGGGTCACTGCCGTGCGGCAACAGCTCGGCAGACCAGGGGCCGGCGCGGTCAGTCGGCGAGCGTGCGCAGGATCCGGGCGAGCGCGGCGCGGTCCTCGGGACCCAGGCGGGCGAAGAGCTCGGCGGAGTCGGCGGCCCGCGCGCGGCCGATCTCGCCCCGGAGCCGCCGCCCCTCGTCGGTCGGCCGCAGCAGCACCGCCCGGCGGTCGGCGGGGTCGGGCGACCGCTCGACGAGCCCGCGCTCCTGCAGCCCGTCGGCCACCTCGGTCGCCGACCTCGGGGCGATGTGCAGCGCCTCCGCCAGGTCGGAGAGCCGCACGCCCTCGCGCTCGCAGACCACCCGCAGCGCCCGGGCCTGGTGAGGAGAGAGGTCCCAGGGGGCCAGCGCGTCGCGCCACCGGCGGCGCTGGGTGCGGGCCACCCGCATCAGCAGGTCGCCCAGCTCGCCGGTCCGGTCCTCCGCCACGGGGGAATGGTAGCGGCGGTGCTCCGGTTACCGGACAGTGAGGTAACCTCAGCAATCTGGAGGTGGCGACATCAGCGAGACGATGACCGGCGGCGGGGGCCGCGGTGGTGGCGGCGGCGGGGGCAACTCCGGCCGCAGGCCCGACCCGGCCGACCTCGCCCAGCTGGAGCGGTCCCCGGTGCGCTGGGGCCGGGTCGCGGCGCTGTTCCGCCCGTATCGCGGGCAGCTCGCCGTCGTGGTCGCGCTCATCGTGGCGTCATCGGCCGTGGCGCTGGCCACGCCCTTCCTCATCCGCCTGGTCATCGACGAGGCGATCCCCGAGCAGGACGTGCCGCTGCTGCTGTGGGCGGTCGGCGGGATGCTCGCCGTCACCGTGGTCACGGCCGTCTTCGGCGTCGTGCAGACGTGGCTGTCCACGACCGTCGGCCAGCGGGTCATGCACGGCCTGCGGACGGCGGTCTTCACCCACCTGCAGCGCCAGTCCCTGGGCTTCTTCACCCGCACCAAGGGCGGCGAGGTGCAGTCGCGGCTGATGAACGACATCGGCAGCATGCAGTCGGTCGTCACCTCGACCGCCACCTCGTTCGCCTCCAGCGCGACCACGGTCATCGGCACGGCCGTCGCCATGGTGGTGCTGAGCTGGCGGCTGTCGCTGCTCTCGCTGGTCGTCCTCCCGCCGGCGATCTGGCTGACCCGCCGCGTGGCCCGCATGCGCCGCACGATCACCGCCCAGCGGCAGCGGCACCTCTCCGACCTGCACTCCCAGGTCGAGGAGGGGCTCAGCGTCAGCGGCGTGCTGCTGGGCAAGACCCTCGGCGCGGGGCCGGTGCAGTCGCAGCGCTTCGCCGGCACGTCGGAGTTCCTCGTGGACCTCGAGGTCCGCTCGCAGCTGGCCGGGCGCTGGCGGATGGCCACGATGAGCGTCGTCTTCGCCGGCATCCCGGCGCTGATCTACCTGGCCGCGGGCCTGCCGGCGACGTCGGGCGGCATGACGATCGGCACGCTGGTCGCCTTCACCACGCTGCAGGGCGCGCTCTTCCGCCCGCTCATGCAGCTGCTGGACATCGGCGTCTCGCTCACCGCCTCGATGGCGCTGTTCAGCCGGGTGTTCGAGTACCTCGACCTGCCGGTCGACATCGACGACCCGGCCTCCCCCGTGCCGGTCGACCCGGCGCGGGTGCGCGGGGAGGTGCGCTTCGAGCACGTCGGCTTCCGCTACCCCGACGGCGTGCGGCCCGCGCTCGACGACGTCGACGTCACGGTGCCCGCCGGCTCCACCCTGGCGCTGGTGGGCGAGACGGGCTCGGGCAAGAGCACGCTCGCCTCCCTGGTGGCCCGGCTGAACGACCCCACCGCCGGGCGGGTGCTGGTCGACGGCGTGGACGTGCGCGACGTGCGGCTCGCCGACCTCGCGCGCGTCGTCGGCGTCGTCTCCCAGGAGACGTACCTGCTGCACGGCACGGTGCGGGAGAACCTGCTGCACGCCAGGCCCGACGCCACCGACGCCGAACTGGTCGACGCCGCCCGCCGCGCCCAGGTGCACCACGTCATCGCGGCGCTGCCCGACGGCTACGACACGGTGGTCGGGGCGCGCGGGCACCGCTTCTCGGGCGGGGAGAAGCAGCGCCTGGCGATCGCCCGCACGCTGCTGCGCGACCCCCGCGTGCTGGTGCTCGACGAGGCGACCAGCGCCCTGGACAACGAGACCGAGCGGGCGGTGCAGGCCGCACTGGACGAGGCCGCCCTCGGCCGCACGACCATCACCATCGCCCACCGGCTCTCCACCGTGCGCGACGCCGACCGCATCGTCGTCCTGGACGCCGGCCGGGTCGCTGAGCAGGGCACCCACGAGGAGCTCCTGGCGCTCGGTGGCCGGTACGCCCGGCTGGCCGGCCTCGCCCAGCGGGACGCCGTCCTCGCCGGCTGAGGCTCGCGCCGTCGTCCACGCCGCGCCGCCCGGCCCCGCGGTTCAGTCCAGATCGGCCTGCCAGAGGTCGGGCCCGAAGACCTCGTACTGGATGTCCCTGGCCGGGACGCCCCGGTCGATGAGCGTGCTGCGCACCGCCTGCATGAACGGTAGCGGGCCGCAGAGGTAGTACACCGCGCCCCAGGGCAGGTCGACCTGCGAGAGGTCCATCTGGCCGGCGTGCGCCCCGGCGACCGGCATCGAGCACCCGTCGCCCTGCTCGAACCAGACGTCCACCGAGGCGTTGGGCAGCTTCTGGGCGTCGCCGACCACCTGCTCCCGCAGCGCCCAGGAGGCCTCGTCGACGTCGGCGTGCCACAGTCGCACGTCCAGGCCGGAACCGGCGTGCGCCAGGTGCGAGAGCATCCCGGCCATCGGCGTGATGCCGATGCCGGCGCTGGCGAAGACCACCGGGCGCCCGGAGTCGTCGAGGACGACGTCACCGAACGGCACCGACAGCTCGAGCCGGTCGCCGACGCCGACCGAGTCGTGCAGCAGGTTCGACACCTCGCCGTCGGGCTTGCCGCCGCCGTGCACCCGCTTGACGGAGAACTGGCGGTGCTCGCCGTCGTCGGCGCGGGTGAGGCTGTACTGCCGCGGCTGGCGGACGCCGTCGGGCATGACGGGGCGCACCGTCACGTACTGGCCGGGCAGCGAGGTCTTCACCAGCCGGTCGTCGACCCGCTTGACCTTGAAGGTGACGACGTCGTCGGTCTCGGGGGTCTTCTCGGTGACCTCCCACTGCCGCCAGACGGTGTCCGGGCGGACGCCCCGGGCGCTGTACAGGCCGCGCTCCTGGTTGATGAGCGCGTTGGCCATCAGCCAGTAGACCTCGTCCCAGGCGGCGGCGACCTCGGGCGTGACGGCGTCGCCGAGGACGTCGACGATCGCCCAGAACAGGTTGTCGTGCACCACCTGGTACTGCTCGGGCGTGATGCCCAGCGAGGTGTGCTTGTGGGCGATGCGGCTCATCAGGTGCTCGGGCAGCCGGTCGGGGTGGTTCACCAGCGCGCTGGCGAACACCGCCACGGAACCGGCGAGCGCGACCTGCTGGGTGCCCTCGGCCTGGTTGCCGCGGTTGAACGTGCCGTCGAACAGCTCGGGGTGCTCCCCGAACAGGTGCGCGTAGAACCGCCGCGCGATCTCCTGGATGTTCTCCGCGACGACCGGCAGCGTGGCCTGGATGACGGGTGCGGACCTGTCGGACAACATGCGGAACTCCTTCCCCCTCGGTTCCCCGTACCAGGGCCACGTTAGGCAACACGGGGTGGCGGGGCAGGTTCGGAACGGTCCCGGGAGGTCACCTCGCGCCGTATGGTCACCGCCCCGGGCGCGGAACCGGTCCATCCGACGAGCAGCGGGGGGTGAGCGCGGGATGCCTGCGCAGCAGGGCGCCGTGCCGTGGGGGGACACGGGCCCCGGCCTGCCGGAAACCCACCTGGCGTGCGCGTTCGTGCAGGCGGTGGACGCGCTGCTGTGCATCATCGACGCCGAGGGCCGGATCGTGCTCGCCAACCCCGCCCTGCAGCGCTTCACCGGGCTCGACCGCGACGCGCTGCTCGGCCGGCGGTTCGTCGAGGTGTGGGTGATCCCCGGCGACGTGCCCTACGCCGAGGAGGCCGTGCAGCTGGCGATCCGGAGCGGCAAGGCCTACCCGTTGGAGGCCGACTGGGTCGACGCGCACGGTGGCTTCCGGCGGATCACCATGCGCAACACCGTCCTGCGGGACGACGACGGGCAGCCCTGGGCGATCGCCTGTGTGGGCCTCGACGTGACGGAGGAGCGGGCCCGGGAGGCGCGGCTGCACGAGAAGACCCGCACCGATCCGCTCACGGGCGTGGCCAACCGCGGGGCACTGTTCGACGAGCTGGCGCTGCGGTTGAGCACGACCGGCTGCGGGCTGCTCTTCTGCGACCTCGACGAGTTCAAGCGGGTCAACGACCAGTACGGGCACGGCGTGGGCGACCGCCTGCTCGCCGAGGCGGCCACCCGGCTGGTGGAGGTCGCCGGCCCCGAGCACCTCGTGGCGCGCTTCGGTGGCGACGAGTTCGTGATCCTCTGCTCCGTGGCAAGCGAGGCGACGCTGGCCGACCTGTCGCAGCGCGTCGTCGCCCGGCTGGGCATGCCCTTCCCGGGGCCCGACGAGCCGCTGTCGATCGGGGTGAGCGTCGGGGCGACCATCGGGCGTCCCGGGGAGCCGTCGGACGACGTCATCGCCCGCGCGGACCGCGCCATGTACGGGGCGAAGAGCACGGAGCGGCGGCGGGCGCGGCGGCTGCCCTGACCCGGCGGCGATGAGTTCCGGGGCCGGCGGTCGTCTACCCGGAGACCGCCCCGCCCCACGCAAGGAGGACACCGTGCGCCCGCTCGTCGTCACCACGTTCCTGACCCTCGACGGGGTCGTGCAGGCCCCCGGCGGCCCTCAGGAGGACACCTCGGGCGGCTTCCGCCACGGCGGCTGGCTGGTGCCGTTCTTCGATGAGGCCATGGGCGCCCAGATGGAGCGGTGGTTCGCCCCCGCCGAGGACTTCCTCCTGGGCCGCGGCACCTACGAGATCTTCGCCGCGCACTGGCCGAAGGCCCCGACGGAGGGCGACCCGGTCGGCTCGGCGCTGAACACGTTGACCAAGCACGTGGCGTCGCGGAGGCTCACCGCGCCGCTGGAGTGGGACACCGCGCGGCTGCTCGAGGGTGACGTGCCCTCGGCGGTGCGGGAGCTGAAGCAGCGGGACGGCGGCGAGCTGCAGGTGCACGGCTCGGCCGGGCTGGTGCACACGCTGCTGCGCGAGGACCTGGTCGACGAGCTGCGGCTGATCACCTTCCCGATCGTGGTCGGCGCGGGCAAGCGCCTGTTCGCCGACGACGCAGCGCCGCGCTCGTGGCGGCTGACCTCGTCGGAGGTGACGTCGACCGGAGCCGTGATGGCGGCCTACCGGCGGGTGGGCGAGCTGGAGACCGGGGACCTGACGCTCCCGGGGTGAGCCGGCGGCGGGTTCCACGTGGAACCCGCCGCCCACCCTCAGGGCCAGCGGCCCGCCGGGGTGCTCCTCCCGAGCTCCGTGGGAGCCGGGACGGCGTAGGCGCCGGGGCCCTCGTCGAGCCACAGGTCGGGTCGGGTCAGGAGCTCCCGCGCGGCGTCGGGCGGCAGCAGGTGCAACTCGCTGATGAGCCGCCGCTCCCGGTCCCCGCCCGGGGTCGTGCTGTCGTCGCGCAGCTCGAGCAGCCCCGCGTCGAGCCACCGCAGCAGTTGCGCGGAGCGCGCTCCCAGGTCCGGCGCATCCCACCAATCGTCCCGGTCGTCGAGGAAGCGCCCTGCCGACGAGTCCGGCGGGGGCCAGGTCTGCTCCCCGGAGCGTCACGTGCGGCACGACGCTCCCGGCGGGGTGCCCCGGACGACGCTCTGCCTCTGCTCCCCGTGCGGACCAGGGACAGAACCTCCCGAGGGGATCCCCGACCCCGGCGCCGCCGTCGCGAGGTCTTCGGTGGCGCAGCACGGCCTGGCCGGGGAGTGTGTTCATGATCGGTTCCGGGCGAGCGAGGAGGTCCCATGGCGGAGGTCCACGGCAGGTGCGACGAGCGGTTCGCGGGGGTACGCGAGGCGCTGGCGCAGCAGCTGGACGGCGAGGAGCTCGGCGCATCGGTCGCCGTGGACCTCGACGGCGAGACCGTCGTCGACCTCTGGGGCGGTCACCGCGACGAGGCGCGCACGCTGCCGTGGTCGGAGCACACGATCGTCAACGTCTGGTCGACGACGAAGTGCGTGCTGGCGCTGGCCGCCCTCATGCTGGTCGACCGCGGCGAGCTGGACCTCGACTCCCCGGTGGGCGACTACTGGCCGGAGTTCTGCGCGAAGGGCAAGAAGGACGTGCGGGTGCGGCAGCTGCTGTCGCACACCTCCGGCGTCTCGGGCTGGGAGCAGCCCTTCTCCATCCGCGACATGTACGACTGGCCCTCGGCCACCGAGCGGCTCGCCCAGCAGCGCCCCTGGTGGGAGCCGGGGACGGCGTCGGGCTACCACGCCAACAACCAGGGGCACCTGGTCGGCGAGGTGATCCGGCGGATCACGGGCACGACGTTCAAGAAGTTCGTGGCCGACCGGATCGCCGACCCGCTGGGCGCGGACTTCCAGATCGGGGCGCGGGAGTCGGAGGTGTCGCGGATCGCGCCGGTGGTGCCGCCGCCGCCCCCGGACGTCAACCCGCGCACGCTGGACCCGGAATCGGTGGCGGTGAAGACCTTCACCGGCCCGCTGGCCTCGGCGAAGGCCGCCAACAGCCCGGAGTGGCGGGCCGCCGACCTCGGTGCGCTCAACGGCCACTCCAACGCCCGCGGCGTCATGCGGGTGCTGCGCACGCTGTCGCTGGGCGGCGAGGCCGGCGGGGTGCGGCTGCTGCAGCCCGCCACCGTGGAGAAGGTGCTCGACGTGCAGGCCGACGGCGTGGACCTGGTGCTGGGCGCGCCGTTCCGCTGGGGGACGGGCTTCTGCCTCGGCTCCCCGACGGTGCCCTACGTGCCCGAGGGCCGGACCTTCTTCTGGGGCGGCTGGGGCGGCTCGCTGGCGGTGGTGGACCTCGACCGGCGGCTGACGATCACCTACATGATGAACCGGATGGGCGCCGGGCTGATCGGCTCGCCGCGCAGCGAGGCCTACGTGCGGGCCGTGTACGACGCGCTGGCCTGATGGACCTCGACGACGTCCTGCCGCGGCCGGAGCACGTCACCCGGCAGGCGCGCTGGATCGCGGCCGGGCCCGAGGCCGTCTGGGACGCGTTGCACGCGGTCCGTCTCTCCCAGCTGCCGGTGACGCTGGTGCTGGGCGTGGCCCGGTTCCTGCCGGTGGTGCTCTCCGGCCGCGGCATCGGGCAGCTGCACGACCGGCCGTTCCTGGACGCGCTGCCGGTGCCGTTGCTGGGCGCCGAGGCGCCGTCGTCGGTGGTCTTCGGCGGTCCGCTGCAGGCCTGGCGCCTGGACGGCGGTGACGACGGCCCGGCGTTGGATGCGCCGGCGTTCCGCCGGTTCACCCAGCGCGGCTGGGTCAAGGCGGCGATCGACTTCCGGCTGACCGCATGCGGCGGCGGCACGGAGCTGAGCTCGGAGACCCGCGTCATGTCGACCGACGAGGTCACCCGCCGCCGGTTCGACCGCTACTGGCGGCTGATCCGGCCGGGCAGCTCGGCGGTCCGCTGGGAGGTGCTGACGGCGGTGGAGCTCAAGGCCACCGGCCGCCTGCCCTGACCCGTCACCCCCTTCGAGCACGTGCGCTGACAGTGAGGGCCCGGCGTCCAGCACCCTGCGCCGGCGCGCATCGTCGGTGGGGGGCACGACCGTCACGGGTGGTGCACGCCGGGAGGATGTGCGCATGCCGTGGACCGAGAAGGACATCCCCGACCTCACCGGGCGCACCGCGGTGGTGACCGGTGCCAACGGCGGCCTCGGCCTGCAGACGTCGCTCGCGCTGGCCGGTGCGGGAGCGCACGTCGTCCTGGCCGCGCGGGACCCGCAGAAGACGACGGCCGCGGTCGCCCGGATCACCGAGCGGTACCCGGCGGCGTCGCTGGAGGTGGTGCCGCTCGACCTGGGCGATCTCGCGGCGGTGCGGGCCGCGGCGGACGCGGTGCTGGCCGGGCACGGGCGGGTCGACCTGCTGGTGAACAACGCCGGGGTGATGGCGATGCCGCAGCGCGCCACCGCCGACGGCTTCGAGCTGCAGCTCGGGGTGAACCACCTCGGGCACTGGGCGTTCACCGCGCACCTGCTCCCCGCCCTGCTCCACGCGCCGTCGGCCCGGGTGGTGACGGTGACGAGCACGGCGCGCCACCGCGCCCGGCGGCTGGACCCGGCCGATCCGCACCTGCGGCGCGGCTACGGGGCGTGGGCCTCCTACGCCCGGGCCAAGATGGCCAACCTCCACTTCGGCCTGGGGCTGCAGCAGCGGTTCGCGCGGGCCGGGGTGTCCGCGGCCTCGCTGATCGCGCACCCCGGGCTGTCGAACACCGACCTGCAGGCGCGGTCGGTGCGGGAGGGCGGCGCCGGGTGGGTGGGGGCGTTCTTCGAGGCGCTGACGGCGCGGTCGGGGATGACGCCGTTCGAGGGCGCCCGGCCGCAGCTGCGGGCGGCGACCGACCCGCGGTCCCGGGGTGGGGAGCTCTACGCGCCCCGGTTCGGCTCGCACGGGCCGGCGGTGCGCCGGCCGGTCCTGCGGCGGTGGGCCCTGCAGGAGCGGATCGACGTCCTGTGGGAGGTGTCGGCGCGGGAGACCGGCGTCCCGCTGGAGGTGCCGCCCGCCTGACCCGCCTGACCCGCGTGCCCGCGCCCCGACTTCCGGGAAGTAGGGGCCCGGCCGGTCCTGCGGAGGCCGACTTCCGGGAAATCGGGGCCTGCCGCGGTCGACGGAGCCCGGTTTCCCGGAAGTCGGGCCCCGGGGCTCGGGCTCAGCGGGGGAGCGGGCCGTGCCCGGGCTCGCTGCCGCCGGGCACGTGCCGCTCGGTGCCCCGCCCGATCCGTTCCCCGCAGACGTCGCACACCCAGGAGGCGGCGATGCGGTGCCCGTGGTGGTGCAGCTCCACCGGCGGTGAGTCGGCGACGTGGCGGTCGCCCCACTGCATGAGCGCCTGCAGCACCGGCAGCAGGTCGATGCCGGCCCGCGTCAGGTGGTAGTCGGCGCGCGGCGGGGTGCGGCTGTACTCGCGCCGCTCCAGCACGCCGGCGTCAACGAGGGCGGCGAGCCGGGCGGCCAGCCGTTCCCGGGGAGCACCGGTGCCGCGGAGGATCTCGCCGAACCGGTGCGCACCCAGCGACACCTCGCGGACGATCAGCAGCGCCCACCGGTCGCCGACGACGTCGAGCGCGCCCGCGATCGAGCAGCGCCGGCCCGGGAGCTCGTCCAGTCGCGTCGTCATGCCTACAGGTTCGCAGATCAAACCGACTCGTGTAACGTCCCGGCGCATCCGGTTCGGAAACCGAACCATCGACGGTGCAGGGGTGCCCATGAGCACGACGGCGGAACCGCAGGCGGCGAGGGCGACCCGGCCGGGGCTGGTGCTCCTCGTGGTGTCGGCGGCGGTGTTCCTGGCCAGCCTCGACCTGTTCATCGTCAACGTGGCGTTCCCGGCGCTGAGCCGGTCGCTCGACGCCTCGACGACGGCGCTGTCCTGGGTGCTGAACGGCTACACGATCGGCTTCGCCGCGCTGCTCGCCCCGGCGGGCCGGGTCGCCGACCGCATCGGCCGGCGGCGGGTCTTCCTCACCGGGCTCGCGACCTTCGGCGCCGGCTCGCTGGGCTGCGCCCTGGCCTGGGACGTCGGCAGCCTGGTCGCCTTCCGAGTCGTGCAGTCCGTCGGTGCCGCCCTGGTGACGGCGACGTCGCTGGCGCTGCTGCTGCACACCTTCCCGCCGGCCCGGCGGGCGCAGGCGATCGCGGTCTGGTCGGCGGTGGGCGGGGTCGCCGCCGCGCTGGGGCCGCCGATCGGCGGGCTGCTGGTCGAGGCGTCGTGGCGGTGGGTGTTCCTGGTCAACCTGCCGGTCGTCGTCGCGGCGCTGGTGGTGGGCCTGCGGGTGCTCCCCGAGTCGTGGGACGAGCACGAGACCCGCCGCCCCGACGTCGTCGGCACCGCCCTCCTCGTGCTGGCCGTCGGCGCGCTGGCCTACGCGCTGGTCGACGCCCCCGAGCGGGGCTGGGGCGACGCGGTCGTCGTCGCCTCCTTCGCCGCGGCCGTGGTCGCGGGCGTGCTGGTCGCCGTCCGGGCGGCGCGGGCGCCGGCCGAGCTCGTGCCGGTGCTGCCCCTGCCGCTGTTCCGCGCCCGGGCCTTCGCGCTGGCCTGCCTGTCGATCGCCGCGTTCATGGCCGCGTTCGCCGCGATGCTGCTGGGCAACGTGCTCTGGCTGACCGGCGGCTGGGGCTACACGGCGGTCGAGGCCGGCTTCGCGCTGGTGCCCGGGCCGCTGCTGGCCGCGCTCGCCGCCGTGCCGGCCGGCCGGCTCGGCGCGCGGGTGGGCTGCGGGGTGGTGGCCGGGGCCGGGACGGCGCTGTTCGCGCTGGGCGGGCTGTGGTGGCTCACCCAGGTCGGCGCGGACGCCGACTACTTGACCGCGTTCCTGCCCGGCCAGCTGCTCACCGGTCTCGGCGTGGGGCTCACGCTCACCAACCTGTCGGCGGCGGCGTCCTCCGCGCTGCCCCCGGGTGCGCTGGCCACCGGGACCGCCACGTTCGGGGCGTCCCGGCAGCTCGGCGCGACCCTCGGCGTGGCGCTGCTGCTGGCCGCCGTCGCCCGCAGCAGCGGGGAGCTGCCCGGGGCCGACCGGGGCTGGCTGCTCGTCGTCGTCCTCGCCGCCGGGGCCAGTGCGCTCGCGCTGGCCATCGGCCGCGCCCAGCACCCCGATCTCGGCCCCGCTCCCCGAGAGGAAGCCCCGTGACCGCCACGACCACCGCCGGACGCCGGCTCTCGTTCGACCCGACCTGGCGCTCGTTCACCGCGACGCAGGGCGGGCTGGTCGTCGGCCACCTGCTCGACGCCGCCGCCGCGCTGGCCGGGGCGCGGCCGCGCGCCGTGACCGCGCACCTGCTCGGCGGGGTGGCCGCCGGCGTCGAGGCGGAGGTGACGGCCGCGGCCGACCGGACCGGCCGCACCGGCAGCGTGCGCAGCGAGCTGCGGCAGGGCGGCGAGCTGCGCGCGGTCGCCCAGGTGCTCACGCTCGCCCGTCCGGCGTCCGCGGGGATCGAGCACGGGGCGCCGGCGGAGCAGCCGCGGGTGACCGACGGTGTCCCCTTCGAGCTGCCGCGCGAGTACGTGCCGGTGGCCGAGCACACCGAGATCCGCGCGCTGGGCGCGTCGCGCCCGCTGGCCGGGGGCAGCGAGCCGCGGCTGCACGCCTGGGTGCGCATCCGCGGCGGGGAGCTGGCGCCGCTCGTGCAGCTCGGTGTGCTGCTGGATGCGCTGCCGCCGTCGCTGTTCGCCGTCCGCACCGCCCCGGCGGCGATGCCGACGGTGGAGCTGACCGCCCACTTGACCGGGCCGGTGCCGGCGACCGGGGCGTGGGTGCGGGTGGACCAGCGGACCGTCTGGTGCGACGACGACGTCGCGATCGACGACGTGGAGCTGCGGGCGGAGGACGGCTCGCTGGTCGCCCGCGGCCGGCAGACCCGGCGGCTCCCGGCCGGCTGAGCCACGGGTGTGCGCTCGTCGGGGTCATCCGCCGGCCGATGACCCCGGTTTCCGCACAGCCGCCGGGGTCAGCGGCGGGCGGCCGGATCGGCCGTGCGGCGCTGCCCCCAGGCGAAGCGGGTCTCGCAGACCCAGTCCTCCAGGTGGTCGGCGAGGCGCTCGGCGAGGGCCCCCGGCCCGGCTCGTCCGAACTCCTCCCACGACGGGCTGCTCAGCAGGTCGCAGAACACCTCGCCGCGGGCGACGACGCGCACCCAGATCTCGTCCGGGGCCACGCCGTCCTCTCGCCACAGCTCGGCGGACTCGAACTCGTCGTCGCGCAGGATGCTGCGGGCCACCGGCTCGACGACGTCGTCCCGCAGGCGGTCCAGCTCGTCGTCCGGCACCCGGCCAGCATGGTGCGCCGGGTCAGCCGCCGTCCAGCAGGCCGGCCTCGTGGGCGAGGATCGCGGCCTGCGTGCGGTTGCTCAGGTCGAGCTTGGTGAGCAGCCGGGAGACGTAGGTCTTCACCGTCGCCTCGCTCACGAACAGGCGCCGGGCCAGTTCCGCGTTCGGCTCGCCGGTGCCCAGCAGGGCGAGCACCTCGCGCTCGCGGTCGGAGAGCCCGGCGATCCGCTGCAACGCCTGCGCCTTGCGGGGGGCGGCCCGCTTGTCCACGTAGGACTCGATGATCGCGGCGGTGACGGCGGGCGAGAGGGTCGCCGTCCCGTCGGCCACCGCCCGCACCGCGGCCGCGATCTCGCGTGGCGGGGTGTCCTTGAGCAGGAAACCGCCGGCGCCGGCGGCCAGCGCCGCGTGCACGTACTCGTCGACGTGGAAGGTGGTGAGGACGGCGACCCTCGGCGGCTCGGGCAGCGCGAGGATCTGCCGGGTCGCGGTCAGCCCGTCCATCTCCGGCATCCGGATGTCGATGAGGACGACGTCCGGTCGCAGCTCGCGGGCCGCGCGCACGCCGGCTGCGCCGTCGCCCGCCTCGCCGACGACCTCGAAGCCTCCGACCGACTCGAGAACCGTGCGCATCCCGAACCGCACGAGCTCCTCGTCGTCGACCAGCAGCACGCGGATCACGCCGGCAGCACCGCCTCGACGCAGAAGCCGCCGTCCAGCCGGGGTTCGGCCGTGAGCCGGCCGCCGAGGGTGCGCACCCGCTCACCCAACCCCACGAGCCCGTAGCCCTCGCCGGACGTTCCCGCGGGAACGCGGTCGGCCGGTCCGTTGACCACCCGGACGGCCAGCGCGTCCGCCGTCCGCACGATCTCGACCGAGACCCGCGCGCCGGGCGCGTGCTTGCCGGCGTTGGTGAGCGCCTCCTGTGCGATCCGGTACGCCGCGCGGCCGACAGCCGGCTCCACGGCGGCGTGCTCGCCCAGCGCGAGCTCCACCCGCATCCCGGCCTCGCGGGCGGAGTCGACCAGCCGCGGCAGGTCCTCCAGCCCGGGCTGCGGGCCGAGCGGTGCGTCCTCGTCGACGTCCCCGGCGCGCAGCACGCCCACCATCTGGCGCAGCTCCTCCAGCGCCCGCCGCCCGGCGGTCTGCACCTGCCCGGCCAGCTGCTCGACGCGCTCGGCGTCCCGCGCCGCCATCTCGATGGCGCCGGCCTGCAGCACCATGAGGCTCACCCGGTGGCCGACGGCGTCGTGCATCTCGCGGGCGATGCGGGTGCGCTCGCCGAGGACCGCCTCCCGGGCCAGGAGCTCCCGCTCGGCCTCGGCCTTCTCGGCGCGGTCGCGGAGGGCGACGAGCAGCTCCTCGCGGGCGCGGACCCAGGCGCCGATCACGCCCGGGAGCACGATGACGAGGGCGGCGGCGGTCGCCAGGACGACGAACTCCAGGGCAGCCTGCGCCACCATCCAGGGCCGGACCACGGCGATCGTCCCGACGACGGCGGCTGCGAGCCGACGGTTCATGCGGCCCTCGTAGCGGCCGACGGCGTAGGCCGAGATGGCCAGGGCGCCGGTCACGGCGGGGGAGAGCGCCGTCACGAGCGCGCTGGCGAGGAAGACGGCCAGCGGCGACCGGCGGCGCCGCAGGAGCAGCAGGACGGCCAGCAGCACGGCCGACAACACGACGGCGTCCGGCGGGAGCGGTCCGGCGTCCTCGACCGCGAGGGCGATCGAGACCCAGGACAGCAGCGCGAGGACGACCTCGAGGACGATGCCGCGTCTGCGCAGCCCCGGCCACAGTCGTTCCCGCAGCCTCATGCGCCGGAGCGTAGGTGGGTGCGGCCGGCCGGCGGGTCGCCCTGGGGTGGATCACCGGGGTCAACTATCGGATGACGAGGTCGAGCCCTCCGTCGTCCCGGGTCGATGCCTGCGGCCGACGCGCTGAGCTGGGTGTTCCCGGCAGATTCGTCCTCGACAACGGACGACCACTGCGGAGGACCCGATGATCACGGTCAGCGGACTGACCAAGAAGTACGGCGAGCGGACGGTCGTCGACGACGTCTCGTTCACCCTCGAACCCGGCACCGTCACCGGCTTCCTGGGGCCCAACGGCGCGGGCAAGACGACGACGATGCGGATGATGACCGGCCTGGTGCCGGCGACCTCCGGCTCGGCGACCGTCGACGGCCGGCGCTACACCGACCTGCCCAACCCGGGCGCCGTCATGGGCACGCTGCTCGACGCCTCCGCCGTCCACCCCGGCCGCACCGGGCACGTGCACCTGCGGCTGCTCGCCGCAGGGATCGGGGTGCCGGCGTCGCGGGTGGAGGAGGTGCTGGCGCTGGTCGGCCTCGCCGACGCCGGGGGACGGCGGATCGGCGGCTACTCGCTGGGCATGCGGCAGCGGCTGGGCATCGCCGGGGCGCTGCTGGCCGACCCGCCGGTGCTGGTGTTCGACGAGCCCGCCAACGGCCTGGACCCCGAGGGCATCCGCTGGATGCGCGACCTGCTGCGCGGGCACGCGGCGCGCGGCGGCACGGTGCTGCTCTCCTCCCACCTGCTAGGCGAGGTCGAGCACACGGTGCACCGGCTGCTGGTCATCGGCCAGGGGCGGATCGTCGCCGACGGGCCGGTGAGCACGCTGCTGGGCGGCGACGGTGTCGCGGTCCGCGCCGTCGACCCGCGAGCCCTGGCGGCAGCCCTGGAGGCCGCGGGGTTCCACCTGCAGCACGGGGACGACGGCGCGCTGGTCGTGGCCGGGGCCCAGCCCGCCGACGTCGGCGCCGTGGCCGCCGCGGGCGGTCACGTCCTGACCGACCTGCGCCCGGTGCAGCGCGGCCTCGAGGACCTCTTCTTCCAGCTCACGGCCGCGGCGTGACCACCACCCACATCACCGGAAAGGGCACCGCCATGACCGACGTCCTGACCCTCCCCGCTCCGCGCACCGACGTCCGGGTGCGCCGGACCGCTCCGTCACTGACATCGCTGATCGGCCTGGAGGTCCGCAAGTCGCTCTCCACCCGGTCGGGGAAGTCGCTCGCCGCGGTCGCCGTGCTGATCGGCCCGGCCGGCATGGCGCTCCTGGGCCTCACCGGGGACCAGTTCCCGGACGTGCTCGGACCGCTGGCCGTGGTGGGCGTGATGACCGGGCTGCTGCTGCTCGCCCTGGGCGTGCTCTCCACCGGCGGGGAGTGGACGCACCGGACGGTGCAGACGACATTCCTGCTGGTGCCGCGGCGCGGACGGGTGCTGGCGGCCAAGGAGATCGCGGTGGCGCTGCTCGGCGTCGTCCTGGCGGCGGTCTCGGCGGGCCTCTCGCTGCTGGTGCTCTCCGGGGTCGCCCCGGCGGAGGCGTCGTGGGACGGTCTGGGTGCGGCGGTGCCCGCCGTGCTGGGCGCCGGGGCGGCGTTCGCGATGGCCGGCGCCGGGGTGGGCGCGGCCACGGGCAACACGGCCGCGGCGCTGACCGGCCTCTACCTGCTGATCCTCGGCGCGATGCAGATCCTGCGGGTGTGGAACGCAGAGCTGGTCGGGTGGATCGACCCGGTGGACGCCACGCTCATGCTGGTGCAGGGGATGCAGCGGACGCAGGCAGCGGTGGTGCTCGCCGGCTGGATGGTCGTCTCCGCGGTGGCCGGCTGGCTGGTGACCCGGCGCCGCCAGGTGGGCTGACGCCGACCGGGCAGGGCCCCTCCCGGGTGCGGGAGGGGCCCTGCTGCTCAGCGCTTCGTGCCGTGGGCGGCGACGGAGAGCGGCTCCCACGCGCGCCACTCGGCCAGCCGGGACTCGTAGTCGCGGGTCGCGATCGCCAGCGGGCCGTCACCGAAGAAGACCCGCAGCGGCGGGTTCTCCGCGTCGACCAGCTGAAGCACCGCCTCGCGGGTGGCCAGCGGGTCGCCGGGGTTGCCGGCGCGGGCCCTGCGCTGCTCGGCGGCCTTCTCGCGGAAGGCGTCGTAGGCCGGGTCCGGGGTGGCGTGCTTCGCCGAGGCGCCGCCCCAGTCGGTGGAGTAGGCGCCGGGCTCGATGACCGTCACCTTGATGCCGAAGTCGGCGACCTCCGCGGCCAGCGACTGGCTGAACCCCTCCAGGGCCCACTTCGAGGCGTTGTAGATGCCGATGTTCGGGAAGGCGCTGATCCCGCCGATGCTGCTCACCTGCAGGATGTGGCCCGAACCCTGGGCGCGCAGGTAGGGCAGCGCGGCCTGGGTGACGAACAGGGCGCCGAGGACGTTGGTGTCGAACTGGGCGCGGGCCTCGGCCTCGCTGATCTCCTCGACCATGCCGAACTGGCCGTAGCCGGCGTTGTTGACGACGACGTCGAGGCCGCCGAACCGGTCGTGGGCCTGCGCGACCGCGGCGAACACGGCGGCGCGGTCGTCGACGTCCAGCTGGATCGGCAGCACCTTGTCGCCGAACCGCTGCACCAGGTCGTCGAGACTCGCGGTGTCCCGGGCGGTGGCGGCGACGCTGTCACCGCGCTCGAGGGCGGCGATCGACCACTCGCGGCCGAAGCCGCGGGATGCGCCGGTGATGAACCAGGTCTTGGCCATGCGGGGTCTCCTTCGTCGGGCGTCCGCCGTCGTCAGCGCATGCGTTCCCCGTCCTGTTCCGCCGCAGACCTCGTGATCCCGCGCCCCGCGCCCGACCCGTCGCTTCGCCGCCCGGTCCTACGGGGCCCGGGGGAGTCGCTCTCTGCCCACATCCGCGGGGCAGAGAGCGACTGTCCCGAACTGCGGCCTGGGGTCAGCCGCGGCGCCCGAGGCGGTAGCCGACCAGGATGCCGATCAAGGTCAGCACGGCACCACCCAGAGCGCCGAACGCCAGGGTCTGCGCATCGCCGGGCGTCCCCGCAGAGACGCCCGCGCGGCCGGTGAACACCTGCGGCGCGCCCTCGGGAGCGGGGGCGGCGTGCTTACCGGCCGCCTCCGCCTCCGCCGTCGAGCTCACCGCGGCCGCGGACGGCGCGACGGCCGCCGGCACCGCGGCACCGGTCAGCTCGGCGTCGATCGCCTTGAAGAACTGGCCGGCCATCCGCTTGGCCACGCCGGTGATCATCCGCTGGCCCACACCCGCGACCGGCCCGCCGATGACGGCGTCCGCCGAGTAGGTGAGGTTCGTGGCCCCGTCCTCGGACGGGGACAGGGTGATCGTCACCGTCGCCCGCGCATTGCCCGGCGCACCGGCGCCCGACGCGTGCATCACGAAGGACGAGGGCCGCTGCTGGTCCGACAGCCGCACCTCGCCGGCGTAGGTGCCCTTGATCGCGCCGACGCCGACCGAGACGTTCATCTTGTACTCGTCGTCGCCGACCTGTTCCAGCGACTCGCAGCCGGGGATCGTCCGCGCCAGCACGGCCGGGTCGGTGATCACGGCCCACACCTTCTCGGGGTCGCCGTGCAGCACCGCAGAGCCGTCGAGCTTCACGCCATCACTCCAGTCCCCGCCCGGCGCCC
Source organism: Blastococcus carthaginiensis (assembly GCF_030731085.1). NCBI lineage: Bacteria > Bacillati > Actinomycetota > Actinomycetes > Geodermatophilales > Geodermatophilaceae > Blastococcus > Blastococcus carthaginiensis. The sequence continues at coordinate 34,307 of NZ_JASNFN010000030.1, read as the reverse complement.
GGCCGTCGCGGTCATCTCCGAATCAGGGGAACGCACCAGGTCGTACAACTCGGTCGGCGAGATCGGCATCGACGCGATCCGCCGCCCCACCGCGTCCTCGATCGCCGAGGCCAGCGCCGCCGTCCCCGGGATCACGCCGGCCTCGCCGGCGCCCTTGATGCCCAGCGGGTTCAGCGGCGAGGGGGTCTGCTGGTGGTCGATGTCGATGTCGGGCACCTCGGAGGCGTACGGCATCAGGAAGTCCATGAACGAGGCGTTCTGCAGCTGCCCGTCGGCGTCGTAGGCCATCCGCTCGTACAGCGCCCCGCCCACGCCCTGTGCGACGCCGCCGTGCACCTGGCCCTCGACGATCATCGGGTTCACCACGTTGCCGCAGTCGTGCACCACCGCGTACTTCACGACGTCGATCTCCCACGTCGCCGGGTCGATCTCCACGATCGCCGCGTGCGCACCCGAGGCGAACGTCGACCGGATCGGCGAGTAGTAGTCGCGGTGCTCGAGCCCGGGCGCGTCGCCCTCGGCGATCGGCGGCTTGTCGTCGTCGCCGGGCTTGGCGAACTGCGTGGCCTGCCGCGCCGCCTCGTCGAAGGCGTACCGCAGCGGGTTCGAAAGCACCGCCACGGTGCGCAGCGGGATCGACGTCCCCGGTACGCCCTTCACCTGCACCAGGCCCTCGTCGATCTCGAGGTCCTCCGGCGAGGCCTCCAGCACGTCGGCGGCGATCCGCAGGGCCTTCTCGCGCACACCACGGGCGGCCAGCGCGATCGCGTTGCCGCTCATCACCGCGGCCCGCGAGGCGAACGTGCCGACGGCGTACCCGAAGCGGCGGGTGTCGCCGGTGGTCACCTCGACGTCCTCGATCGGCACCCCGAGCTCGCTGGCGACGATCTGCGCGAACGCCGTCTCGTGACCCTGGCCCTGCGACGTCAGCCCGGTCGAGACCAGCACCTTGCCGCTGCCGAGCACCTGCACGTGCCCGCCCTCGTACGGCCCGGGCCCGGTGCCCTCCACGTACAGCGCCATCCCGACGCCGAGCAGCTTGCCGCGCGCCTCGGCGTCGGACCGCAGCCGCGAGGCCTCGTCCCAGCCCACGAGGTCCTTGAGCTTGACCAGCAGCCCCGGGTAGTCGCCCGAGTCGTAGATGACCGGCCGGCCGTCCTGGAACGTCAGGTGGTGGTCGTAGGGGAACTGGTCGGGCTGGATGAGGTTCCGCTCGCGCACCAGCGCCCGGTCCAGGCCCAGCTCGTCGGCGATGCGGTCCATCGTCCGCTCCATCGCGTAGCAGCCCTGCGGCCGCCCGGCGCCGCGGTACGGCGTCACGATCACGGTGTTGGTGTAGACGCTCTCGACGATCACCCGGTACACCGGCAGCGCGTAGGGCCCGACCAGCTGGGTCGCCGTCACGATCGGGACGATGATCCCGTAGGGCGTGTAGGCGCCGTTGTCGTGCCAGATGTGCACGTCGAGGGCGGTGATCCGGCCGTCGTCGTCATACCCGACGGTGATCTCCTGCCGCTGCTGGCGCTCGTGCGCGGAGCCGATGAAGTGCTCGCGCCGGTCCTCGGCCCACTTGACCTCCCGGCCCAGCGCGATCGCGGCCATCGGCACCAGCAGCTCCTCGGGCCACGGGTGCATGATCTTCACGCCGAAGCCGCCGCCGACGTCCGGCGCGATCACTTCGACCTTGTCCAGGCTCAGGTCCAGCTTCGCCGCGATCGCCGCGCGCACCGACGTCGACGCCTGGGTGCTCGTGTACACCCGCAGCGACGAGTCGTCGGCGTCCCACTTCGCGTGCACGCCCTTGCCCTCCATCGGCATGCAGGCGCTGCGCTCGATGTACTGGGTGAAGCTCAGGGTCCGCGGGGAGGCGGCCAGCACGGGCTCGACGTCGCCGGTCTCCTGGTGGTGCCGGGCCGCGATGTTGTCCGGGATCTCCTCGTGCACCGCGTGCTGCGCCGCGCGTGCGGCGTCCACCCCGACGACGACCGGCAGCTCCTCGTAGGTGACGACGATGCGGTCGCAGACGTCCTCGGCGACGTACCGGTCGGTGGCGACCACCATGACCACCGGCTCCCCGACGTGGTTGACCTCGCCGTTGGCCAGCGGGAACCCGGTGCGCGGCGCGTGCAGCTGCGGGTGCGGGATGAGCACCGGCAGCGGCTCCGCCATCGGGCCGGTGAGGTCCTCGTAGGTGTAGATCGCGACGAGGCCCTCGACGTCCAGCGCCTCGTCCACGTCGATCGAGACGATCCGGGCGTGCGCGTGCGGGGAGCGCACGAAGGCGGCGGCCAGGGCGGTGTGCCCGATGTCGTCGAGGTAGCGGCCCTTGCCGGTGATCAGCCGCTGGTCCTCGCGCCGGCGGACCGGTTCGCCGAAGAGCTTGGTCGTCACGCGTCGGCGTCCTTCATCGCGGCGGCCGCGTGGTGCACGGCCTTCTTGATGTTGGCGTAGCCGGTGCACCGGCAGAGGTTGCCGCCGACCATGTCGTCGACCTCGTCCTCGGTGAGCTCCTCGGCGTTGTCCCGCGTCTCGAGCCCGGCCGCGATCGTCATGAGGAAGCCCGGCGTGCAGAACCCGCACTGCAGCGCGTGGCACTCGCGGAAGGCCTCCTGCACCGGGTGCAGCACCTGCCCGCCCTGGTGGTCCTCGCGCGCCAGCCCCTCGACGGTGCGCACCTCCGCGCCGTCCACCTGCACGGCGAGCATCAGGCACGAGCGCACCGGGGCGCCGTCCACGACCACCGTGCAGGCGCCGCAGACGCCGTGCTCGCATCCGACGTGCGTGCCGGTCAGCCCCAGGTCGTGGCGCAGCGCGTCGGAGAGCAGCCGGCGCACGGGCACCGTGGCTTCACGTGGAACACCGTTCACGGTGACGGTGATGGTCCGTTCGGTGTCGATGCTGGTCATGCGGCCCTTCCAGTGGCCTCTGCGGCGGCGTCCGCCAGCGTCCGCTCGGTCAGCACCCCCACCAGCAGGCGCCGGTAGTCGGCGCTGGCGTGGATGTCGGTGTCCGGGTCGACCAGCGTGCGCGCGAGCGCCCCGGCGGCGGCCCAGTCGGCCTTCTCCACCGGCGAGCCGGCGACGGCCTCGGTCAGGTCGTGCACCTCGGGGGTCAGCCCCACCGAGACGTAGGAGGCCAGCACCCGCTCGACCCGCCGGTCCTCGGACAGGGTGACGACGACGCCGGCGCCGCAGACCGCGTAGTCGCCCTTGCGGCGGGCGACCTCGGCGAACGCGGTGCCCGAGCGCGGGGGCAGGGCCGGGAAGGTGGCGGCGGTGACGACGGCGCCGGCGGGGATCGAGGTCTCCAGCGGCCCGACGAAGAAGTCGCGCCAGCCGACGACCTCGCTGCCGGCCGTCGTCGCCACGGTGACCGAGCCGTCGGTGAGCGCGAGCACCGAGGTCATCTCGCCCGAGGGGTCGGCGTGCGCGATCGAGCCCACGGTGGTGCCGCGGTTGCGGATCGCCGGGTGGGCCACGTTCGCGGTCGCCCGGGCCAGCAGCGGCTGCACCGCGGAGGCTCCCTCGTGGCGGAGCAGCGCGTCGTGCCGCACCAGCGCCCCGACCGTCACGCCGTCGGCGGTCACCTCGACGGCGTCCAGGCCGGGGATCCGGTTGATGTCGACCAGCGTGGCCGGCGCCGCCAGGCGCATGGACAGCAGGGGCAGCAGCGACTGGCCACCCGCGAGCACCTTGGCGCCCTCGTCGGACAGGACCGCCAGGGCCTCTCCCAGGCTGCTGGGATCGGCGTAGCGGAAGGGGGCGGGCTTCACCGGCTCCGTTCACCTCCGTGCTCGCTGCGAGACGTCACTCTGTCACCGGCGGGAGGGTGGGCGAAAGTACCTCAGCGCTAAAACTTCGTTGCGAGTTCCGTCAGCGGACGGGGATGACGGCGCCGAGCCCACCGTCCCGCGGACGCACGCCGCCCCCGGCACCGGGACGGTGAGGTCCGGGTGCCGGGGGCGACGGGGAGAGCGGGTCAGCGCTTGCGCGTGTCCGTCCCGGGGGTGTTGCCACCCAGCACGCCGGGGCGGCCCAGCTGGTCGACCGACGACGGATCCGGCCGGACCTCGTGCCTACCGGCGTGCCCCAGGGCCGGCCCGGTGCCCTGCACGAACCCGTCCTCCTCGAGGAGTGCGGCCTTCATCTCCGGGGGCGCAACGGCCCGGGCCAGGTGCCAGCCGACGACGACGACGATCGTGCCCAGGGCGATGCCGCTGAGCGGGAACGTGTCCGTGACGTTCAGGGTCACGTTGCCGATGGCGATGATGATCCCGGCCGCCAGCGGCACCAGGTTGATCGGGTTGGCGAAGTCGACCCGGTTCTCCTTCCAGATCTTGGCGCCGAGGAGGCCGATCATCCCGTAGAGGACGACGGTGATCCCGCCGAGCACCCCGCCCGGGATGATGTTGATCAGCGCGCCGAACTTCGGCACCAGGCCCAGCAGGATCGCGACGATCGCGGCCACGTAGTAGGCCGCCGTCGAGTACACGCGAGTGGCGGCCATGACCCCGATGTTCTCCGCGTACGTCGTCGTCGGGGAGCCGCCGACCGAGGTGGCGACGACGGTGGCGACGCCGTCGGCGAAGACCGCCCGGCCCATGACCGGGTCCAGGTCGCGCTTGGTCATCGCCGCGACCGCCTTGACGTGCCCGGCGTTCTCGGCGATCAGCGCGATCACCGCGGGCAGCACCAGCAGCGTGAAGTTCACCGAGAAGCTCGGGGCGGTGAACTCCGGCAGCCCGATCCAGTCGGCCTGGGCGACCGCGTCGAAGTTGATCCGGTCACGGGTGACGACCGCTCCCGTGCCGTCCGGCGAGGTGATCGGACCGGCGGCCGCGTCGAGCAGGACCGAAAGCAGGTAGCCGAAGATCAGGCCGAGCAGGATCGAGATCCGCGACCAGAACCCGCGCAGCAGCAGCGAGGCGACGATGACGAAGGTCATGGTCGCCAGGCCGACCCACTGGTCCTGCGGCCAGTACACGTTGGCCACCACCGGCGCGAGGTTGAAGCCGATCAGCAGGACGACCGCGCCGGTGACCGCCGGCGGGAGCGCCGCGTTGATCGCCCGGGCGCCCATGAAATGGATCGCGAGGCCGGCCAGGGCCAGCACGACGCCGGACACCAGGATCGCGCCCAGGACGGCGGCGTCGCTGTCGGTCTGCGCCCGTACCGCCAGCACGCCGCCGACGAAGGCGGCGCTGGTGCCCAGGTAGCTGGGGACCTGCCCCTTGACGATCAGCAGGAAGATGATCGTCGCGATGCCGCTCATCATGATCGCCAGGTTGGCGTCCAGGCCCATGATGAGCGGGAAGACGAAGGTCGCCCCGAACATGGCGACGACGTGCTGCGCCCCGATCCCGACCGTGCGCGGCCAGGAGAGGCGTTCGTCGGGGGCGACGGCCTCCCCGAGTGGGGGCGTCTTGCCGTCCCCGTAGAGCTTCCACCCGAACGCCATGAGTGCCTCCTCGACGTGCACTTCGAACTCGATGCGGTGCTGGTCGACGGGGGTGTCGGCGCACCAGAAGGCGTCACTGTGTCACCGCACACACGTCCGACGGAAGTACCTCAGTGCTAAATCGTTATTGCGGGCAGATGCCGATACTTCACCGCTGAGAGATCTGTCGGTACGGTGCCGAGGATGAGCCCCTCAGCCCCCTCCGGTGGAGACGCCGCGGTCTCGGTGCAGCTGCGATCCGGCGTCTACGCCGACTCGGTGAAGCTGATGCAGGTGAGCCGCCGGATCGGCGCCCGCGAGGGCGTCTCCGCAGTCCTCGTCGCCATGGCCACGCCGCTGAACCTCGAGCTCGCGGCCGGCATGGGGCTGGCACCCGACGAGCAGCCGAGCCCCGAGCAGCTCCTCATCGCCGTCCGCGCGGTCGACGACGAGACGCTCGCCGACGCGCTCGCCGACGTCGACGCCGCCCTGGCCGAGCGCGAGCGCTCGACGGGCACCGCCGCCGCGATCCCGCACCGCACCATCGGCGCGGGGCTCGACGAGCTCTCCCCGGAGGCGCCGGCGCTGGCGATCGTGAGCGTGCCCGGCCGGCACGCCGTCGCCGAGGCCGCCGACGCGATCGCCGCCGGGCGCAGCGTGCTGGTGTTCTCCGACGGCGTCCCGGTCGAGCACGAGGTCGCGCTCAAGCGCGCCGCCCGGAACGCCGGCGTGCTCGTCATGGGCCCCGACTGCGGGACGGCGATCGTCTCGGGTGTCGCCCTGGGCTTCGCCAACGTCGTCCGCCCCGGGCCGGTGGGCCTGGTCGCCGCCAGCGGCACCGGCGCGCAGCAGGTCTCCTGCCTGCTCGACATGGCCGGCGTCGGCGTCTCGCACGTGCTGGGCGTGGGCGGGCGGGACCTCAAGGAGGAGGTCGGCGGGCTCGCCACCCTCGACGCGCTGGCCGCCCTGGACGCCGACCCCGCCACCGAGCGGGTGCTGCTGGTGTCCAAGCCGCCCGCGCCCTCGGTGGCCGCCGCGGTCACCGACGCCGCGGCGCAGCTCTCGGTGCCGGTGCGCTCCGCCGTCCTCTCGCCCGAGAGCCCCGACCTGACCGCCGCCGTCGAGGCGCTGCTCGCCGACATGGGGCTCGACGTGCCGGTGTGGCCGTCCCGCCCCGGGCCCGCCGAGGCCGCCGTCCCCGGTGCGGCGCTCAAGGGCCTCTACTCCGGCGGCACGCTGGCCGACGAGGCGATGCTGGTCGCCGGCCCGGCGCTCGGCGGCATCCGCTCCAACATCCCGTTGCGGCCGGAGCTCGATCTCGGTACGGACCTGTCCGCCCCGGGCCACCTCGTCATCGACTTCGGCGACGACGCCCTGACCGTGGGCCGCGCGCACCCGATGATCGACCCGACGCTGCGGCTGGAGGCGATCGAGGCGCTGGCCACCTCCGACGAGCCCGCGGTCCTGCTGCTCGACGTCGTCCTGGGGTACGGCGCGGACCCCGATCCCGCCGCCGCGCTGGTGCCGGCGCTGACCGCCGCCCGCGCGCGCCGATCGCTGCCGGTCGTCGTCGCGCTGATCGGCACCGAGGGCGATCCGCAGGGCTGGTCCGGGCAGGCCGATGCGCTCGCCGCCGCCGGCTGCGCCGTCTTCTCCTCCAACGCCGCGGCCACGCGGTACGCCCTCGACCTGCTGGGAGCTTCGGCATGACGCTCGGGAACCTGCTCTCCGGCCCGCCGGCGATCGTCGCCGCCGGCGTCGACGTCTTCTCCGAGGCGCTGCGCGCCCAGGGCGCCGACGTGCACGACGTCGACTGGCGCCCGCCGGGCTTCGGCGACCCGGCCGACCTCGCCGCGCTCGCGCTCGACGCCCGCCGTGCCTCGGCCAACCGCACCGCCGTCGAGCGGCTCATGGCGGCCGGTTCCTTGCTCGTCGACGTCCGGCCCGCCCGCGAGGTCATAGGACTCACCGACCGCACCCTCCTGCACTCCGGCCCGCCGCTGGAGTGGGAGAACGCCTCCGGGCCGATGCGCGGTGCCCTGGTGGGCGCCTGCCTGTTCGAGGGCTGGGCGGCCGACGTCGAGGAGGCCGAGATCCTCCTCTCCACCGGAGCGGTCACCCTCGAGCCCTGCCACCACCACCGCACCGTGGGACCGATGGCAGGCGTGACCAGCCCGTCGATGTGGATGTGGTGCCTGGAGGACCCGGTCACCGGCGGGCGGGCGTTCTGCAACCTCAACGAGGGCCTGGGCAAGGTGCTGCGCATGGGCGCCTTCAACGAGGAGGTGCAGACCCGGCTGCGGTGGATGCGCGACGTCCTCGGCCCGGTGCTGTCGCAGGCGGTGCGCGGCTCGATCGACGCCGGCAACGACCCGCTCGACGTCAAGGCCGTGCTGGCCCAGATGCTGCAGATGGGCGACGAGGGGCACAACCGCAACCGCGCCGGCTCGCTCATGGCGCTGCGCGAGCTCTCGCCGTCCATCGTCGCCAGCGGTGCGCCGTCGACCGACATCGCCGACGTGCTGCGCTTCATCGGCGGCAACGAGCACTTCTTCCTCAACCTCGGCATGCCGACGGCGAAGCTCGCGCTCGACGCCGCCCGGGGCATCCCGGGCTCGACGATGCTCACCGTGATGTCGCGCAACGGCACCGAGTTCGGCATCCAGACCGCCGGCACCGGCGACCGTTGGTTCACCGGCCCGGCCAACACCCCGGTCGGCCTGTTCCTCGGCGACTACGGCCCGGACGACGCCAACCCCGACATCGGCGACTCCGCGATCATGGAGACCTACGGCATCGGCGGGTTCGCCATGGCCGCGGCCCCGGCGATCGTGCGCTTCGTCGGAGGCACCGTGCCCGACGCCCTGGCGACGACGGAACGCATGTACCAGCTGACCCTGGCCGAGAACCCGGCGATGGCGATCCCGGTCATGGGCTTCCGCGGGTCGCCCACCGGGATCGACGTGCTCAAGGTCGCCCGCACCGGCTGGCTGCCGCAGATCAACACCGGCATGGCCGGGCGGGTGGCCGGCACCGGGCAGGTCGGCGCCGGGCTGGTGCAGCCGCCGCAGCAGTGCTTCGAGCAGGCCCTGGCCGCGCTGGCCGAGGAGGCGCGCTCCGCCTGAGCCCCGCCGCGAATGCGACGAACGCGTGGCCATCAGCAGCTGATGGCCACGCGTTCGTCGCACTCGGGGAGCCTCGGGTCAGGGGCGACCGGTGCCCGCCTGCGCCGGGCCACCCGGGGCCGCCGGAGCGGCGTCGCCGCCCGCAGCGGGGCGCTCGACCGGAGCCGGGGCCGGGACCGGGGCGGGGGCGGGGGCCTGCGTCGGCCGCGCCGCGGGCGCCGACGAGGTGGCCGGGCGTTCCGTGGTCGCCCGGTCGGCCTGCTCCCCGGCCTGCTCGGGCTGGTGGGGGCTGCGGGCGTCCTGGCTGATCTGGCCGCCGTCCACCCCGCCGTCCCGGGCGTCCTCGCTGACCGAGGTGCCGAAGTCGGGGATGGCGGGGATGTCGGCCGGGCCGGTGCCGGCCGCGGGCGCCTCCTCCGTGGTGGTCTACTCGGAGGTCGGTTCGGTGGTCTCCTCGGCGTCGGTCGAGTCGGGCAGGTCGAACGGCGTCACGGCTTCGATGGTGGTGGCCACGCCGTCCTGGACCGGGGCGGGCAGGACGCCGGCGACGCCGGCGGTGCTGACACCGACCAGGGCGGCACCCAGGCCGGCGGAGGCCTGGGCCACGGCCCCGGCGGAGGCGAACTTGGCGACGGCGGCGGCGAGGACGGTGAACATGCGGTTTCTCCTTCTCGGTCGCCCCGGGAGCGCGGTGGACGCCGCTCCCCGGGCAGTGGGGACCGTCTCCGCCAGGGCGGGGACGGTGAGGAGACCGGTGGTCAGCAGCTCCGCGAGGGCCGCGTTCGGCCGCGCGGGCCGGGAGGACATCTCGCGGACCGAGTCGGCGAACGCCATGAGCGAGGCTTCCTCGGCCGGGACGGGGCGTCCCGCGAGGTAGGCCTCGAAGGCCTCGTCGAGCTGGCTGGTGGTCATCTCGTCCCCGTCATCGCCGACGCGCTTCACAGGGGCGCGCCGGTGCGTTCGAGCTCACTCCGGAGGGTGAGCAGCCCGCGGCGCTGGAGTGCCTTGACCGCCGCCACCGACCGGCCCATGGCCGCAGCGACCTGCTCCAGGCTGAGGTCGGCGACGATGCGCATGAGGAGGACCGAGCGCTGATCGTCCGGCAGGGAGGCGCACAACTGCTCGACGGCGCTCGAGCCCAGGAGCACGAGGGCGTCCTCCTCGACGTTCCCGCCCACGGTGCCGCCGAGCAGGTCCTCGTCGGAGCCGGAGGTCTGCGGACGGCGGCTGCGGCGTCGCCAGTCGTCGACGAGCCGGCGGTGCGCGATGGTGAACACCCAGGCCCGCAGGGCCCCCTCGTCGCCCTCGAACGAGGACAACCCGGTGAACAGGCCGATGAAGGTCTCGCTCGCGAGGTCGTCGGGTTCGAGCGCGCCGTGCAGCCGCAGGTACCCCGTCACGGACGGTGCGAGGTCGCGATACAGCGCCTCGAAGGCCCAGGGCGCGCCGGCCTGCGCCGCGGAGAGGACCTCCGGGAAAGGGGTTCCGATCGCCACGGCTCACCTCCGACCGGCATGGGCGTCAGCCCTGTCATCGGCAGGAGCGGCCGGGAACGTGAGCCCGGGTGGGCGGGTTGCCGCACCGGGAGCCCCTGAAGCCTGCGCGAGTGCGACGAACTCGGGGCCATCAGCGGCTGATGACCACGAGTTCGTCGCACTCGGTGGGCGTCGGCTCAGGGCAACCGGTGCCGCCGCACCGGGACCGGATCAGAGCAGGCCGCGGGAGCGCAGCGACCGCAGCCCGGCGAAGACGTGCCGGCGGAGCAGGTCCTGCGTCTTCTCCGGCATGCCGACGAAGCGCAGGCTCAGCTCGATGCCGCCGTCCTTGCGCGGGATCCGCCGCATCACCTCGCCCTGGCAGGTCAGCTCCTGCCCCTCCTCCAGGCAGACGGCCAGCGGGAGGTGGGCGCCCACGCGCAGCGGGTTCTCGGCTTCCCCGTGGGAGAGGTGGTCCGCCACCGGCTGCTCGGCAGTGAGGTCCGCCACCGGCTGCTCCGCAGGGAGGTCCTCCGCGGGCTGCGCGGCCGCCGTCTCCGGCATGGTGGCGCCGGCACGGTCGCGCGGCGCGAACAGGGCCCGGATCCCGCCCTCGCTGATGTCGACCGTCAGGCCGTGCAGCACGTCCGGCCCGACGGTCATCCGCACCTGCAGGCTCAGCGGCGCGCGCACCGCGGACCGGCGCTGCCCCCGGGTCGACGGGCCGACGGGGCGCAGCCGCCACTGCGGCGGGTGGAGCTCCGCGGCGATCAGCTCGGTCGGGAGGGAGCGGAGCTCCTCGGGTCCGCGCCAGATGACCTCGACGTGCTCGCCGACGTCGAGCCGGACCCGCCGCCTCGAGCGGTCCTCGCCGATCGACACCACGATCTCGGTGGGGTCCGCCGACTCGACCAGGCTGATCAGCACGTCACCCCGGCTCGTGGCGAGCAGGTCCACCACGGTGCGGGCTTCCGGGTAGTCGACCCCCGCGTTCTCCGGCATTCCGACCCCTCCTCCATCCAGAACGGGTGCGTCCTGGATCGCGCGCAGGTTAGCGGGGCGAGGTGACCGTGAGGGTGCGTTACCGGGGAAATCCGATCGGCGTGTCGTCACCGAGGGTGCGGCGCCGTGCATGGGTCAGGCGGGGCCGCAGCTGACCAGGTGGTCGACGGCGGCGGCGAACCCGCCGACGCCGTCCAGCGCCTCGGCGAACGGCACCCGCAGGTCGTAGCAGCCGTCGCGGCCCTGCACCCGGAAACGGACGCCGAAGCGGTCCAGCCCCAGCAGCCGGACGTCGTCGTGCCGCCCCGCCCAGTGCTGCACCCGCGTGCACAGCCGGCCCAGCGGCACCCGGTGGGCGGACATCAGCTCGGTCTCCGCCGCGCTGACGGCGTCGGGCCGGGCGGCGCGGAAGTCGTCGGGGTCCACCTCGGCGCGGGTGCCGGACTCCTCGAGCTCGACCTCGGCCAGGTCCAGCCGCACCAGCGCTGCGCCCAGGCCCACCTCGAAGAGCACGTCCGCCGGCGAGCTGTCGGCGAAGTCGAGCACCAGCTGCGGCACGTCCGGCTCGCCCACGGGCACCAGCCAGCCGGTCAGCTGCACCAGGCCCCGCACCGGGTGGCGCAGCGGGAAGGGGGCGCGGTCGGCGACGGTCAGCCGCGCGGGGACGTCGCCCAGCGGGGAGCCGCGCAGCGCCGTCGTCACGCCGCCGCCGGCGGGGACGACGAGCAGGACGTCGCCGTCGGCCGTCGTCGTCGCGGCGAGCACCGAGCAGGACCCGGTCCCGGCCACGTGGAGGGCGGCGGCGGAGCGCGCCGCGACCGTGCGGGCGCGCTCGGCCGCCGGCGGCTGCCGGTCGACGGCCGCGGACGAGTGCGTGGGGCCGGCCGTCATGGACCACCTCGGTGTGCTCGTGGGCGAGTAGTAAGGTGAGCCTAACCAAACCGGAGGTCCCGAGTGAACACGCCCCGTCCCAAGGTCCGGCTCAGCCGCGCGCTGGGCATCCCGCTCACGCCGAAGTGCGTCCAGTACTTCGAGCGCCGCCCCTACCCGCCGGGCGAGCACGGGCGGAAGCGTCGCAAGGACAGCGACTACTCCACCCGCCTCAAGGAGAAGCAGCGGCTGCGCGCGCAGTACGACATCAGCGAGACCCAGCTGCGCGCCGCCTTCGACCGCGCCAAGCGCAGCGGCGGGAAGACCGGTGAGGCGCTGATCCAGGACCTCGAGTCGCGGCTGGACGCCACCGTGCTGCGGGCCGGCTTCGCCCGCACGATCTACCAGGCCCGCCAGTTCGTCACCCACCAGCACGTGCTGGTCAACGGCAAGCGCGTCGACCGCCCCTCCTACCGGCTCCAGCCCGGTGACTTCGTGCAGGTCGCCGAGAAGTCGCGGGCCAAGGAGCCGTTCGTCGTCGCCGCCTCCGGGGCGCACGCCGAGCCGCCGGCCTACCTCGAGGTGCGGCTGGCCGACCTGGTCTGCCGCTACGAGCGGACGCCGGGCCGCGACGAGGTGCCGGTGGTCTGCGAGGAGCAGCTGGTCGTGGAGTACTACTCCCGCTGAGCAGCGCGCGAACCCCGTGTACTCGTGGCCGTCGGCGCCGGCGGCCACGAGTCCGTGCCCCCGGGGCCGGCGATCCGCGGCAGGGGCGACCCGGCGGGGTGCCTCCCGGTCGTGCCCAATGCACCTGCCGCGGGTGCGGGTGCGAGGATTCGCGCGGCACGAGCGGACGGTCACCGGATCGGCGGCGCGGGGCGTGCCCGGCCGGTGGGGAGCGCAGCGCTGAACAGGCAACTGGCGGAGCTGATCCCCGGGAACCCCCGGTCGGAGCTCCAGCGGATGGTCCTCGAGCACGACTGGGCGGACACCCCGCTGGGGCCGCAGCAGGACTGGTCGCCGACGCTGCGCAGCGCCGTCAGCATCTGCCTGAACTCCCGGTTCCCCATGCTGCTCATGTGGGGGCCCGAGCTGGTCATGGTCTACAACGACGGCTACGCGCCGATCCTGGGTGGGCGGCACCCCGCGGCCCTCGGCGAGCGGGTGGCCGACGTCTGGCCCGACGTGTGGGCCGACATCGAGCCCATGATCGCCGAGGTCTACGCCGGCGGTGCCACCTACGACGAGGACCTCCCGCTCGTGATGACCCGGCACGGGTACGACGAGGAGACCTACTTCACCTTCGCCTACAGCCCGGTCGTCGAGCCCGGCGGCGCGGTGGTCGGGCTGCTCGACACGGTCGTCGAGACCACGTCCCGGGTGCTCACCGCCCGCCGGCTCGGCGTCCTGCAGCGGCTGGGCAGCCTGCCGCGGGCCGCGCACGGGGACACGACCGAAGCGGTCGTCACCGCGCTCGAGCTGCTCGCCGACGCCCGGCCCGACTGCCCGTTCGGTCTGGTCTACCTGGCCGACGACGCAGGGGTGCCGCGCTTCGTCGCCGGGCAGGGCCTCGCCGTCCGCGGGGGGCCGGCCACCGGCGACGTCCCCGAGCAGGTGTTCCGGGCGATGGCCACGGGAGAGGCGCAGACGGTCACCGGCCTGGCGGAGCTCCTGCCGGGGTTCTCGATCGCCGGCGCGAGCCCCGCCGCGCAGGTCGACGTCGACACCGCCGTCGTCCTGCCCCTCACCGCCGCGGGCGCCGAGCGGCCGATCGGCGCCCTGGTCCTGGGCGCCAGCCCCCACCTCCCCCTGGACGACGACTACCGCGTCTTCATGGCGCTGGTCGCGGGGCAGGTCGCCGCGACCGTCGCCGATGCGCAGGCGGTCGCGGCCGAGCGCCGCCGGGCCGAGGAGCGGGCGCGGTCCGAGCGGGCGCGGGCGCAGTTCTTCACCGACGTCGCCGTCACCCTGCAGCGCGCGGTCCTCGGCCCCACCGTGCTGCCCGAGGGGTTCGCCGTCCACTACGAGCCGGCGGCCGGGACCCTGGAGGTGGGCGGCGACTGGTACGACGTGGTGGACCTGCCCGGCGGCGGCTACGGCGTGGTCGTGGGCGACGTGGTCGGTCGCGGGCTGCCCGCCGCCGCGGTGATGGGGCAGCTGCGCAGCGCCGGACGCGCCCTGCTGCTGGAGAGCCGGTCCCCCTCCCACGCCCTCGAGGCGCTCGACCGGTTCGCCGCCATGGTGCCCGGCGCCGCGGTCAGCACGGTGTTCTGCGCGGTCCTCGATCCGCGCACCGGGTCGCTGCGCTACAGCAGCGCGGGTCACCCGCCGGCGGTCCTCGCCGAGGCCGACGGCGGGACCCGCCTGCTGGAGGACGCCGCCTCCCTGCCCCTGGCGGTGGTCGAGGGGCTCGACCGGCCCGAGGCCGAGGTCGTGCTCCCGGCCGGCTCCACGCTCCTGCTCTACACCGACGGCCTGGTCGAACGGCGGGACGAGGCCATGGACGAGGGCATCGGCCGGGCCGCGGCGGCGCTGGCCGAGGGCCGGCACCTCGGCCCGGCGGAGCTGAAGGCGCAGCTCACCGAGCGGCTGCTCGGCGACGCCCCGGACGACGACGTCGCCTTCGTGCTCGTCCGCCGCAGCTGACGACCGCGCCCGCGCTCACCCGTCCAGGACGCCGCGGAAGGTCTCCTCGGTCTCGGTGAACAGCTCGGCCAGGCCCTCGCCGTCGATGAACTCCTCGGGTACGTACCGCTCGTCCAGCGTCTCCACCACGCTCGCCTCCTCCGCCGCGCTGCGCAGCGTGTCCTCGAGCGTCTGCCGCACGTCGTCGGGGAGCCCGGCGGGCGCGACGACCCCGAAGGTCGTCGTGCTCTGGACGAGCTCGGGGTACCCCTCGTCGACGAAGGTGGGGGCGTCCACGTAGGGCAGCGGCTCCTCGCTGCCGACGGCGAGGACGCGCAGGTCGCCGGACTCGACGGCCGGCAGCACGTCCTGCGAGAGGTTGAGGAAGCCGGCGGTCACGTTGCCGCCCAGCAGCGCCGTCTGGACCTCCGAGTTGCCGTCGAACGGGACGACGGTCAGCGGGACGTCGTAGAGCTGGGTGATCCGCCGCGCCTCGGCGGCGTGGGTGTTGGTGGCGCCCGGCGTGCCCACGGTGACCGAGCCGGGTTCGTCCTGCGCGGCGCCGAACAGCGACGCCAGGTCCTGGTGCGGCGAGTCGGCCGGCACCACGATGCCCGACGGCACGCGCGTGACGACGCCGATCGGGGTGAAGTCCTCGCGGGTGTAGCCGATGTCGTTGGTCAGGTAGTTGAGCACCGCGGTCGGCAGCGCGGTCATGGAGAGCGTGTGCCCGTCGGCCTCCTCCTGGATCAGCTGCTGGTACGCGGTGGCGCCCGAGGCCCCGGGGAGGTTCTCGACGACGACGGACTCCCCCAGCTCCTCCTCCATGTGCGCGGCCAGGGCGCGCGCCGCGATGTCGGTCGGGCCGCCCGCGGTGTACGGGACCAGCAGCCGGACGCTCTCCGACGGGAAGCCGCCCCCGCCCGGGCCGGGGTCGTCGCCGCCGCAGGCGGTCAGCGCGGTGGCGGTGAGCAGGGCGACGAGCACGCGGGCAGATCGCATGGGAGCTCCTGATGTGGGGGACGGCGGCGTCGCCGTCGCACCGGGTCACCGCCCGTGTCCGGCGGTGTGCTCATCGTGCGGCATCCCGACCGGCCCGGCATCCGCGCTGCCCGTCAGGTGGGGAGCCGCACCACCAGCAGCGCGATGTCGTCGTCGCCCCGGCTGCCCAGGGCGCTGAGCAGCCCGTCGCACATGCGGTCCAGGGGCTCCCGGCCGAGCTCCCGCAGCGTCCGCACCAGCCAGGTCGTGCCGTCGTCGAGGGTCATGCCGCGGCGCTCGACCAGCCCGTCGGTGTAGAGCAGCAGCGTGTCGCCCCGGTGCAGCAGCAGGTCGTGGTCGGTGCGCGCCGGCCCGTCGCCGGGGCCGGCGCCCAGCAGCCGGTCGGGCATCCGCTCCAGCACCTCGACCCGGCCGTCGGCCCGCACGAGCACCGGCGGGGGGTGCCCCGCGTTGGACCACTGCAGCGGCACCGCGCCGTCCACCGCACCCCGCGGGTCGATGGTGGCCACGGCGACCGTCACCAGCGTCTCCAGGCCCAGCCCTGCCAGGACGTCGTCCAGCACGGTCAGCGCGGCGGCGGGGGAGCCGTGCCCCACCCGGGCCAGGGCGCGCAGCATGCCGCGGGTCTGCGCCATGGTGGCCGCCGCCGGGGCGTCGTGGCCGGCGACGTCGCCGATGACCAGCATCGTCCGCCCGTCGGACAGCGGGAAGGCGTCGTACCAGTCGCCGCCCACCTGGGCCTCCCGGGCGCCGGGGAGGTAGCGCGCGGTGGTCTCCAGTCCCGGGACGGTCGGGATGTCGCCCAGCAGGGCCCGCTGCAGCGTCTCCCCGGTCCGGACGGCGGCCCGCGTCGCCGCGGCCTCGGCGCCGAGCCGGGCGACGTGGGCTTCCCGGCGCAGCCGCAGCTGGCAGGTGACCACGGCCAGCGCGCCGCCGAGGGCGACGGCGATCAGGCGGATGGTCTGCGCCACCGCCGTCTCGGCGGTGTACTGCTGGCTGTAGAGGCCCAGCAGGGTGGCGACGACGAACGCGGCCGCGGCGTAGGCGACCGTGGTCCGCCGGCCCAGGAAGGTGGCCGAGGCGAGCGGTGCGATGACGCTGAGCCCGAGCACCACCTGGCCGCGGCCGCTGACGACCTCGGCGATCACGACGAGCAGCAGCACGAGGGCCGGCAGCGCGGCGTTCACGCGCCGTGACCGCTTCACCGCATCCCCCTCGTGCCCGCCCAGTGACGCGGCGCGTCCGGGGCCCAACCTAGAGGACGGCGGCCGTGGATCGGGTCACGGCGGGAGCGGTCAGGCGCCCGTTCCGGGCATGGCGTCCAGCGGCAGCCCGACGTAGAGCATGCCGATCAGGGCCCCCGCGTCGTCCCGCAGCCCGGTGTAGGCGGTGAAGTACGGCCGGTCGGCCACCGTGGCGGCGCCGGTGTAGGTCTCGCCGGCGAGGACCGCCGCGAGCACCGGATTCGGGCGGCCGTCGGCGTTCGTGCGGCCGATCGCGGTGCCGACGTTGCGCCGGCCGGCCGGGTTCAGCACCGTCGTCGCCACGCGCACCATGCCGCCGTCGCCGTCCAGGCGCTGGAACACCGTGCAACTGCCCCCGACCTCGCGCACCACGTCGTCGACCAGCACGGCCGCGCGCCGGGGGTCGTCGCTGCGCTCCAGCGGCCGGCCGCCGACCAGCAGGTCGGGGAGCTCCGCCGTGCGCGTGGCCCCGGTGGTCTGGTCGCGCACGGTCAGCCTGGTCCGGCCCGCGCCGAGCCGCGCGCCGCCCAGGTCGGCCAGCTGCTGCTCGGCCACCGCCAGGGCCCGGCGGACGTAGACCACCCGCTGGCTCTCGGCCAGCTGCCCGACGGCCTCGCTGATCCGGGCGGAGCCGCCGGCGGCGCGCTCGACGTTCTCCACGACGCGGTCGGTGGCCGCCCGCTGCTGCTCGACCGCGGCGGCGATGGTGTCCTGCGCCTCGGCGATCGAGCCGAGCGTGCCGGTGATCCGCTGGACCGCCTCGACGGCGTGCTGGGTCTCCCGCTGCACCGCCGTGATCTGGGCGTCGATGTCGCGGGCGGCCTGCGCCGTCCGGTCGGCGAGCTCCTTGACCTCGTCGGCGACGACGGCGAACCCGCGGCCGAGGTCACCGGCGCGGGCGGCCTCGACGGAGGCGTTCAGCGCGAGGAAGCGGCTCTGCTGGCTGATCGCGCTGATCAGCCGCACGAACTGGGTGATCGACTCGCTCGCGGTCTGCAGCGCGGCGATCCGCTCGTCGACCGCCCGCGCGTCCTGCACCGCCTCCTCGGCGACGGCCGAGGCCCGGCCGGTGCTCGCGGAGATGTCGCCGATCGCAGCGCGCAGCTCGGCGAGAGAAGCGGCGGCCTCCGCGGAGGTGTCGGAGACCTCGCGCGAGGCCTGGGCGAGGACGCCGGCCTGCCGGGCGGCATCCTCCATGCTGGTGTCCCGCTCGGCGGCGCGCCGGGGTGCGCGGGGCGCCGGGACGACCGCCGGCGTCGCGGGGGGAAGCGGAGCGGGACCTGACGACGTGGACGGACGCACGACCCGTTCCCTCCTGCGGCTGATCGGCGGACCGGCCCGTGAGCGGGCCGTCCCGGAACCGTAGGGCGCACGGCAGGAGGCCGGGGAAGGCGCGCCGGTCGGTGGCTGATCCGGCCCGGCGGAGACCATTCCGGTGCCATTCGGTGACCGCCCCGGAAATGTCGACTCAGCGACTCGAGCTTCTTTTGGGGCAGGAGTTGAGAATGCGCGGGGCCGTGCCGAGAACAGGGGCGTCAATGATTCGGCGCAGCCAGCACGTGGACCGGGTGACCAGCATCCCGGCGGGTCTGGGCCACTGAGAGAACAGGACCACTGCAATGCGCCTGTCGCGCGTTCTGCTCGCCGGTGTCGCGGTCGCCGGCGTCGCCGCCACCACCTCCGCCTTCACCGCCAGCAACACCGTTCCGCCGAGCACTGCCGGCTACGGCTCCGCCACGGTCAGCGGCGCCACCGCTACGGACATCGCCTACGTGCTCGACGCGGCCGACAAGTCCCTGGTGGACTCGATCAACTTCGAGATCACCGAGGACATCACCGGCATGCAGGCCTTCCTGACGCTGCGCACCGGCGCGGCCCCGGGCACCGTCGTCGGGACCCCCATCAGCTGCGTCGTCGGCACACGGACCACGATCTCGCCCGTCACCTGCTCCGTCCCGGATCAGCCGCTGGTCTCGTTCAACTCCATCGGGCTGACGATCGCCCAGTAATCCGACGCCGGGACGGGTGGTGCGGCGCAGCTTCCGCACCACCCGACCGTGGTGAGGTGCCTCTCCCATGACAGCCACGTCCAAGGTCGCCCGCGCCAGCGCAGTCATCGCGCTGGCGCTGGCGACCATGTGGTTGTTCTGGCCATCCACGCTCGGGGGCGGCACCACCTACATCAACACCTTCGGCACGAGCATGGAACCGGGTTTCCGGACCGGCGACCTCGCCGTCCTGAGCAGGGCCGGCTCCTACTCCGTGGGCGAGGTCGTCGCCTACCGGAGCGAGTCGCTCGACACGGTCGTCATGCACCGCATCGTCGCCGCGGACGCCGAGGGCTTCGTGACCCAGGGGGACAACAACGACTGGCTCGACGAGGACCGCCCCACGCAGGAGGAGATCCTCGGCCGGCTGTTCGTCCGCATCCCCCAGGGCGGCAAGGCGCTGGAGGCGATCAGCTCGCCGTCGGTGCTCTCGCTCGTGGGTGTCGCGTCGGCCCTCGTCCTCGCCGCGGGCCGCCGGAAGCGCGGCGGGCACCGCGCCCGGGCGCTCCGCCGGCGGCTGCCCGCCCTGCGCACGCCGTCGGTCTCCCTGTCGTCGGTCTCCCTGCCGTCGTTCTCCGTTCCCTCGTTCTCCGTGCCCTCGGTGCAGCTGCCCCGGGTGCCCCGCGGTTCGCTGACGGTGCTCGTGCGGGCACGATCCCGCCAGGTCGCGCTGACCGCCGCGGCCGTCGCGCTGGTCGCCGCCCTCGGCGCCGGCGCCCTCGTCGTCGTCCCCGGGACCGAGACGGTCGAGGAGCCGCTCACGGTCACCCAGCAGGGGCGCTTCTCCTACGCCGGGACCGCCGAGCGCGGCACCACCTACCCCGACGGGACGGTGGCGACCGGGGACACCGTGTGGACCCGGCTGTCGACCGGCCTGACCGTCTCCTACGAGGACACCGTCACCGGCCCGGACCTCGCCGGCCTCCAGGGCGCCCTGCGCCTCGACGTCACCGTGCAGGCCGCCGACGGCTGGAGCACCTACCTGGGCAGCGGCCCCGTCGTCGGCTTCACCGACGGGGTGGCGACGGCGTCGGTCGACGTCGACGCCGCCCGCGCCGCCGAGGTGCTGGCCCGGCACTACGCCGAGGTCGGCGTCTCGGGCAGCACCGCGACGCTGACCGTCACCCCCACCGTGGCGCTCTCCGGCACCGTGCGGGGCACGGCGTTCGAGGCGGGCTCCCCGGCCGGGCTGGACTTCGCGCTCGACCCGACGGCCCTGCGCCTGGCCGGCGACCCCGAGACCGTGCTGAGGACGCTGACCCCGACCTCCGTGCCGGTGACGACGGTCGGCCCCCGCTCGTTCGACGTCCTGGCCCTGTCGGTCCCCATCGGGGTGGCCCGCGGTGCGGTCCTCGCCGTGCTGGCGCTCGCCCTGCTCGTCGCCGCGGTCGGGACGGTGCTCGGCCGGGCCGGCCGCGGCGACGCCGCCGACGAGTTCCTCGTGCGGCACGCCGACCGGATCGTGCCGGTCAACGGGCTCGCCGCGGGCGGCACCGTCATCGACGTCTCCGACGCCGACTCGCTGCGCCGGGTCGCCGAGCGCTTCGACACCGTCGTCCTGCACCACGCCGGCCCGGACGAGGACGTCTTCGCCGTCCGCGACGTGGACGCCACCTACCGCTTCGTGGTCCCCGGCGGCGCCGAGCGCCGCGGGCGGCCGCCGGTGCCGTCCCGGGAGCGCCGGCCGGTCCCGGACGAGGACCTCACCGCACCGCTCCCGCAGGTCGGCCTCCGCGGCCTCCTGGCCTGACCGTTCCCGGGGACGACTTCGGGGAAGCAGGGCTCCGGACCGTCGTCCGGACCCCCGCTTCCCCGAAGTCGTGTTCTGGGAGCTACGCCTTGACGATCGCGGCGACCGGGCCGCCGCCGGACGGGCCCTGGTGCACCGCGGCCACCGAGACGAACACCGCCGGATCACCGGTCACCGACGCGGTGACGCCGCCGACGGTCGCCTTGATCTGGCGGTGCCAGGAGACGTCGGAGTCGTCGAGCATCGCGTTGCGCCGCCCGCGCACCTTGCCGTCGGGCGAGGCCTCGCACTTGAGGAAGACGTTGACCAGCCGGTCGCCCAGGTCGGTGTGGTGCGGGCGCTCGGGCAGCTCCAGGCCGGCGTCGCGGATCGCGCTCCAGATGCCGTCCTGGTCGAGGGCATCCTTCATCACCGAGTGGCCGACGCGGTAGCTGCCGCCGTGCCCGCGGGCGTTGCCGACGACGACGATCTGCGCCCGGTCCAGCTCCACGCCCGACGAGCAGGACGCGACCGAGGAGTACAGGGACAGGTCGCGCATGACCTGCTCCTGCGTCGGCATCTCGATCTCGCCGAGCGCCACCGCGATGCCCAGCGCCGTCGTGCCGTTGGAGATGTCCATCGAGCCGTGCGGCTCCTCCAGGATCGTCGTCTCCCCGCGCTGGTGGGCGTCGCGGATCGTGTCGATCGTCAGCAGCGGCGTCTTGGTCTGCACGTAGTGCACGTCGGCCGGGTCGGTGATGCCCGCGGCCGCCATCGCCTTCTTCACGCCCTCGGCGACCTTCTCGACCATCGCCACCCGGCCGATGTCCTCGGGCAGCAGGACGTCGCTCATCGCGTAGCCCACGGTCAGCCGCGGCTCGTCGGTCTTCTCGACGGCGTCCTCGGGAAGCGTGGCGAAGATCGTCGCGTGCGGGCTGATGACGCCGTCGGTGCCGCCGGACCACACGATCGGGATGTCACCGACCTCCTCCTTGGAGCGGCTGCCCTTCTCGAGCAGCACCTCGCGGAAGGCGCGGTCGGCGATGATCCGCGTGTAGTCGTTGATCCCGCCGTTGCCCTCGGTCTTGCCGATGACGGCGACGACGCGGTCGGCCTCCATCACGCCGTCGTCGATGAGCTTGGCGAGCTCGGAGGCGTCGCTGACGTTGTGCAGCGGGACCTTGCGGACCTCGATCGGTGCGGGCATGCGGATTCCCTTCAGGAGGAGGTGAGGACGGTGCCGGCGTCGTCGCCGCGGACGGCGTCGGCGATGTGGTCGAGCGAGGTGATGACGGCGCGCGGGGGCGGGGCGTGGCCGGGGGTGGAGCCCTCCACGAAACGTAGGGCGGCCTCGACCTTGGGGCCCATCGAGCCGCGGGCGAACTGGCCCGCGGCGGCGAGCTCGCGGACCTCGGCGACGGTCACCCGGCCCAGCGGGCGCTGCGCCGGCGTCCCGAAATCGACCATGACGTTCGGGACGTCGGTGGCGATCACGAGGGTGTCGGCCTCGACGTCGCGGGCGAGGATCGCGGCGGTCAGGTCCTTGTCGATGACCGCCTCGACGCCGCGCAGGGCGTGCCCGTCCACGTGGTCGTCGACGACGGGGATGCCGCCGCCGCCGGCGCAGACGACGACGAACCCGGCCGCGGCCAGGGCGTGGATGGCGGGGGAGTCGACGACGGACAGCGGCTCCGGGGAGGCGACGACGCGCCGCCAGCCCTTCTCCCCGCGGTCCTCCCAGATCTGCCCGAGCGAGACGAACCGTTCCGCCCGCTCGCGGGGGAGGAAGCGGCCGACCGGCTTGGACGGCTCGGCGAAGTGCGGGTCGTCGCCGTCGACGAGCGTCCGGGTGACCAGGGCGGCGGTGCGCTGCGGCAGGCCGCGCGCGGCGAGAGCGGCGTCGAGCTCGTCGGCCACGGTGAAGCCGATGGTGGCCTGGGTCTGGGCGACGTTCCAGTCCAGCGGCACCGGCGGCACCTCGTGCGCCGCGAGCTCGTTCTTCACCAGCAGGTTGCCCACCTGCGGGCCGTTGCCGTGGGTGAGCACCACCTGCACGCCGGCGGCGACCACCTCGGCGACGTGCCCGGCGGCCTCCCGGATCGCATCGCGCTGTGCCTCGGGTGTCGCGGAGCCGTCGGGGCCGGTCATGGCGTTGCCGCCGAGGGCGATCACCACGCGGTTCGACGTCACCCCGGGAACCCTAGCCGCATTTCCCTTAGCGGTGAAGTAGTTGCCCCGGTCCGGGTCAGCTCGGCTCGGCCGGCTGGTCGTCGTAGCTGCCCAGCGGCCGTTGCGCCCACAGCACGTCCCGCCACCGGCCGTGCTTCCAGCCGATGCGCCGGTAGGTGCCGATCGGTTCGAAGCCCATCGCCGCGTGCAGCCCCTCGCTCGGCTCGTTGGGCAGCGTCATGCCGGCGATCGCGGTCCGGTAGCCGCGCGCGGCCAGCCGGTCGAACAGGGCGGTGTAGAGCGCGCGCCCGCCGCCGCGCCGCCCGCGATCCGGCACCAGGTAGACGCTGACCTCGCACGACCACCGGTACGCCGCGCGCTCCTTGTACGGCCCGGCGTAGGCGTACCCGACGACGACGCCGTCGTCCTCCAGCACCAGCCACGCGTGCGTGCGCAGGGCCGCGACGATCCGGCCGGCCATCTGCTCGGCGGTCGGCGGCTCGGTCTCGAAGGTGATCGCGGTGCCGCTGACGTAGGGCGCGTAGATCGCCGCGCAGGCGGCGGCGTCGGCCACGGTGGCGTCCCGGGTCGTCGGAGCGGAGGCAGCCATGATCAGCAACGTAGGCCGGGTGGGCCGGGGCCGGGCGTGAGGTCGGCCACCTCGGCCCGGCGTCGACGGAGCGCCCCCGGTCCGCTCCGCTAGCGTCCCCCGCCGTGCCCGCCGCCCCCTCGTCGACGACCGTCGCGGGGCTGGTGACCGCGCTCGTCGGCTTCCTGAGCTCCTTCGCCGTCGTGCTCACCGGGCTCCGCGCGGTCGGCGCCACCCCGGGGCAGGCGGCCTCGGGCCTGGTCGTGCTGTCGATGGCGATGGGGGTGGCCACCGTGCTGCTGGCCCAGCGGACGCGGATGCCGATCACCGTCGCCTGGTCCACGCCCGGTGCGGCCCTCCTCGCGACCGCCTCCGCGCCGTCCTGGGAGGTGGCCGTCGGCGCCTTCGTGCTGGTCGGCGCGCTCGTCCTGCTCACCGCGGCGTGGCCCCGGTTGGGGTCCGCGATCGGCGCGATCCCGCCGGTGCTTGCCCAGGCGATGCTGGCCGGCGTCCTGGTCCCGCTCTGCCTGCAGCCGGTCCGGTCCGCGCTGGAGATGCCCTGGCTGGTGGTCCCGGTCGTGCTGGTCTGGGCGGTCCTGCTGCGCTTCTCCCCCCGCTGGGCCGTGCCGGCCGCGTTCGCCGTCACCCTCGGCATCATCGGCTGGCTGGCCTGGCGCGACGGCGGGGTGGACGCCGCCGCCCTGGTCCCCGTCCTCGAGTGGACGACGCCGGCCTTGGGCTCGACCGCAGTGATCGGGCTCGCGCTGCCGCTGTTCCTGGTCACCATGGCCTCGCAGAACGTGCCCGGCATGGCGGTGCTGGCGGCCTACGGCTACCGGGCGCCCTGGCGGTCGGCCATGGCCGTCACCGGCGCCGGCACGCTGCTCGGCGCCCCGTTCGGCGGGCACGCGATCAACCTGGCCGCCATCAGCGCGGCGCTCGCCGCCGGCCCCGAGGCGGACCCCGACCCCTCACGCCGCTACCTCGCCGCCCGCACCGCCGGCCTGACCTACGTCGGCTTCGCGCTCGTCTCGGCCGCCGTCGCCGCGCTGGTGGTCACGGCCCCGGCCGGCTTCGTCGCCGCGGCCGCCGGCCTGGCGCTCTGGCCCGTGCTGGCGGCCTCCCTGAGCGGCGCGCTGGCGCGGCCGGAGGACCGGATCCCCGTCGTCGCCACCATCCTCGTGGCGATCAGCGGCGTCACCGTGGGCGGCATCGGATCGGCGTTCTGGTCGCTCGTCGTCGGCCTGGCGTTCTGGGCCTGGTACCGGCCGCAGCCCGCCGTCGCCCCGGCCTGACGGTCAGCGGCGCCAGAAGTCGAAGCGGTCGCGTCCGGGCCGGAAGCCGGCGGCCTCGGCGACGGCGGCGGCCAGGTCGAACTTCTGCCCGACGGCCGTGGGCGCGTGGGCGTCGCTGCCGAAGCTGACCGCCTCGCCGCTCTCCTCGCGGAACCAGCGCACCTGGTCGGCGGAGGCGAGCGGGCTGCTGGTGTTGATCTCCAGCGCCCGGCCGCTGCCGGCGAGCGCCCGGAACACCGCCCGGTACTCCTCCTCGTAGTCCTTCTCCACGTACCGGTGGCTGCCGCCGGGCCAGTACCGCCGCGGGAAGTCCACGTGGGCCAGCACCTGGAAGACGTCGCTGCTCTCGATCATCCCGACCATCTCGCCGAGGTAGCGGCGCATCGTCGCGTCGGCGTCGACGTGCAGCAGCCGCCCCACCCCGACCAGCCGGCCCTCGTCGGAGAGCGAGTGCAGCGAGCCCAGGATCCGGTCGACCGGGGAGTCCTCGAGGTGCCTGGCGATGCTCGCAGCGAACAGGTGCGGCTCGCCCGTCTCGATCCCCGACCAGATGCGCAGCTCCGGGAACCGGCCGCGGACCTCGGCCAGCTCCGCGACGTACCCCTCGACGTCGATGGGCAGCTGGTGGGCCGGGTAGCGGTCGACCAGCCCCTCCTCGGTGGCCCGGTCCTCGTCGTGCCACACGGTGAAGTCCAGGTGCTCGGTGAACGCGATCGCCGGCAGCCCCTGGGCGATCGCCCGCTCGCAGGCCTTGCGCATGGTCGAGGAGTCGGGTGTGTCCCACGACCAGTGGGTGTGCACGTGGTTGTCGGGCGGCAGTTGCCCCTGGTGTGCCCTCTCGAGTGCCATCGCCTGTGGATTCTCCCCCGCCGTCCCCAGGTGCCGCGCGGCCACCCGTTCCGTCCCTGCCCGTGCCTACTGTCGTCGGCATGAGCACCGCCGCACCGCCGTCCTCGATCGCCGACGAGGCCCTGGAGATCCTCCGGGAGCTGACCGGCCGCCCCGACGCCGTCTTCCGCGAGGGGCAGGACGCCGCCGTCGCCGCGCTGGTCGAGCGCTCCCAGCGGGCGCTGGTCGTCCAGCGCACCGGCTGGGGCAAGTCCGCCGTCTACTTCGTCTCCACCGCCCTGCTCCGCCGCCGCGGCGCGGGCCCGACGCTGCTCGTGTCGCCGCTGCTGGCGCTGATGCGCGACCAGGTGGCCGCCGCGGCCCGCGCCGGCATCCGCGCGGTCGAGATCTCCAGCGCCAACATGACCGAGTGGGACGACATCGCGGCCCGCCTGGCCGCCGACGACGTCGACGTCCTGCTCGTCTCGCCCGAGCGGCTCACCAACCCGCGGTTCCGCGAGGAGCAGCTGCCCGGGCTGGTCGCCCGGTGCGGCCTGGTGGTCGTCGACGAGGCGCACTGCGTCTCCGACTGGGGGCACGACTTCCGCCCCGACTACCGCCGCATCCGCGACCTGCTGGGCACCCTTCCCGACGGCACCCCCGTGCTGGCGACGACGGCGACGGCGAACGAGCGGGTGGTCGCCGACGTCGCCGAGCAACTGGGCGCCGGTGGCGTCGAGGTGACGACGGTCCGCGGCCCGCTCTCCCGCGACTCGCTGCGGCTGGGGGTGCTCCGGCTGCCGTCGGACCGGGCGCGGCTGGCCTGGCTGGCCGCCCACCTCGGCGACCTGCCGGGCAGCGGCATCGTCTACACGCTCACCGTCGCGGCGGCGGAGGAGACGGCGAACCTGCTGCGCGACGCCGGCCACGAGGTACGCGCCTACACCGGCCGCCTCGACGACGCCGACCGCAAGGACGCCGAGGAGGCGTTGCGGGGCAACGAGGTGAAGGCGCTGGTCGCCACCTCGGCCCTCGGCATGGGCTTCGACAAGCCCGACCTG
Organism: Blastococcus carthaginiensis; assembly: GCF_030731085.1. Taxonomy (NCBI): domain Bacteria; kingdom Bacillati; phylum Actinomycetota; class Actinomycetes; order Geodermatophilales; family Geodermatophilaceae; genus Blastococcus; species Blastococcus carthaginiensis. The sequence goes on along the minus strand of NZ_JASNFN010000030.1, from coordinate 7,809 downwards.
GGTTTCGTCGTCCACCTGGGGGCGCCGTCCTCCCCGGTCAGCTACTACCAGCAGGTCGGCCGTGCCGGGCGCGCCGTCGAGCACGCCGACGTGCTGCTGCTCCCCGGGCCGGAGGACATCGCCATCTGGCAGTGGTTCGCCACCTCCTCGATGCCGCGGGAGGACCACGCCGCCGCGGTGCTGACGGCGATGGCCGACGGCAGGGCCTGGTCGGTCGCCCGCCTGGAGACGGTCGCCGACGTGCGCCGGTCCCGCCTGGAGCTGCTGCTCAAGGTGCTCGCCGTCGACGGCGCGGTGGAGCGCGTGCAGGGCGGCTGGCGGTCCACCGGGCAGCCGTGGGTCTACGACGCGGACCGCTACGCCCGCGTCACCCGCACCCGCGAGGCCGAGCAGCGCGCGATGCTCACCTACGCCAAGCCCGTCGACGAGGCCGAGTGCCGCATGGCCTTCCTGCAATCCGCGCTCGACGACCCGACGGCGTCCCCCTGCGGCCGCTGCGACGTCTGCGCGGGCCCCTGGTACGCGGCCGACGTGCCCGAGGCGGCGTCCGAGGCGGCGTCTGCCGCGCTGGACCGGCCCGGTGTGGAGCTGGCGCCGCGCGCGATGTGGCCGACCGGCGCCGACCGGCTGGGCGTCGACGTGAAGGGGAAGATCCCGCCGGGGGAGCAGCTGCAGACGGGCCGGGCGGTGGCCCGGCTCACCGACCTGGGCTGGGGCCAGCGGTTGCGCAGCCTGCTCGGGGACGACGGCGTCGGCGGGGTGGTCGAGCTCGACCTCGAGGCGCCGGGCATCGAGGAGGACCCGGACGCGGCCTTCGAGGTCCCGGTGCGGCGCTCGGTCTCCGACGTGCCACCCGACGAGGAGCTGCTGCGGGCCTGCGGCCGGGTGCTCGCCGCCTGGGACTGGACAGAGCGCCCGGCCGCGGTGGTGGCGATGCCGTCGCGACGCCGCCCGCAGCTGGTGAGCGGCGTCGCGCAGGGCCTGGCTCGCATGGGGCGGCTGCCCTACCTCGGCGAGCTCTCCCTCGCGCACGGTGGGCCGACCGGGCAGCCCGGGGGGAACAGCGCTTTCCGGCTGGCCGCGGTGTGGGACCGGATCGTCGTGGGACCGGAGCTCCGCGCGCGGCTGGCGGAGGTCTCGGGGCCGGTGCTGCTCGTCGACGACCTGGCCGACTCGCGGTGGACCATGACCGTCGCCGGCCGGGAGCTGCGCCGGGCCGGGGCGGCGTCGATCCTGCCGTTCGCCCTGGCGCTCACCGCCTGACGGCCCATCCGTGAGTCGGCGACGGGTGAGGCCCACCGGGTCCGCGCACTGCGCCCGCGCCTCGCGCGCTCACCTGGCCCGCCAGGTGGTCCGGGGGTGGGACCGCTGTCCACAGCTTTTCGCACACATGTGCGGAAAGTCGGAGTAGCGTGCCGGCATGCAGCTCGCGCACCAGCCCTCCATCTGGGACCTGGCCGAGGAGGCCGCGCTCACGCCCCTCGCCGGCCGCGTCGCGCGGCACGAGCTCTCCGCCGGCGCGTGGGTCGACCACCTGCCGGGCTGGGTGACCGGCTCCGACGAGGTGCTGGACGTGCTGCTCGGCGACATCGGCTGGCGGGAGGACCGCCGCCAGATGTACGAGCGCGAGGTCGCCGTACCACGGCTGCTCCGCTGGTACTCCGGCCAGGAGGAGCTCCCGCACCGGCTGCTGACCGACGCGCGCGAGCAGCTGAACCGCCACTACCTGCCGGAGCTCGGCGAACTCTTCGTCACCGCGGGCATGTGCCTCTACCGGGACGGGCGCGACAGCGTGGCCTGGCACGGCGACCGGATCGGCCGCGGGCGATCGGCGGACACCATGGTGGCCATCGTCTCCTTCGGGTCCCCGCGGCCGCTGCTGCTGCGGCCGGCCGGTGGTGGGGAGTCGCTGCGGTTCCCCCTCGGGCATGGCGACCTCGTCGTGATGGGTGGCTCGTGCCAGCGGACGTGGGAGCACTGCATCCCCAAGACGGCGAGGCCGGTGGGTCCGCGGGTGAGCGTCCAGTTCCGCCCGCGTGGCGTCGCCTGAGAAGGACCTCCCGCGCCGCCTCCCGTGCAGGCTCGGGGCGGTGCCCGGGACGGGGCCGGGGACCCCCCCTGCAGGCCCCCTCCGGGGGCGTGTACTGTTCTCCCTGCACCGAGCGAGAACGGACCGGGCCGCGAGGCCCGGGAAACCGCCGGCAGAGCCCCTGAGGCCGAGCTGCTGCGGAGCCCGGTGTAGAGTGGGGAAATCGCCTCGAACGAAGGCCAAGAAATTGGCCCGGATTCGTGCGCGTCCGCTCCTTGAGAACTCAACAGCGTGCCGAAAGTCAGTGCCAAGTAATACCCCGTGCCGGTCTTCGGATCGGCTGGGATTCCTTTGGTTGATTGATATCGAGAGTGTCAGCTCTCGGTTCTCAGCCGGTATCAAATCATCTACGGAGAGTTTGATCCTGGCTCAGGACGAACGCTGGCGGCGTGCTTAACACATGCAAGTCGAACGGTGAACCGCTTCGGTGGGGATCAGTGGCGAACGGGTGAGTAACACGTGGGCAACCTGCCCCTGGCTCTGGGATAACTCCAAGAAATTGGGGCTAATACCGGATATGACCGCTGACCGCATGGTCTGGTGGTGGAAAGATTTATCGGCTGGGGATGGGCCCGCGGCCTATCAGCTTGTTGGTGGGGTAGTGGCCTACCAAGGCGACGACGGGTAGCCGGCCTGAGAGGGTGACCGGCCACACTGGGACTGAGACACGGCCCAGACTCCTACGGGAGGCAGCAGTGGGGAATATTGCGCAATGGGCGGAAGCCTGACGCAGCGACGCCGCGTGGGGGATGACGGCCTTCGGGTTGTAAACCTCTTTCAGCAGGGACGAAGCGAGAGTGACGGTACCTGCAGAAGAAGCACCGGCCAACTACGTGCCAGCAGCCGCGGTAATACGTAGGGTGCAAGCGTTGTCCGGAATTATTGGGCGTAAAGAGCTCGTAGGCGGTTCGTCGCGTCGGCTGTGAAAACCTGAGGCTCAACCTCAGGCCTGCAGTCGATACGGGCGGACTTGAGTTCGGCAGGGGAGACTGGAATTCCTGGTGTAGCGGTGAAATGCGCAGATATCAGGAGGAACACCGGTGGCGAAGGCGGGTCTCTGGGCCGAAACTGACGCTGAGGAGCGAAAGCGTGGGGAGCGAACAGGATTAGATACCCTGGTAGTCCACGCCGTAAACGTTGGGCGCTAGGTGTGGGGGCCATTCCACGGTCTCCGTGCCGCAGCTAACGCATTAAGCGCCCCGCCTGGGGAGTACGGCCGCAAGGCTAAAACTCAAAGGAATTGACGGGGGCCCGCACAAGCGGCGGAGCATGTTGCTTAATTCGATGCAACGCGAAGAACCTTACCTAGGCTTGACATGCACGGAAATCCTCCAGAGATGGGGGGTCCGTAAGGGCCGTGCACAGGTGGTGCATGGTTGTCGTCAGCTCGTGTCGTGAGATGTTGGGTTAAGTCCCGCAACGAGCGCAACCCTCGTTCTATGTTGCCAGCACGTGATGGTGGGGACTCATAGGAGACTGCCGGGGTCAACTCGGAGGAAGGTGGGGATGACGTCAAATCATCATGCCCCTTATGTCTAGGGCTGCAAACATGCTACAATGGCCGGTACAAAGGGCTGCGATACCGCGAGGTGGAGCGAATCCCAAAAAGCCGGTCTCAGTTCGGATTGGGGTCTGCAACTCGACCCCATGAAGTTGGAGTCGCTAGTAATCGCAGATCAGCAACGCTGCGGTGAATACGTTCCCGGGCCTTGTACACACCGCCCGTCACGTCACGAAAGTCGGTAACGCCCGAAGCCGGTGGCCCAACCCCTGTGGAGGGAGCCGTCGAAGGCGGGATCGGCGATTGGGACGAAGTCGTAACAAGGTAGCCGTACCGGAAGGTGCGGCTGGATCACCTCCTTTCTAAGGAGCATCTCACTACCTCCGCTTCGCGGGGGTGGTGCAGAGCCGCGCCCAGGCCGTGACGGCCCCTCAGTCTCGGGGGGTCGCGTCGTGTCTGGGGTGGTGCTCGAGGGTGGAACGCTGACCAGTTCGCACCGGCAGCCTGGTGCTGCCCCTAGTACTGCACACATCTGGTGTGTGCGTGGAGCGGGGTGGGGTCGGGTGGCTGGTGGTAGGCACGCTGTTGGGTCCTGAGGGAGCGGACCCGGGGTCCCCGTGAAGGGGGGTTCTGGTTCTGGTTTCTCGTGTCAGGGCCGTCTGGGTCTCGTACCGCTGATCGCCGCCTGTGGGTGGGGTCGGGTCTGGCGGGGTCGGTGCAGGCGGTGGCTGGTCGTACGTTGAGAACTGCACAGTGGACGCGAGCATCTTCTGACTCTGGTAGCAGAGTTTCAAGTGTTGTAGGCCCGCTGCACGCTTCCTTCCGGGGGTGTGGGGCGGGATTTTTGTGTGGCCAAGTTGTTAAGGGCACACGGTGGATGCCTGGGCACCAGGAGCCGATGAAGGACGTAGGAGGCTGCGATAAGCCTCGGGGAGCTGTCAACCGAGCGTTGATCCGAGGATTTCCGAATGGGGGAACCCCGCACCAGTCATGTGGTGTGACCCGCGCCTGAACACATAGGGCGTGTGGAGGGAACGTGGGGAAGTGAAACATCTCAGTACCCACAGGAAGAGAAAACAACAGTGATTCCGTGAGTAGTGGCGAGCGAAAGCGGAAGAGGCTAAACCGATCGCATGTGATAGCCGGCAGGCGTTGTGTGGTCGGGGTCGTGGGACAGTTCTGCATCCTCTGCCGGGGGTGCGGGGAGTCATAAAGGATCTGTGTTAGTGGAAGGCCTCTGGAAAGGGTCGCCGTAGAGGGTGAGAGCCCCGTACACGAAAACACGGTCCCTCCCGAACTTGTTTCCCAAGTAGCACCGAGCCCGTGAAATTCGGTGTGAATCCGGCGGGACCACCCGCTAAGCCTGAATACTCCCTGGTGACCGATAGCGGACAAGTACCGTGAGGGAAAGGTGAAAAGTACCCCGGGAGGGGAGTGAAATAGTACCTGAAACCGTGTGCCTACAAGCCGTGAGAGCCTTATGCCACTTCGTGTGGCGGGGGTGATTGCGTGCCTTTTGAAGAATGAGCCTGCGAGTTAGCGGTACGTGGCGAGGTTAACCCGTGTGGGGTAGCCGTAGCGAAAGCGAGTCCGAACAGGGCGATCTCCAGTCGCGTGCTCTAGACCCGAAGCCGAGTGATCTACCCATGGCCAGGTTGAAGCGCGGGTAAGACCGCGTGGAGGACCGAACCCACCAGGGTTGAAAACCTGGGGGATGAGCTGTGGGTAGGGGTGAAAGGCCAATCAAACTCGGTGATAGCTGGTTCTCCCCGAAATGCATTTAGGTGCAGCGTCACGTGTTTCTTGCCGGAGGTAGAGCACTGGATGGCCGATGGGCCCCACAAGGTTACTGACGTCAACCAAACTCCGAATGCCGGTAAGTGAGAGCGTGGCAGTGAGACTGCGGGCGATAAGGTTCGTAGTCGAGAGGGAAACAGCCCAGATCATCGGCTAAGGCCCCTAAGCGTGTGCTAAGTGGAAAAGGATGTGGGATCGCAGAGACAACCAGGAGGTTGGCTTAGAAGCAGCCACCCTTGAAAGAGTGCGTAATAGCTCACTGGTCAAGTGGTTCCGCGCCGACAATGTAGCGGGGCTCAAGCACACCGCCGAAGCCGTGGCATTCACACAACAACCCGCCGGCATCTTTCGTGGGTGCCGGCCAGGTGTGTGGATGGGTAGGGGAGCGTCGTGTGGCGGTGGAAGCGGCGGAGTGATCCAGCCGTGGACGCCACACGAGTGAGAATGCAGGCATGAGTAGCGAGAGGGGAGTGAGAACCTCCCCCGCCGGAAGACCAAGGGTTCCTGGGCCAGGCTAATCCGCCCAGGGTGAGTCGGGACCTAAGGCGAGGCCGACAGGCGTAGTCGATGGACAACGGGTTGATATTCCCGTACCCGCGAAGGAACGCCCATGCTGAACCCAGCGATGCTGACCCACCGACGCCGGGGAGCCTCCTTGTGAGGTGAACCGGGGAAGCTGGGGACCCGGACTGGTAGTAGGCAAGCGATGGGGTGACGCAGGAAGGTAGTCCTACCGGTGAGTGGTAGTACCGGTGCAAGGGTGTGGCCCGTCCGATAGGTAAATCCGTCGGACATGAGGGTGAGGCCCGACGCATAGCCGATTGAGGCGAATTGGATGATCCTATGCTGCCGAGAAAAGCCTCTAGCGAGTTCCGAGCGGCCCGTACCCCAAACCAACTCAGGTGGTCAGGTAGAGAATACCGAGGCGATCGAGCGAACTGTGGTTAAGGAACTCGGCAAAATGCCCCCGTAACTTCGGGAGAAGGGGGGCCCCAGCCCGTGAACCACCTAGCGTGGGGCAGCGGGAGGGGGTCGCAGAGACCAGTGAGAAGCGACTGTTTACTAAAAACACAGGTCCGTGCGAAGTCGTAAGACGATGTATACGGACTGACGCCTGCCCGGTGCTGGAACGTTAAGGGGACGGGTTAGCCGCAAGGCGAAGCTCAGAACTCAAGCGCCAGTAAACGGCGGTGGTAACTATAACCATCCTAAGGTAGCGAAATTCCTTGTCGGGTAAGTTCCGACCTGCACGAATGGCGTAACGACTTCTCAGCTGTCTCAACCACAGGCTCGGCGAAATTGCACTACGAGTAAAGATGCTCGTTACGCGCGGCAGGACGGAAAGACCCCGGGACCTTTACTATAGCTTGATATTGGTGTTCGGTTCGGCTTGTGTAGGATAGGTGGGAGACTGCGAAGCGGGCACGCCAGTGTTCGTGGAGTCGCCGTTGAAATACCACTCTGGTCGAATTGGATGTCTAACCTCGGTCCGTGATCCGGATCAGGGACAGTGTCAGGTGGGTAGTTTAACTGGGGCGGTTGCCTCCCAAAATGTAACGGAGGCGCCCAAAGGTTCCCTCAGCCTGGTTGGCAATCAGGTGTCGAGTGCAAGTGCACAAGGGAGCTTGACTGCGAGACCGACGGGTCGAGCAGGAGCGAAAGCTGGGACTAGTGACCCGGCACCGGCATGTGGAAGCGGTGTCGCTCAACGGATAAAAGGTACCCCGGGGATAACAGGCTGATCTTCCCCAAGAGTCCATATCGACGGGATGGTTTGGCACCTCGATGTCGGCTCGTCGCATCCTGGGGCTGGAGTAGGTCCCAAGGGTTGGGCTGTTCGCCCATTAAAGCGGTACGCGAGCTGGGTTTAGAACGTCGTGAGACAGTTCGGTCCCTATCCGCCGTGCGCGTAAGAGACTTGAGAAGAGCTGTCCCTAGTACGAGAGGACCGGGACGGACGAACCTCTGGTGTGCCAGTTGTACCGCCAGGTGCACTGCTGGTTGGCTACGTTCGGCAGGGATAACCGCTGAAAGCATCTAAGCGGGAAGCTCGCTTCAAGATGAGGTCTCTCACCGGGTCAACCGGGTAAGGCCCCCGCCCAGACCAGCGGGTTGATAGGCCGGAAGTGGAAGCACCGCAAGGTGTGGAGCTGACCGGTACTAACAGGCCGAGGGCTTGACCACACACACCTCCTCCACGAGGGCCCTGTGTACCAAGTCATCAACGAAGATTGTCGCGTCCACTGTGCGGTTCTGAACGCACGAACCAGCCCCCCCGCCGGGGAAGTTCGAAGTTCACAGAGTTACGGCGGCCATGGCGAGAGGGAAACGCCCGGCAACATTCCGAACCCGGAAGCTAAGCCTCTCAGCGCCGATGGTACTGCCCTGGAGACGGGGTGGGAGAGTAGGACGCCGCCGGACA